>VGIF01000218.1 GCA_016868015.1 Betaproteobacteria bacterium
CACAAAGCCGCCGACGTGCTGCGACAAGTGGCGCGGAAAACCCACCAGCGTGCTCACCAGCTCGATCAATAGCGCAACGCTATGGCTATCCGGGTCGAAGCCCGCTTCGCGCAGGCGTGCGTCGAGTGTCGCGCGCTTATCCCACCACGCCAGCGACTTGGCCAGCCGGTCGATCAAAGCGAGCTCGATGCCGAGCGCCTTGCCCACGTCGCGGATCGCGCTGCGCAGCTTGTAGCGCACCAGGGTGGCGGCGAGTGCGGCGCGCTGGCGGCCGTATTTTTGGTAAATGTATTGAATCACTTCCTCGCGCCGCTGGTGCTCGAAATCGACGTCGATATCGGGCGGCTCCTTGCGCGCGCGCGAGATAAAGCGCTCGAACAGCATATCGAGCTGGTCGGGGCCGACCGCGGTGATACCGAGCGCGTAACACACGATCGAATTCGCCGCCGAGCCGCGCCCCTGGCACAAAATGCCCACGCCGCGCGCGAATTTGACGATGTCGTACACCGTCAAAAAAAACGGTTCGTATTCAAGCTCGTGTATCAGCGCGAGCTCTTTTTCGACCAGCGCGCGCGCCTTGGCGGTGGCGCCTTGCGGGAAGCGCTTGCGTAAACCTTGCTCGGTGAGTTCGCGCAAATAGCTTACCGGGGTGTGGCCCGCCGGCACGACTTCGTCCGGGTATTCGTAGCGCAGCACGTCCATCGAAAAATCGCACCGCCCGGCGATGTGCCGGGTTTCGGCGAGCAGCTGCGGCGGATAGATTTGCGCAAGCTGCGTCAACGTGCGCAAGTGGCGCTCGGCGTTGGGCTGCAACTGATAACCGGCCTCGGCGACCGTGGTACGCAGGCGTATGGCTGTCAGCGTGTCCTGCAGCGGTTTGCGCGAGCGCGCGTGCATGTGCACGTCGCCGGCGGCCGCGAGTGGCAAGCCGCTTTGTTCAGCGAGTGCCTGCAGCGCGCGCAGCTTAACTTTGTCGTTGGCGCCGCTGTGTAACTCGGCGGCGATCCATGCGCGCTGGGGGAAGCGGCGGGCGAGGTGGTGAGCGTGTTCTATTGTGCACGGCGGTATCAACAACACCAAACAATGATCGAGATTCACTTCCAAATCATCCCACGTCAGCCGATAAGCGCTCTTTTGCGCGCGCATACGCCCGCGCGTGATCAACGCCGAAATATGCCCATAACTTTCGCGGTTGGTGGCGAGCAACACCAGCTTCGCGCCATCCTCGATTTGAATTTCCGTGCCGACGATGAGTTTGAAGCCGTGCTGCTTCGCCGCGACATGCGCGCGCGCCGCGCCGGCGAGCGAACACTCGTCGGTGATGGCGAGCGCGCTGTAGCCCAAGGCCTTGGCGCGCGCCACCAACTCCTCCGTGTGCGAGGCGCCGCGCAGGAAGGTGAAGTTGCTCAAGCAATGCAGCTCGGCATAGGCGGGTAAAGACATGAAAATAAAAAAATTAATTAAATCAAATACTTGTGTTGTAACACGGGATTAATAGACTATATATAATATCAGTCTCGTGGCAATGTCAGTGTATGGGCTGCCCGTATTTGTTCATGGGCGCAATCCCCGTCTACCGGGTCGACGAAGACCTTATGACGCCGCTACAAGCGGTGGCCAGCACGTATCGTACGTATTGCACGTATCGCATCGCGGCCGCGCCGCGCGCGGTGCGCAAAGTATTGACGCTTATGGGCGCACGAAAACGCAGCACCGTGCAGCGAACGTGCGCGCGATACGTCCACGCCGACGGCTTTAGCCCGCACGCGGGTGTTCGTTGTGAAGCAAACGAGCGCTAGCAGCCTGTCGGGCTTAACTTGTCGAAGCGAAAAATGAGAGGTGCGAGGACAGATTTTCACGGTTTTCAAGCGAATAGTTCGTACTATTCGCGCGGGAAACCGGGGAAATATGGACCGCATCCGCTCATTTTGCAGCCGGCAGGGTTAAGCCCGACAGGCTGCTAGGGCGTCGAACAACCGTGCCGCTACATCACGCGCCAGGCGACATCCCACGAGCGGTTTGCCATCCACGGCGAAGGCAACGCCGCGCTCAAACTAAGAACGGCCTGGCGCAACGGCGACAGTCGGGAAAGACTTCCCTGTGGAGAGCCATGGGGGCACTGTATGATATCTGGCATCAACAAGGGGAGATCCGTCGTGTCCATTCACCGCTGCTTCTGGCACAAGCTTTTTTTCGACTGGCCGTGGCGCTCACCCCGCCGGCGCTGATGGTGTTGCCGGCCGCCGCACAGCAGTACCCCGTGCGGCCGGTCCGCATCATCGCGCCGTTTCCAGCGGGCGGGGGCGTCGACCTGGTGGCGCGCACCGTCGGCGAAAAGCTTGCCGGGCGGCTCGGGCAGAGCATCGTCGTTGATAATCGGCCTGGCGCAGCCGCAACCCTCGGCACCTCGTTAGCCGCGAAAACCACGCCCGACGGGTACACGTTGCTCGTTGCCCCGGTTATTGGGCTTGCCATCGCGCAGGCCTACTACCGCAAGCTCGATTTCGATCTTGCGCGCGATTTCGCACCAGTCACCAAGATCGGCTTCGGCACCGTTGTGATGGTGGTGCCGCCGAGCCTCGGGGTCACGTCGGTAAAGGAGTTTGTCGCGCACGCAAGAGCGAACGCCGGGAAGATCACCTATGCGTCTTCAGGGGTGGGCGGCCTGATTCACCTGACTGGCGAGCTCTTCAAGCAGATGGCCGGTGTCGAGATGCTGCATGTGCCCTACAAGGGTACTACGCAGCTTCTACCGGATCTTGTCGACGGCAGGGTGTCGATCGCGATCGATAGTCTGCCCGCGCACCTGCCCCATATTAAGGCTGGCAGGCTGCGCGCGCTCGGGGTTGCACGCAAGACACGCTCGCCGCAGCTTCCCGACGTGCCGACGATCGGCGAGGCGGGCGTCCCCGGCTTCGAGTCTTACACCGATTACGCGCTTTATGCGCCGCTTGGAACGCCGAGGGGAATCGTGGCGCTGCTCAACAAGCACGTGGGCGTCGTGCTGCAGCTTGCGGACGTCCGCGCGAAGCTCGAAGCAATCGGGATCGAACTTGCCGGTAGCACGCCCGAAGCACTGCAGAGGGAAGTCGTGGACGAGATTGCGAAGTGGACGAAGGTTATTCGCGACGCAAAGATAACGCGGGAGTGACCCGCTCGTCGCGACGGCGGGTGCTCACGCACGGCCCCAATCAACGGGGCGATGATTCCAGGGTACCACTTTAAGCCGGCAAGGCGGACCGAAGGCCATGGCAGCGGCTTAAGGTAGCGCGATCGGAACTGTGAAGATCGGCAGGAGACTTCGATTGTAGAAAAATTCCCAAACGATTGGAGCCTGATTTTGGCCGGTCAACCGATAAAAGTGAAATCGTCCGCAATATTGATAGAGTCAATAATTCGGATTTGGTAAAAGACGGGTTAAGCGTTTAGCTGCGCGACTTTTTGATCATTCGCCGCCCTTGCCATCTGGCGCCCTATCGGCGCCGCCACTATTTGCCCAGGCGAGCGATCAGCTTATCCGGGAAATTCACCGTCATGCCGTCAACCCCGGCCTGAACGCAGCGCAGCATCAGGTCTACATTCGACACACCCCAGGCGCGCACGTTAAAACCGGCTTCACGCAGGCGTGTGACGAGTTCGGGTGTCACCCACTCGGCTTTGGGGCACGGTTGGCCGATGCCCAAGCGCGTGGCTGCGCCTGTGATGTCATCGTCGATGTTGCGCAACAGCCAGCCCGCGGGCAGCTCCGGCGCATACGCGCGCAGCGCCTGAAGTTTGTCTTTTTGAAACGAGGTGATGGTGACCGCTTGCGGCCATCCCGCGCGCCGGATTATATCCGCGGTGCGTTCGCTCAAGCCCTCGGTCTTGCCCTTGATTTCGACGTGCAAGTGCGCGCGGCCTCGGTAGCGTTCAAGCAGCGCTTGCAGGGTCAGGATGCGCTCGCCCGCGAACTTCGCGTCAAACCAGGCGCCGGCGTCGAGGGCCTGCAATTGCGCCAGCGTGTGCGAATTGACCGGGCCATTGCCATCGCTGGTGCGATCGACGAGATCGTCGTGGATGACCACCAGATGTTCGTCGCGTGTCATTTGCACATCGAGTTCCAGGTGGTGCGCGCCCATCGCCAATGCCAAATCGAACGCCGCAAAGGTGTTCTCCGGTGCGTAGCTCGACGCGCCGCGATGGGCGATGACCAGACAGGGGCGCGCGCTCATGCTGCTCTCACCTTTCGCGGCCGGCACAGCCACGTCGCGGCGACAAACAAGGTGCACGCGCCCGCCGCGATGAGGTTATCGCGCAAGCTGGGCGAGAACACCACCCAAAATCCGCGCTCCTTGATCAATGCGGCAAAACTCGACACGCAAAACGGCACCAGGAAAAGCCGTGCGACCGCCCATTTTTCCAGCGCGCGCAAGCCCGCCGGCGGCAGGATGCTTAACACCAGCGCGGTGCCGATAAACAGGCTGATACCGAGCGAGTTAAGCCATAACGCGGGGCGTGCGTCGAAATAAAACCCCGCCATCACCAGATACCAGATGAAATAACACCACAGCGCGATTTTGCCGCGCTGTAGGGTGCCGAGATAGGTGGTGGGCGCGATCATGGCGTGTCGCGAGTGTAACGCGAAATCGCGATGCTAGAATTCGCTTGAGACCCGCAAGCGAGCCACAGATGAAATCGGATGATCACAGCGTCAGAGCGCCTGGCCCGATGGCCATTCACCCCTTTGGGCGAAGCTCGGCACGGGCTTGGACCCGCCCGGGGCGTATGGCCCTTTTGAAAACCGTTGGTGTTGAGCTCGTCAAAGGATGAACGCACGTGCCTTCATTTTGCCGGCCGCTTTGACGGTGCCGCGCCGGTTGGCTGTCATCTGTGTTCAGGCGTGCTTATCCGTGGTTTTGATCGGTGTTGGCCATGCGCAATCGTATCCCGCCAAACCGGTGCGGCTGATCGTGCCGTTTCCGCCGGGCGGCGGCGTCGACGGGGTGGCGCGCATTGCGTTTCAAAAAATGTCCGAATCGATGCAGCAGCAGTTCGTCATCGATAATCGCGGCGGCTCCGGCGGCATTATCGCGGCGCAAACCGCGGTGCGCGCGGCAGCGGACGGTTACACGCTTTTTTTCGGCACCACGGCGACGCAGGCGATCACGCCGCATTACTATAAAAATCTCGCCTATGATCCGATCCGGGATTTCGCGCCGATCAATTTGATCGGCGGCGCGGGGTATATTTTGGTGGTGCATCCGTCGGTGCAGGCGGCGACGGTGCAGGCGTTCATCGCGCTCGCCAAGGCCAAGCCGCGCGCGTTGAATTATTCATCGTCGGGCAACGGCACGGTGTTGCATCTGACCACTGAGCTTTTTTGCAGCATGGCGGGCATACAAATGACGCACGTGCCGTACAAGGGCGCGGGGCCGGCGCTCGCGGATTTTTTAAGCGGCCAGGTGCAGGCGACCGCGAACCCCGCCTCGGTGGTGCTGCCGCACATCCAGGCGGGGCGTTTGCGCGCGCTCGGTGTGACCAGTGCCAAGCGCACGCCGTTGGCGCCCGAGTTGCCGACCATCGCCGAAGCCGGCGTGCCCGGTTATGAGGCCTCGGGTTGGTACGCGGTGTTGGCGCCCACGGGCACACCGCCGGCGATCATAACGCGCTTGAATCGCGAGTTGAATAACATGGTGGCGGATCGCGAGGTCAGGGAGCGTTTTTTCGCCACCGGCGTGGAGCCCATCGGCGGCACGCCGCAGCAATTCGCCGCGTATCAGCGCGAGGAATACACCAAGTGGGGCAAGGTGATGCGTTTGGCGGGCGTTAGGGTCGAGTGAGTGGCCGAAAAAATATTTAATTAAATCAAATACTTACATATGAATGCCGATGTCGTCGTTGTGGGTGGCGGTTTGGCCGGGTTGAGCGCCGCGATGCAAGCCGCAAACCACGGTGCGCAAGTGTTGTTGCTGGAAAAACTCGCGCGCACCGGCGGCAGCAGTGAGTTATCAGGCGGCTTGTTTGCCTTCGCCGGCACCGATATGCAAAAGGCGGCCGGCATTGAAGACAACGACCAGCGGCTTTATGAGGACATCCGCCGCGCCGGACAATTTCAAAACGATGAGGCGCTGGTGCGCACCTATGTCGCGCATCAATTGGCCGCGTACGAGTGGTTAAAACAACTCGGTGCGCAGTTTAAAACCGTGGAGGTGGGCGCGGGCCAATCCACGCCGCGCGCGCATGCGGTGAATTCGCAGGCGTTCATGGACTTGATGGCCGAGCGCGCGAAGGCGACGCCGGGCGTCACCATCGAATACGCAGCGCGAGCAACGCGCTTGTTGACCGGCGCCAGCGGCCGCGTCACCGGTGTCGCCGCCGTAATCAACGGCCGCGCGGTGGACATTCACGCCAAGCGCGGCGTGGTGCTCGCCGCTGGCGGTTTTGCGCGTAACGCCGGGATGGTGAAACTGTTCGTGCCGCTGCAAGAAAAGGCGATTCCCTACTGCGGGCCGGGCAGCACCGGTGACGGCGTGCGCATGGCGTGGGCGCTGGGCGCGGGGTTGGCCGACGTGGCGCACATCAAAGGCACGTTCGGGTTTCACCCCGACACCGGCAAAAGCGCGGGGCGCGATTGGAGCAAGCACGCGGTGTATCGCGGCGCGATCGCGGTCAACCAACACGCGCAACGTTATGTCGACGAATCGCAATCGTACAAATTGTTGGGCGATGCGGTGTTGCTGCAGCCCGGCGCGATGGCGTATCAGATTTTTGATCGAAGCGTGTTCGACAGCGCCACCGAAGCCGATGGCCCGCCGCTGTTTCGCTTCAAGGAAGCGCTGGCGTTAGGGCGCTTGCTTACCGCGCCGACCTTGGACGCGCTGGCGCAACGTATCGGCCTCGATGCCCAAGCGCTTAACGCCACCATCGAGCGCTACAACGGTTTCGTGCGCAATGGCCGCGACCAAGATTTCGGCCGCGCGGGCTTATCGACCACCTACGGCAAGCTGGTCGAACTCAAACGCGCGCCGTGGTATGCGTATCCGTCCACCAGCGGGCTGATCGCCACCTATTGCGGCGTCACCGTCGATATCGAGGCGCGCGTGCTTAACGTCTATGGCGAGCCGATCGCCGGGTTATACGCGGCGGGCGAAATGACGGGCGGGTTTCACGGGGTCGCCTATATGACAGGCTCGTCGCTGGGTAAATGCGTGATCTTTGGGCGCATCGCGGGGCGGCAGGCGGCGGCGTTTGCGCGCTGATTGACCGGCGACACACCGGGTGTGCGGGATGCGCCGCAACTGTGTGACAATGCGCCGCTCTGGTTTACCTCGGCTTAATTTCTTCCAAATGAAAAATTCAAATAAAGGATACGCTGATCAAGTAGGTAAAAGGTGCGCCCGAGGAAAGCGATGATGCCGATTATGCGAAATGAATGCTGATTTCATCAGGCCGAAGGCGCTTTCGATGTTTAATTCGGTGTTTTTC
>VGIF01000219.1 GCA_016868015.1 Betaproteobacteria bacterium
CACTGCTGCCAGCGTCATTTGTTTCATGTCTTGCCTCGTGGCTCGCGAATACGTCCTCCCAATCAGAACGTACCACTGGAATTCGCGTTTACAGAGCAATCGGGGACTTATTCAGCGCTTCCCTAAATAAAAAACAAGAAGTGAATTCCTCACCGCTAATCACCTGGTTCACCCGCCGCGGCATTTACTACGGCTGGGTGATCGTCGCGGTAATGTTCATCACCTTGTTCGTGTCGCTGGGCTTTCGCTTTTCGTTCGGCGTCTACTACTCCGCGATACTGGACGAAACCGCTTGGTCGCGCGCGGACACCGCCGGCGTGGTATCCGCCGCGATGATCGTTTACGCCTTGACCGCGGCGTTGGCCGGCTATTTGTTCGACCGGCTCGGCGCGCGCGTGTTGTTTCCGATCGGCGCGTTGTGCATGGGCGCGGGGCTGATGTTGTGTTCGAAAGTCGAATCGCTCGCCGGGCTCACCGCCGCTCACGGTATTTTTTTAGGTTTGAGTTACGCGGCGTTGGGTTTTATTCCGCACATGGCGATCGTGCCCCGCTGGTTCGAGCGGCGACGCGGGCTCGCCTCCGCGTTATCGCTCGCCGGCGTGGGCCTGGGCTCGCTCGGCATCGCGGCAGTGAGCGCGGAGTTGATCGGGCGCATCGGCTGGCGCGAAACCTTGTGGTGGTTCGGGCTGGTGTCGATGGTGTTGCTAATCCCGCTCAATTTGTTGTTCCATCGTCACTCAGCCGAGCACGTGGGCCTCGCCGCCGATGGCCCAACGGCGCCCCCCGCCACGCTGCCGGGGGCGCGCACCGCGCGCGCCAACAGCGGCATGGGCATCAGCGCGGCCATGCGCACCCGCGCGTTTTGGCTGCTGGCACTCGCCGTCACCATGACGGGCATATGCAACATGATCCTGGTGGTACACCAGACGCGCATGCTGGTGGATATGGGTTATGGCCTCACGCTGGCGTCGGTGATTTTCGGGCTGCTGGGCGTGGCGCGCGCGTTCGGCGGCCTGATTTGGGGACCGCTATCGGATCGCATTGGCCGTTCGTCGTGCGTCACCATTATCTGCGGCGTGAGCCTCGTCGGACTCCTGATGTTGTGGCTCACCACGCTGGTGCCGGCCGAAAACGCCGCGTTGCGCATGGCGTTGCTCGCGGGCTACTTGCTCACCTATGGCATCGGCTTTAACGCCATATCGCCGGTCTACGCCTCGGCCGTCTCCGACAAATTCGCCGGCAAAAACCTCGGCACCATACTCGGCCTGCTCGACCTGGGCTTCGGCCTGGGCTCGGCGCTGGGTCCGTGGTGGGCCGGCTGGATGTTCGATCGTTACGGCAGTTACGGCGGGGTGATTCTGGGCGTTGCGTTGTGCGTGGTTGTCACCGGTTATGGGTTGTGGGCGGCGACGCGCAACGGCACGCGCGCATAACGCCACTATTGCGACAACCGCAGCTTCAACCAGTTGGTAATCATTGTTGCGATTTCTTCGTCTTTCACCTCCGCGCTGCGTCCCATGTGCCCGCCCTTGGGGTAAATGCGCGCTTCTTTCGGGCTGCCGTGCTCCATCAGCAAATAGATATCCTCCACCGGCGCCTGATCGTCGAGCTTGCCGTTAACCCCCAGGATCGGCGCGGAAGGTTGATCGATCAAACCTTGCTGCACCAGCGATAAAGACGGCGCCACCTTCAAAAACTCGTCCAACGATTTGACGCCCATCGCCTTGCTGCGCGCTTGGAACAGGCCTATCGGGCCAAAGATTGCGGCGGAGGCACGCTCGGTCAACGCCGGACGCAACCACTTTTCCTGAAAGCCGTAATGCACGTTGCTGCCGTGAAACACCGCGCCCTTTAAGCGTTTGGCTTCAACATAGGCGAGCTTGGCCGCCCAATAACCGCCGTAGCTGCCGCCCCACACGCCCAAGCGCGTGGCGTCGAGGTCTTTACGCGTGTGCAAATAATCGATCAACGCCGAAAAGGTCTTCGTGGCTTCGGGCTCGGTGTAAATCACCGGGCTTTCACCCGTGCCCGGCATGTCGATGGCGAAGCCCGCGATGCCTAAACGATTCAATCGCGCGTGCGCGCGCTGGCGGTCTTCCTTCCAGCTGTCGACACCGCCCCAGTGCATAACCACCGGCGGCTTCGCCACGCCTTTGGGGATTTGCAAATAGCCGATCAGTTTTTTATTGCCAGAGTTACCGAATGGCACCTCGACGATTTCCATCGGCGAATCGAAATAACGCGCCGCCTTGCGAAACACCCGCACCGAGCTGCGATATGCCTCCTGTTGACCCGGCGAACCCGCGCAGGGGTAGCGGCCGACGCGATAGTTGTGAAACGC
Organism: Betaproteobacteria bacterium; assembly: GCA_016868015.1. Classification (GTDB taxonomy): domain Bacteria; phylum Pseudomonadota; class Gammaproteobacteria; order Burkholderiales; family SG8-41; genus UBA5216. Next base: position 2,342 of record VGIF01000219.1, read on the forward strand.
GAGTTCATACAGCTCGCGGATTTTGGTTTTCTCGCCGCCGGATTTTTCCAGCGCATCGCCCTCGGCCTCGTATTGCGCGCCGAAGTTCGACCACAACCGCGCCCACTCGTCGCGGTCAAGGCTGGTCAGCGCGTTTTTCACTTGCTCGGCGTCTTGCGGGCGTATGCCGTCGAGCGGATTCAAGTGGCCGGCGCGGCGGGTGATTTCGGCTTTCACTTCGGCGAGCGGGCGTTCGCGGATCACAACATCGGCTGGGTCGGGCATGGTGGGCTCCTCTTTTGGATTGATGGTTACTGTGCCGCAACTTGGTTTGCGCGTCGAGGCCGGACGGCGGGATACGCTGCGCTGCTCCCGCCCTACGATGCGGTCGTGCGCGTGAGCTTGCCGAACGCCGCCGGCTCCCATGGCCGCACCGCGAGACACAGGCTAATCGTTGCACGTTGGTCAAGCGGCAGCCACGCATCGGCATTGTGTTGCTCGGCATATTCGAGCGCGAGCTGTTCCAGACGCGCGAGCAGCGCGACGCGCGCTTCTTTCGACACCCGCACGTTGACGATGCGCATCATCTCGCCCGGCTTCACGAACGGGTAGTTGAAATAATCCGGCGCCTGCTTTTTCACCCAACGCATGATCGGCCCGTCGGGTATCCACTGAAAGGTGCGCGCCACGCGCAGGCGATAACGGTTGTTCTCTTGCAGTTCCAGAAAGCCGATGCGGTCTAGCTTCGCCAGCAGGCCGATGCACTGCGTTTTGGTAATAGTATATACGCGCACGATGTCGTCGATGGGCATATTGCCCATCGCGCACACCGCGACGATCAGCAAACGCAAATCGTCGATGAGTTCTTGCTCTTGCTCCTGGGTGAGTTGCGTGATCAGCCGCGCCGTGCGCGGCGCGCTGCGCGAAAGTTCGGCGAGATCGACTTGCACCACCGCGCACAGTTGCTCCAGCCGCGCCAGCGTGCAATCGCGCGTAGAAAAAATTCGCTTCACCGTGGCCTCGGAGATTTTCAGCGCCCTTGCGACATCGCGGTAGCCCAAACCGCGCGCGCGATAGTGCGCTTTTAGCCCCTCGAACAAATACGCATAGCTCATCGCGCCTCTTTCACGAATGCACAAATGACATGGCGGCTAACGTAGCATTTTTCGATACTTAATAACCACCGCGTGCCGCGTTGCGCGCTTGCTTGCGCCGGTACATGTCTTCGTCGGCGCGTTTGAGCAGCGTTTCCAGATCGTGCCCTTCTTCGGGACACAGCGCCATGCCGATGGCGGCGCCCGCCGCAAACGTTGCCAGTTCCGGCGCGATGTCTTTGAGCGCTTGCAACGGCTGCGCCAGTACACGCTCGAGTTTGTCGCGCGCGACCGCGGCGTCGTTGCGGTTGGCCACGTTATCCAGCAACACGATGAATTCATCACCGCCAATGCGCGCGGCCAGATCGCTGCCGCGCAGGTTTTCGGTCAAGCGCTGGCCGATTTCGATCAGCACGCGGTCACCCACGTCGTGGCCGAAGCGATCGTTCACTTGCTTGAACTGATTCAGATCGACAAACAATACCGCAAACGGATGCGCGTCACCCTGGCGCCGGTGCCGCAGAATGCGATCCTCGATGCGCCGCACGATGGCTTCGCGATTGGCGATGCCGGTCAAGCGGTCGGTCAACATGCGGTTTTGCATGTGCGCGAAGGAGCGCGCGAGATCGCCGATTTCATCCTTGCGTTCCACCGGTATGCGTGAATCGAGCTTGCCCTCGCCGACATCGCGTGCCGCGTGCGCGAGCCGCCGTAAATCGCGGGCGATCACGTTAAGCACGATAAAGCCGACCGCCACGATCAGCCCGCACGCCAGCAGTGCCAGCAATGCCGTGCGCTGGACGTTGGTGGTGATGTCGTGCATAAAGTCGCTGCGCGGCACGGCCACCGCGACGATCCAGTCCAGCCCCGCCTTGTCGCGCAGCCGCGTGTAGCCCGCCTGCGCCGTGGCGCCATCGGGGCCAGCAAATGCGCTGGTACGCGTTGCGCCCGAGGCTTGCGACGAGCCGATCAATCCCCTAACCGCCTGATACGTCGCGACCAGCCAAGGGTCTTCGCTTTGCGCGGCGTTAAGCCGCGTGTTTTCTTCGCCCGGCCCCTTGCGCAGATGCGGCCCGCGAGAAGTGGCGACGATATTGCCATCGGGCTCGGCGATAAAGGCAAAACCGTTGGGCGTAAGCTTAAGCTTGCGCAAAAATTTGGTCAGATGTTCTAGCGACAAATCGGTCGCCACCACGCCCTCGAACTGGCCCGCGGCATTGTTGACCCGCCGCGCGCGCGTGCTCACCAGTTCCAGCGTTCTGAAGTCGATGTAAATGGCGGTCCAGGTTTGGTTCGTGGTCGCCTGGCCTGCCTTGTACCAGGGGCGCTCGCGTGGATCGAACGACCGTGTCTCCAGTGTCGGCAAGCCTAGATCGCCGCGTATGCGCGAATAGCGGTAAAGCGCGCGCGGCTTGCTGTCATCGGTGCGCACCCGCAATTCGGCTTCTTGCTCCGAAAAACGCCACAATCCGAAAAAGTGCCCTCTACGATCGCCGTAGTAGGCGTAGTTGTTGGGGTCGCGATGAACCGAGGTGGCGAGCCAAAAACGCGTGCGCAGCTCATCCAATTCCTTCTCGATCAAAACCGGCGCGGCAATGTCGGGCGGAAATGCCGTCTCGAGCACCGCTTCCGAGCCGGCTACGTGATTTTCGACCGCTTGCGCGATACGATTGACGGTTTCGGTGAGCAAATGATCGGACAGTCTGTCGACGGCGTCCGACCCGGCACGATAAGAAAGCGCGCCAATGATGCCCGCCGCCAGCAGCACCAGAACGATGTAAGGCAGCGTCAGCATCTGACGCAACGACGCATGCGATAGGAGCTTCATGGCTGGCCCTTGGCGCTTTGCCTAATCCGGCTTCAAGCCGATTTTCCTCGCGACACCACCCCAAAGATTCATTTCTTGTTTGACGAATTGGGTAAATGCTTCAGCGCTGCTGCCGACCGGAATCGCCCCCTGCACGGACAATCTTTCGGCAACGTCCGGCAGCTTCACGATGCGCACGAGCTCGCGCGAGAGTTTATCCAGCACCGGCTTGGGCAGGCCCGCCGGCGCGAACACGCCATACCATTCGCTGGTGTCGAAGTTGGGCACGCCGGACTCCATGAACGTCGGCGTATCGGGCAGACCCGGCGAACGCCTGGCCGAGGTGGTGGCGATCGCTTTTAAGCGCCCGGCCTTGATGTGCGGCAACACGCCGGGCGGGCCGCTGATCAAAAACTGAATTTGCCCGCCGATCAAATCGGTGATCGCCGGCGCGCCGCCCTTGTACGGCACGTGCTGGATGTTGATGCCGGCGTTTAGCTTCAGCAACTCCATCGACAAATGGCCCGACGTAAGCTGCCCCGGCGAGCCGTAGTTCAATGCGCCGGGCTTGGCCCTGGCGAGCGCGATCACTTCTTTCAAGTTGTTCGCCGGCACGCCGGGGTTCATGGTCATCACGCCGGGCACCGCGACCATTTGGCTCACCGCTTGCAATTCGCGTTCGGTGTTGTAGGGCAAATTTTTAAGCACATACGGATTCACTGCGGTGGGTGTTAGCAGCGTCGCGATGGTATGGCCATCGGGCGGCGCTTTTGCCACCAAATCGGTGGCGATGGTCATCACACCGCCGGGGCGATTGTCCACGACCACTTGCTGGCCGAACGACTCACCCATTTTTTGTGCGACCAGGCGCGTGACGATATCGGTGGTGGCGCCCGGCGGCACCGGCACCAAAAAGCGTATCGGACGCGTTGGAAAATTCGCCGCGGGCGCTTGTGCGTAGCTGGCGACCGGCCCCGCCGTCAGCGCAATGATTGCTGATAAGTAACTGATTTTAATCATATTTTTTAAATTCCCGAGTAACACCCAGTGTACCAACAACTTTTGCAGGCGACAACCGATCAAGCGGGCTTGTTCTCGTATGGCCATGCATTTCACAATTATTTTTCAAGTAGCCACCATCCGCGCCGGTGGCGACACCACAAAAACAAAGCCGCTCCCGCAGCACAGATGCGCTGCGTGGGAGCGGCCTTGATCAAATGCGCGCGTCAAATTCGTGCGCGGCAGCGGCTTACAGCCGCGCGCGTACGCGGCGCGCTTACTTCACCATGGGTTCGGTGGCAACTGCGTCACCCTTTTTCGCCTTGCCCGCCTTGTTGACCTTGGCCGCCTTGCCGGGCTTTTTCGCGTCTTGTTTTTTCTTTGCTTTTTGAGCACCCTTTTTCTGCGCCTTTTTTTCCGCTTTTTGATCGTCTGCCTTGGTGGGCTCACCCGGCGTCAACATCGGCGCGGCCTTGCCCGGCGCCGCGGGCTGCGCAGGCTGAGCGGGTTGTGCGGGCGCGATCGGGGCTTGCGCGGCGGCGGTGTAAGTGACTACGGCAAACAGGGCGGCGATCAGGCTGGAAACGAGTTGGGTGTGTTTCATACAGCGTTTTTTTTAAGGTGGCATGACGCCCTCATGCGCGGGCGTTGCTGGCTGAACGCGCCGCCGCCGGCGGCGGTTGACCGGCGGCGACATGCCGGCAGTATCATCTTCAGTATATTAAAAAATATTAATAAAATCAGATACTTACGATTTTATGCGGCGCGCCGCGTATAACGCCTTAACACCACGCGCAGCGCATCATTTAAATGCGGCCGCATGCGCGCGGTCCATTCGGTTTGCACTGCCTTTTTCCAATCATCCGATGCGCAGGTTTCGGGCTTGTCGATCTCGTAGAGCGCAATGTGATTGTGCGTGCCATCGTACGAGGCAAAAAAGCGCGCGCTCGCCACGCCCGGCACGCGGCTCAAGTTGGGGATATGCTCCTCGGCGTACCATTTGCGCACCTCGGCCACCGCACCGGGTTTTACGTTGCAGGCGAAAATCATCAAGTGCTGCGTGGTGCCGCGCATCAATTGATCACCGGGGATCAACTGTTCG
>VGIF01000220.1 GCA_016868015.1 Betaproteobacteria bacterium
GATCGCCGGCGAGCATCGTATCAATATCGTCGAAGTGCAAGTCTTGGCCTGTGTTTCGCCGGCGTCGCTCAAGGCCGAGGCTTTCGACTATTGGGATAAGCGCATCGCCGCCGCCCCGCACGCAAAGCCCAGGCCGGACTGGAAAGACGATTTTGATACGATGCTCGCCGGCGATCCGGGCGTGGTTTTGCAGGTTCGGGTGCTGCGGCACACCGGTCTTTATGAAAATCACAAACCCTGGAACAAGGGCAGCTATGCCGCTGGCCGGGCATGGTGGCTCAAGGACCGCTATTTTATGGGTGGCGCCGTGTGTGAGGATTGGCCCGCAGGCAAAATGGGCATCTATGCCGCGCAAGGCGACAAGCGCCCTTCCAGGCAATGGCCGGCCGAAATCCTGCCGAACTTTCTTGATTTGCAGGTGCTCACACCGGCGAGCGCGCAGCAATCGGCGTTGTTGCGTTAAAGCCCGCTGCGCCAGAATGACGGCGGCGGCATCGACGTAAACGCGCATCAGTACGCATCGTTAAATGTTTCCCCAAGAATCCCGGACCGCCAGGCTCAATCTGCCAGCCCCAACGCCCGCAACATGCGCGCAAGCTGATCGCGCTCGCCATCGAGCAGCGCGCGTGCCGCTTGCGCGCCCATGAAGGTGTTGGTCCAGTAATTCGCCGTGAGTTCATCGTGCCATTGCGCGCGCGCGGTGGCGGCGGCGAACGCCTGCTCCCAAAACGATACTTGCGCCGCGCTCATGCCATGCGGTCCGGCGCCGCCCATGATGCCGCGCCATTGGCCAGCGACACACGGCACGCCGAGTTCTTGCCACGTGGGCGCGCTGGCGAACACGCCGCCCAGGCGCGTGGGCGCGGTCACGGCGAGCGCGCGGGCGCGGCCCTCTTGTAGCGCCTTTACCGCGCTCACCGCGGAGATCACGCCGGCTTGCGCGTTGCCCTCGAGCACATCGGCCACCGCGTATAAAGCGGAATCGAACACGCGCAGCTTTAGCTGGCGCGGGTCGTGGTTAAGGTGCTTCATCACGTGGCCCAGCGCGATGTGATTGGTGCTGCCGATGGCGGTGGCAAACGCGATGTCAAAGCTCGCCGGATCTTGCTGCAGGCGTTGCAAAAACGCACCCGCGTCGGCCAGCGGCGAATCGGCGCGTACGATAAACGCGAGATACTCGGTGTACAAATTCGCCAGCGGCGTAAACGCGGTGTGGTCGTAATCGGCAACGCCGAGGATGCGGTTACTCAACAGCGGCCCGGAGTTGATCGACAACACATGCGGATCGCCGCCGCGTGCACGCAGCGCGTCCCACGCCGCACCGCCGCCTTTGCCCACGATGTTGGAGAGTTTCATCGGCACGGTAACGATGCCCGCCGCGGACAGCACTTTCATCAACGCACGCGCCGGCCGATCCTGCCCGCCACCGGGGGGCGTGCCGACGATCAGCTCGACTTCGCGCTGGGGTTGCCAACCGGCGTTGGGGGTAGCTGGGAATGAATTCATAAGTATTTGATTTAATTTAATATTTTGTGGGCGCGATAAGCCAACGATGGGCGCCGTGCGAAGCAGCCACGCCAAGGCGAGGCCACTTAACCGCGCCCTTGCTTGGCCAACGACTGCGCCACCGACACGCCTTCCACCACGCCGGATTGGTGCAACTTGGCGATCTCGTTTTCATCAAAGCCTAGCCGCTGCAGAATCTCATCGGTATGCTGCCCCACGCGCGGCGGCGGCGAGTGGATGCGCGCGCCGGTTTTGGACAGTTGATACGGCGCCTTGGGCACGCTCACGGCGTAGCCCAGCTCGGCATCGAACGCGAAGGTGTGCATCAAGCCGCGATGCTTGATTTGCGGGTTGTCCATCGCCTGGTTCAGATCGCGCACCGCCATTGCCGCGACCCCGGCGTCGGAGACGATTTCCTCCCATTCCAGCGCGGTTTTGTGGACGAGCGTTTTTTCGATTTCCGCGCAAAACGCCGGGTAATGTTGCGCCACCGTTTGCGCGTTGGCAAAGCGCGCATCGAGCGGGATATCGGGGCGATTGATCGCTTTCCAGAAGCGCGCGCGGCGCGATTCGGTGGTGGCGGCCACCGACAGCATGCCTTGCCTGCAGCGGAAGATGTTGGAGATGTAGCGGCCGTCGCCGTTGCCCCTGAGTTGCTGGTACTTGCCGGTGGTGGCGGCTTCGCACAAATCCGCGCCGGCCATGGTCATCGCGGTGTCGAGCATGGCGCAATCAACGTGCTGGCCTTCGCCGGTTTTCGCGCGGTGATAAAGCGCGCCGACGATGCCCAGCGCCGCGGCATAACCGGTGGCGTAATCGGCCATCAAAAAGCCCACCTTCATCGGCCCGGTTTGTGCCGTGCCGGTCATGCTCATCAAGCCGCTCGCGGCTTGCACCGCGCCGTCGATCGCCGCGCGCTTGTAGGCGGGGCCGCTTTGGCCGTAGCCGGTGACGGAGCAGTAAATGATTTTCGGGTTGATTTTTTTGAGATCGTCGTAGCCCAAGCCGTACTTCGCCATGTTGCCGGCCACCAAGTTTTCGACGATGACATCCGATTGCGCGGCGAGCTTGCGAAAAATGTCTTGGCCCTTGGGGCTGGCGATATCAAGCTGCATGGATTTTTTGTTCGCCGCTTGCGCGAGAAAGCTGTGGCTCATTGCATGCTTGTGCAGCCCGCCGCCGGCGCCCACCACCAGCCGCATGCTGTCGATTTCCCTCGGGTTGTCGATGGTCAGCACCTCGGCGCCGTGCAGCGCGAGTTGATAGGTGGCGAAGGGCGCAGCTATCTGGCGCGCCACGGCAAGGACTTTGATGCCTTCGAAGAGGTTGTTGCCCGACAAGGGTGTGCTCCTAACGGCTGTGTTGCATGCTCATGTTGTTCCCCGTTTCGGGGGGCTGTGCACGAAACCATCGGGCGCGCAAAGCCATGGGCGGCGACGATGGTTTCGCGCGTGCTACGGCTTTGTAAGCCGCGGATACAACGCCACGTAGCCTACCTGCGCACGATGCTCGGCGCTGGCTTTGGCGCGCTCGGAGCTCATCGGCGTGAAGCCGTGGCCGTGGATGATTTTAGACATAAACGTCATGCGCGCGGTGCACGCCACCGCGCTGTGGTGCGCGGCTTCGTCCCAACCGGCGGCGAATACGGCATCGACATCGCTTTGCGCGACCGTGGTCGGCGCCACCACGAGTTTGCGCACCAACGCGAGCAGCGGTTTTAATTTGTCACTCACCGGTGCGCTGGCTACATCTGCAACCAATGCTTGCACCGTGCCCGGCGCGATGCCGCGTGCTTCGGCCGCGGCGGTGTGCGCGACGTAGGCGAACTGGCAGCCGAGCAGGCCCGCGACGAAGGCTTGAATCATTTCGCGCTCGCCGGGGGTTAGCGGCGAAGGCCCGTTGATGAGCGCCTGGCCCATCGCCGCCCAATGGCGGTAGACCTCGGGGTAGGCTTGGAACACCTCGCCGGGGCCGGCGTTTTCCGTGTGGGATTTCAAGAAGGGCATGTGGGGCTCCTGGCGGGCAACAGACGTTGAGTTGAGGTCACGCGCGCTCACTTCGCCATGCCCAACTCCACCAACACCGCTCGGGTTTCGGCGTATTCCTTTTCCATGTCCTTGCGCAGTTGCGCGCCGGTGACGAAATCATCGACCGCGAAGATTTTTTCCATATCGCTTTTCCACTCGGCGGTGTCGGCGATTTTGCGTAAGCTCGCCTCCCACCACGCGAGTTGCGCGGCGGGCAGGCCTTTGGGGGCGAGGATGCCGCGCCACGGGCCGTAGACCAGGTCGACGCCTTGCTCGCGCCAGGTGGGGATCGCCGCGAACGGCCCGCCCATGCGCTTGGGCGCGGCCACCGCCACCGCGCGTAACTTCTCCGAACCCACGTGCGGCGCGGCGAGGCTCGCGGGCGCGGGCGTGAGCTCGATATGCCCGCCCAACACGTTGGTCAGCGCTTCGGCCGAGCCCTTGAAGGCGATGATCCTCAAATCCCTGGCGCTGCCGCCGAGCGCTTTGTTGAGCAAGCCCACCGAAAGATGCCCGGGGCTGCCGATAGCGGAGACGCCCGTGCTTACTTGGCGCACGTCTTGTTTCATGCGCGCGATCAAGTCCTTGCCGCTTCTCACCGGCGTGTTGGCGGCGACCACGTAGACGTGGTATTCGCTGAACAATGAGGCCACCGGCGTGAAATCGGTGTAAGTGAGCGCGCTTGCGCCGGTGATATGCGTGGTGAATATGGTTTGCCCGTAGACCATCACCGTGTGCCCGTCGGCGGGGCGCTGGCTCAGATAATGGTAGGCGATTGTGGTGTTGCCGCCGGGCTTGTTAATCACCGCCACGCCGCTGTTGGCGAGCTTGTTGCCGGTGAGCAGCCGGTCCAATGCGCGCGCGGTGCGATCCACGCCACCTCCGGGCGCGTAGCCAACGACGATTTCAATCGGGCGTTGCGGTGTCCAGCCCTGGGCCCAGGCGCTGGCGTGCAAACTCAGTAACGCGTATGCCAGCAGCTTGAATATCACGTTCATGGCGTCTCCTTTGCGTGATCGAAGGGCTGAATAAAGCGTGGCGGCGATCGCGTGCGCGCCAGCAACAGCGCGCTACCGTACCTGATCGGTTCGCCATCATGCGGCAGTTTTAAGGATATTACGTAACTTATTGATTTAATTGATATTTTTATTTTTTCTCGCCAGGCAGTGCTATGCCCGCCTCGGCGGCTCTCGCGTCCGGCCGCTCGCTGGTGTAGCCGGCGTTGGTGGTGTAAATGACAACCATGCGGCTGTCCTCGGCGGCCTTGATGCCATGCGGCAGCCCCGCCGGCAAGCTGATCAGCGTGCCGGGCTCGAGCGGCGCATCGGCGCGATCGGCGAAGGTAATCGCGCCGCGCCCTTCGACGCAATAAATCACCTCGTCATCCTGCGGGTGCACATGAAACGGCGTCACCTGCCCCGGCTCGTAGCAATTCATGCGCGTGACAAAATCGTTGGAAGACAGCAGCGGCAGATTGACACGCGCCGCGTTGGAGTATTTGATCAGCGATTTGATGTTGAGGGATTGGACGGTGCCGGTTGTCATGGTTCGTTACTCGTTTAGAAGTGAGGTGTGAGGGGTGAGGGGTGAGGCGCAAAACCAGTTCCGCTGGATATCCACGCCTCACGCTTCACGCCTCACCCCTCACGCAGTCAATTTACCTTCACCCCCGCCGCCTTGACCACCGGCCCCCAGCGGTCGAGTTCGGCACGGATGAATTTCGCAAATGCCTCGGGTGAGCCACCGGCGGTTTCGATGCTGACCGCCAGCAGCTTTTCCTTCACCTCGGGCATGGCGAGCACGCGGTTGGATTCGGCGTTCAAGCGCGCGATGATCGGTTGGGGCGTGCCGGCGGGCGCCTGAAAGCCGTACCACACACTGCCTTCGACGCGGCCAAAGCCCGCTTCTTTCATCGTCGGCACGTCGGGATAGGCGGCCACGCGCGCGGCGCTGGTGACGGCGAGCGCACGCACGCGGCCCGATTTGATAAACGCCTGATGGCCGGCCACCGCATCGAAAAAGAGCTGCACTTCGCCGGCGGCGAATGCCGGCGCGCCGCCGCCGCTGCCTTTGTACGGAATATGCGCACTGGGTATGCCGGTCACCACTTTGAACAACTCGCCCACCATGTGCGGCGCGCTGCCGGTGCCCGGCGAGCCCCAACTCACGGCGTTGGGTTTGCTCTTGGCGAACGCCACCGCCTCGCTCACGGTTTTGACCGGCGTTTGCGTGTGAGCCATCATAAACACCGGCATCGTCGCCGACAGAATGATCGGCGCGAAATCCTTTACCGGATCGTACGGCAGGCTGGTGTAAATATGCGGGCCGATGCCGTGGGTGGTGATGCCGCTGTGCAAGATGGTGTGGCCGTCCGGCGCGGCCTTCGCCACCACGCTGGTGCCAATCACCCCGCCCGCGCCGGGGCGGTTGTCGACCACCACGATCTGGCCGAGCAGATCGCCCAGCTTTAGCGCCATCACCCGCGCCAGCACATCGGCGGCGCCGCCCGGCGGCAGAAACACCACCACGCGCAGCGGGCGGCTGGGGTAGGTGTTTTGTTGGGCGTGGGCGGGCAGTGCGGCCGCGAGGGCGAGGAAAGCAGCGGCGGCCGCCATGAGTTTTGTTGTGTCTGATCTAGGGGTGATGCAACGCACGGGTAATTCCTTTTCCGAGTGGGTGTCCTTCCAGTCTTGTCATACCCGCACAGGCTCTGCGCGGTAACGACCGTGAAACGTTTTGGTTCGGGTTAACCAAGCGAAGGCCAGCATTCTATCCGCGTCGATGACCCGTCACTGCAAGCCATCACATCACCCCAACGCACCCGCCGCCCGCAGCCGCGCAATTTCCTCGGCACCAGCGCCGAGCCAATCCTGCAACACCGCCTGCGCATGTTCGCCCAAGCGCGGCGCGCCATGCCGGTATTGCACCGGCGTTGCGCTCAAACGCATGGGATTGCCCACCACCGCCATGGTGGTGCCGTCGCTGCGCGTGACTTGAACCTTCAGCGCGCGCGCGTGCGCTTGTTCCATGTCGAACACTTGCTGCATGTCGTTGATCGGGCCGTTGGGCACGCCGCCGGCGTCGAGCCGCGCGGCGGCCTCGGCGACCGGGTATTGCGCGAAACTTTTGCGCAATTCGCCGAGCGCAAACTCGCGGTTGATTTGCCGCAGCGAGGGTGAGGTGAGCCGCGCGTCAGTGGCGAGATCCTCGCGCGATAGCGCCTTGCACAAGCCCTGCCATTGCGAGTTGTTGCCGCAGGCGACGATCAAATGCCCATCGGCGCATTTAAACGTTTCATACGGCATCATGATGCCGCCCGAAGACGTGCCCTGGCGCGTGGGCACCTTGCCGGTTTGAAAATACGCCGCGGCCTGATGCGAGCTTAAGGCCGCAACGGTGTCGAACAGCGCCATGTCGATGTATTGCCCCAGGCCGCTGGCGTCGCGCTCGCGCAGCGCGGCGAGGATGGCGATCGTCGCGTAAAGCCCGGTCGAGATATCGACGATGGAAGCGCCGATTTTCATCGGGCCCCCGCCGGGCACGCCGTCGGGGTGGCCGGTGACGCTCATCAAACCGCCGACGCCTTGAAAAATATAGTCGTAGCCCGGCCGCTCGCGCAGCGGCCCGGTCTGGCCAAAGCCGGTGATCGAGCAATACACCAGCCGCGGGTTTAGCTTCGCCAGCGTTTCATAGTCCAGCTCGCGCCGCGCGAGATCGCCGACTTTGTAGTTTTCGATCAGCACATCGGCTTTGCCCGCCAGC
>VGIF01000221.1 GCA_016868015.1 Betaproteobacteria bacterium
ATTGAGCATCGGGTGCGCAATACGCATTCTAAAACGACGCATCAAACACCCGATCATGCGTCAACGAAGGAATCATCCCCCGCACCTTCGCCACCCGCGTCACATCGATCTCGGCATAAACAATCCCCGGCCCTTCGCCACCATCAGCCACCACCTCGCCCCACGGATTCACCACCAGCGAGTGCCCAAACGTCTGCCGGTTACCGGCATGCTCACCGCACATCGCCGGCGCGATGATCCAGCAGCCGTTTTCGATGGCGCGCGCTTGCAGCAGCGGATGCCAGTGCGCCTTGCCGGTCTGGCGCTGGAATGAGGAAGGCACGGTGATGATTTGCGCGCCGGCCTGTGCCAGCGTGCGAAAGAGCTGCGGGAATCTCAAGTCGTAACACACGGTAAGCCCCACTTTACCCAGCGGCGTGTCCACCACCACCGCTTTGTCGCCCGGCCGGTAGGCGGAAGACTCGCGGATCACCTTGCCATCGGGCAGCGTGACATCGAACATGTGTATCTTGTCGTAACTCGCCACCACTGCACCAGCGTCGCTCACCAAGAACGAGCGGTTGACGATGCGCGTGTCGGCACCCTCACCTTCTTCACCGGTGCGCAGCGTAAGCGAGCCAATCAGCAACCATACCTTCAACTCGCCCGCCATCGCTTTCAATTCCGCCAGCGATGCCCCGCCGTCCGCCGGCAACGCGTTGTCGCGCATCACCCGCCCGCTGCCATCCATCATCAGCGTGTATTCGGGGGTGAGTATCCATTGCGCGCCGTTGGCCGCCGCTTCGCGCATCATCGCGCGCACGGTGGTGAGGTTGGCGGCGAGGTCGTTGCCGGTGTTGGTTTGTAGGCAGGCGATTTTGTACTTTTCCATCCGGATATTCTGCATCAGTCAAGCATTGCGCGAAAGCGTCTGAAGTGGAATGATGCGGGCCTTTGGTTTCGCGGTAACGTCGCCAAGCACGCAACACCTTCCCCTGTCGTTCCCGCGCAGGCGGGAACCCATAACACACGTGCCACTGGCACTACCCTATGGGTTCCCGCCTGCGCGGGAACGACAGCGGTGGTTAAGCGGTGTTGGCGTTTACCGGATGCCGCAACTGTAATTTGCGTGCAACACGCAACAAGGAGACCGCAGTGCTAAAAATAGGCGTATTACTCGGCGATGACATCGGCCTTGAAGTCGTACCCGAAGCAGTGAAATGCATGAAGGCCGCCGCGGCGAAAACCGGCATGCAGGCCGAATGGATCGATTTGCCCATCGGCAAAATCGGCCACGAAAAACACGGCGATGCCACGCCCAAGGTCACGCTGGAAACACTCAAAACCTGCGACGGCTGGATCTGCGGCCCGATCGGGCATAACGCTTATCCGCGCAACGACCCGATGTGGGTGATGCCGCCGCTCAGAAAAAAATTCGAGCTTTTCGCCAATGTCAAACCGGTTAAATCCTACCCCAATCTGCCCTCGCTGCATAAAGACGTGGACATCGTTTTCTTGCGCGAAACCACCGAGGGCATGATGTCCTCCAGCGTGGTGCACGCGGGCTCGGGCGAGTTTCGGCCAAATGACGAAATCTCGGTGGGCATGCGCGTGGTGACACGCAAAGGCGCATCGCGTGTCGCGCGGGAAGCCTTCGAAATCGCGCGCACGCGCCAGAAAAAAATCGTCACCTGCGTGCACAAAGAGCCGGTGTATCGCCTGGTATGCGGCATGTTCGCCGAAGAGCACCGCAAGCTCGCCAAGGAATACCCCGATGTCACGTTAAATGAAGTGCTGGTCGACGGCTTTGCGATGAAGCTCGTCATGCGCCCGCAGCAGTTTGACGTGGTGGTCACCACCAATCAATTCGGCGACATACTCACCGATGAAGGCGCGGGCCTGGTCGGCGGCTTGGGCTTAGCGCCGGGCCTGGTGTGCGGCGAAACCCAAGCGATGGCGCAAGCCACGCACGGCTCGGCGCCCGACATCGCAGGCCAAAACATCGCCAACCCTTATGCCATGATCATGTCGGGCAAGATGCTGCTGGAATGGCTGGGCCGCAAAAAGAACGATCCCAAGGCGACGGCCGTCGGCAAGCTGCTCGACGAAGCGATGGAGCGCGTGATCGCCGAAGGCAAATGCTTGACGCGCGATCTCGGCGGCAAAGCCAACTGCGATGAATTCGGAAACGCCGTCGCTGCGGCCATCTAATATCGCTTACAAAAATATCAATTAAATCAAATACTTACAGTAACTCGCTCGCTGCGCACCAGCGGGCGATTTTTTTACCCGACGACTTCGTAGCGCACCCACGCATAATCCAACGTCGCTTCCATCGCGTTGGTGGGTTTAAGCCGCAATTCGAATTCGCGGTTCGCGCCGTAAGCCGCGACAATTTCTTCCTGCAGCGTAAACATGCCCGACCGTGTCAACACATGGACGCCGCCGTTACTGCTCGGACGCGTGTTGAGCACGATGCCGGATTCCTCGCGCACGCGCTTGCCGCTGACCTGCGCGAGCCTCAGCGATGCGGCAACGGGTTTGCGCGCGATCACGCGGATGCCCACTTTGCGCTGGCGGTGCTCGTCGGTTTCGACGCGGCGAATCAGCCCTAAACTCCAGCGCGCCTCGTGCTCCAAACGCAGCGCGATCAGCACGTGGTGCGCGAGCCACGGGCGCTGACCCTTGGGCACAATCGCGCTATAGCCGCCGCGCCCGGCGTTATCCACCACCCAGGTTTCGCCGCGCGCGATGCTCGCCGTCACCGAAACATCCGCCGGCCCCGCTTCCAACGCTTCGAACACCGAGCGGTAGTCATGGCGGATTTCCAGGCATCCTGTCGTCAAGCGCCGTTCGTGGGCGCGCGCCGGCATCGGCTTGGCCCAGTGCAGCGCGAGGTGATCGAGCACTTTCACTACCTCTTTCACGTGCGCCCCGCGCGGCAGGGAGATCGGCGCCGCGCCGATGCCGCCCTTGACCACGCGCGCGCGATATTGTTCGAGCATCGGCAAGGCATCGAGCGCGCTGAAAAACCGCCGCTGCGCCGCGCGCACCGGCACGCCCAGCACGCGCCGCGGCGGCAGCGCGTGGTTCAAATCGAAATACAGCGTCAGATTTTCGTCCGCGCGGCGGTCGAATTTGAAGCGATCGGTAAAGTGATCGATAAACCGGCTCACGATCTCTTGCTCCATCAGCGACAGCGCTTCGGTGTCCGCGGCGTGCAACATCACCGCGCGCGTGAATGTTTGCTGGGTGGATAGCGGCGTTTTGCTCGACAAATACAAAGGCACCACCCTGTCCGCCATGTCGTTGGCTTCGGCGAACCGCAAACAACGCGCAAGGTTGGACCACACCCAAGGCTCGACCAAGCCGTAACGAAACGCAATCCATTTAATTTGCATGCCAATGGCGAGCGCGCCGCGCGCGGCAAGCACCGGTAGCTTGCTTCTGAACTTAAGCGCGGCGGCGGCATCGCTTTGCGCGGCCGCGATGCAGTCGATGTAGGCGCCGCTTAACGCCACGCAAAAACCATGCGCCGCCTCCCACAACACTTTTTCTTGCGCGCGCCGCGTGTGGGTGAGCACCAGATAATCGTCAACGATGTGCTGCTGATGCGCTCGCGTGGAGGTGTCGACCAGATCGATGCTGACGTAACGCTCATCCAAGGTGAAGCCGCGCCGAGCGCGTAACGTCGTTAACCACGCGGCAGCTTTAGTCAGCGCGGCGGACGCTTCGGCGCCTTCGAACTGTACCGCCAACTCGTGAGTTTTGGTCAGCGGGTCGCTCGCCCTTTGGCTGACGGATTGTGCGTTCAACGCAAGCTCTCCCGGTATGCCGCCGGATTGTGCCGCCGGATTGCATTGTAAGGTCTTGTTATAGTGGGCTTTTTTTGTGCCCGTGACAATACCAATCGGCACCGGAAGAACGCGACCGCATGTCAGTGTTGCGCATTCACCGACGCCACCACCGCCTCGAACGCGGCAATTGTCGCGATCATTTCATCGCCTGAAATTGGGTACGTGCAGCGCCCGGCCACGGCATCGGCGAATGCATCAAGCTCCGCAGCCAATGAATCCACGGGCTCATACGTAAAACGCTGCAGCGCCTTGCCATTCAAGCGCACGATCAACTCGTTTTCGCCGATGGCCTCGGCCGAGCCGCGCTCGCCGAACACGTGAATGCGCCAATAAAACGCAGTGGAACGTATCGCGGCCAGCGTGCCGCTGATGCCTTGCTCGAACTCGAACATCACGGTAATTGTATCGAGCGGCCTTGGCTGCGGGGATAACGACAACACTTGCGCGTGGATTTTGCGCGCAGGGCCAGCGTAACTCACCAGCGCATCGAGCACATGGATGCCCGAACCGGTGAGCCCCGCCGCGGGCGCCTCGGCCGGATCGATGCGCCAGGACGAAAAATGTTTGCCGGTGTTTTCGTTGCTGTAGTGGCCTTCGATGTGCAACATGCGCCCCAGCACGCCGCTATCCACCACCTTGCGCAACTCGCGCATACACGGCCAAAAACGTTTGTTGGTGCCGATGCCGAGCAACACGCCCGCCGCCTTGCATGCCTCGACCGAGCGCCGGGCATCGGCGGCATTGAGCGCGAGCGGCTTTTCGCAAAACACCGCCTTGCCGGCTTTTGCGCAAGCGATGATCTGTTCGGTGTGCAACGAATGCGGCGTGGCGAGCACCACCGCTTGCAGCGCCGGGTCGCTTAAAACGTCGTCAAGCTCGCTGCAAAGCTCGATGCCGTAGCGCGCGGTGAAATCCTCAACCGCCTGCGGCTCTTTGCTCACGCCGCGGATAAACCGCATGCGCGCGCTTTTGCCTTGCAGCGCGCCGACGATTTTTTGGCCCCACCAGCCGATGCCGACAATGGCGGCGTTGATCATGGTCCTTGTCCGTTTGTTGGACGGCATGGCGGCGCCGTCTTCGATGAGCACTCGGTGAACGTGGTATGATTTTTTACGTTTGATCCGTCGGGCGAAAATGTCGCAACCGACACGGCCACAAGCGCTACGCACGCTACGCACGTTCCGCACGCTGCGCATGTTCCGCAAACGCCATTTCAATCGTCAATAAGCATCTACAACATCGTGAGGAGAATATCTTGGTTCGCTTGATCATTAGCGCCGTTGCCGCGGCCACAACCATCGGCGCGGCGTACGCGCAGAACTTCCCGGTCCGCCCGATACGGGTGGTGGTGCCCTTCCCCGCCGGCGGCAACGTCGACACCTACATCCGCCAGCTGGCGCGGCAAATGGAATCGACCATCGGCCAGCCGCTGGTGATCGACAATCGCGGCGGCGCCAACGGCATCGTCGGTTGCGATATCGTCGCCAAGGCCGCGCCCGACGGTTACACCATTCTTGCCACGTCGATCGCCTTCGCGGTCAATCCGTCGCTCTACAAAAAACTGCCCTACGACAGCGAACGCGATTTCACGCCCATCACCAATTACGCCAATGGCCTGGGTTACGTCATGGCGGCCCATCCGTCGGTGCCGGCTTCCAACGTCAAGGATCTGATCGCGCTGGCGAAAAAACAGCCGCTGCGCTACGGCTCGGCGGGCATCGGCAACGGCCAGCATCTGGCCGGCGAATTGTTCAATCAAATGGCCGGCGTCAATATGCAACACGTGCCGTACAAAGGCGGCGGCCCGGTGTTAACCGCGCTGCTGGCGGGCGAAGTACACATCAATTTCCCCGGCGCCAGCGTAGCGGTGCCGCACGTGAAATCCGGCAGGCTCAAAGGCATCGCCTTTACCGGCAACAAACGCATTTCGTCGCTACCGGATTTGCCCACGGTGGCGGAAAGCGGATTGCCCGGCTTTGTGTTCGACACCGGCTGGCACGCGATGTTTGGGCCGGCGAAACTGCCGGCGAACTTGGCAAACCGCTTTCAGGGCGATGTTCGCAAAGCCTTCGACGCCAGCCCCGCGCTGCGTGAAACCTTTATCAGCACCGGATATGAGCCGGCTGGCGCAACGCCTGCGGCGTTTTCCAAACTATTCGTCGCGGACGTCAAACGCTTCGCCGACATCGTGCGCGCGGCGAAAATCGAACAGCAATAAAATATTCAATAAAATCAAATACTTACGTAAATGTCTGGTTTAGGCACGGCGGGTGTCATCGGCTTGGGTTTGATCGGCACCGCGCTCGCCCGGCGTTTGCTGGCCGCAGGCTACACCGTCTACGGCTACGACGTGCGCGCCGAGCGCAGCGACAACCTCGCATTGCTCGGCGGCAAGGCCTGCGCTTCGGCAGCGGCGCTCGCGCGGCAGTGCAGCACGGTGGTGCTGTCGGTGTTCAATACCGATCAAGTCGAGGATGTGGTTGAAGGCCAGGGCAGCGCCGGTTTTGACCCGCGTCACACGCTCATCTGCACCAGCACCTGCGACCCCGATCGCATCCAGGCGCTGGCGCGGCGCGCGGCGCAACGCGGCGTGCGCTTTGTTGAAGCGCCGCTATCGGGCAACAGCGATCAAATCGCCAAAGGGAACGGCGTCGCGCTCGTTGGTGGCACGCGCTATGACATGGCCGCCGCGCAGCCCGTGCTCGATGCGCTGTGCAGGCAAAGTTTTTATCTCGGCCCCGCCGGCTCGGGCGGGCGCGCCAAGCTCGCGGTCAATCTGGTGGGCGGATTAAATCGCGCGGTGATGGCCGAGGGTTTGGCCTTCGCCGAAAGCATGGGCCTGGAACTGAAGGCGTTTCTCGAGGTGATGAAAGGCTCCGCGGTCTACTCGCGCGCGATGGACACGCGCGGCATGAAAATGGTCGACAGCGATTTCACCCCGCACGCATGGCTCGCCCAGTCGCTGAAAGACTTCACGCTGATGCACGAAGTCGCCGCGCGCGTGGGGCAGGAGCTGCCGCTCGCCACAATCTACACCGAGATCGTCCAAAGCTGCATCGCCCATGGCGAGGGGCAACTCGATAATTCGGTGGTGATTCAGGAATTGCGGCGCCGGCGCAAGCCTAAATAGTCGAAAACCACCTGTCGTTCCCGCGCAGGCGGGAACCCATGGGCCGTCTCCAGTGACGCGGTGTTATGGGTTCCCGCCTGCGCGGGAACGACACCGGGGTGTGGTTGGGTACACTGGAGTAGAATCGACCTTTGATCCGTCACCCCCAGGAGCCCCCTCATGAGCGCGCCCAAGGACATCGGCCATCTGGTGTTAAACGTCAGCGACTGCGAACGCTCCACCGCGTTTTACCGCG
>VGIF01000222.1 GCA_016868015.1 Betaproteobacteria bacterium
GCCATTGGATCAACTACTTAACAAAATCGTCGCCGACGAAATTCCGGACATGTCCGCTAACCAATTGAATTTATTCGATTAACGTCCGGACACTACTGAGCAACGATCCGAAAGCGAATACCGATTTGCATTGGGCCGAGCGCGTCACGCCGACGCATTTTCGTTATCGCGGCAAAATCGATGGCGCTAACACACCGGCGTTGGAAGGCGTGCCATCGATCGATCGCGAGGGCAATTTATATTTTGTGTCGGTACGCAGCTATAAGCAGACACTATCGACGCTTTACCGCGCAGCTTTGCCGAGGGGCGCGTGAGCAGCGTTCAATTGGTCGAAGGCGTTTCGCGCAAACAAATGGGGCAGGTCAATTTCGATGCGGAAATCAGCGCCGACGGCCAAACGCTCTATGCGGTCGACGGCGAATTCAGCGGCGGTGCCATCCCTAAAACCGCGAATATTTTTGTCGCGCGACGCATCGGCGAGCGCTTTGAGCGGCTGCCCAACTCCGATGCGATCATGGCCCACATCAACACGCGCGATCTTGAATACGCACCGGCGATTTCCGCCGACGAACTGTAAATTTTTTTCACACGCATGAGCGGCGCGCTGTTCTGGCGCAAGCTCGCGATCCTGCACGCCACGCGCAAAAGCCGTGAGCTGCCGTTCGAGCCGCCGCGGGTGATCGCCGCGATCCGTGGGTTTGTCGAAGCGCCAACGATCAGCGCCGATGGCCGCGCGCTGTATTACCATCAAAAAACCGATAGCAAGTACCAGATCTATCGCGTGACGCAGCCTTAAAATGCCCGATAAAAATATTCAATTAAATCAGATACTTACAATACATGCCGATCACGACGCGCCCAGCACTGCCCGCCGACGCCGATGCGGCCGTGACCGTGCTGCGCCGTTCGATCATCGAATTGTGCGTCATCGATCATCAACACGACGCCGCCACGCTCGCCACGTGGCTCGCCAACGCGAGAACATTTCTTGCGCGGCTGGCCGTATGAGAAAGTGCTGCGAGATAAGCTGCACCGGGAATCGGTTGCGGCTGCGGTAACATAACCAGCGACCCATCACGCAAAGGGAGCTCACCATGAAAGTCACCCAATTCGAAATCCTGCGCGCCGACGCCGGCTGGCGCATTTTTTCGTTTCTCAAAGTCATGACCGACGAGGGCTTGGTCGGCTGGTCGGAGTTCAACGAAAGTTTCGGCAGCGCGGGGTTGGCCGATGTGATCCGCGAGTTGTTCAAAATCGTCATCGGTAAAGACCCGCGCGATGTCGAGTTGATCAACGCCCACATCCGCACCAGCACCATCCAGGCGCGCGGCGGCATCAACCGCCAGGCGGTGGCGGCGATTGAAAACGCGCTGCTCGACATCAAGGGCAAGGCGCTCGGTGTGCCAGTGTACGATTTATTCGGCGGCGCGGTGAGGAAACGCATTCCCTGTTACTGGTCGCACTGCGGCAGCTACCGCGCGCGCTACCCGGAGCTGCTTGGCGTGCCGCGCGTGGCGAGCTACGACGATCTGTCGAAACTCGCGGAGGAAGTCGTGCGCCGCGGTTTCAGTGCGTGCAAAACCAATGTGATGATCCACGACGGCAAAACGCTCGCTGCCTACCGCCCGGGCTTCGGCGCAAGCAAGGGCTACCCGGAGCTGAACTGGAACAACACCATCGTCGATGGCGCGTTCAAAACCGCGAATGCGTTTCGTATCGGCGGCGGGCCCAAGCTCGGCATCATGATGGACCTCAACTTCAATTACAAAACCGAGGGCTACATGCGCATCGCCAAGGCGGTGGAGCCGATCGGCATGACCTGGCTGGAAATGGATACGCACGACCCGGCGTCGCTCGCGTTGATCCGCCGCGGCACCTCGACGCCGATTGCCTCGTGCGAAACACTGTGCGAGCGGCGCGACTTCAAACCGTTCTTCGAGCAATACGCGATGGATGTGCCGATCATCGACGTGATCTGGAACGGCTACCTCGAATCGATCAAAATCGCCGCCATGGCCGAGGTGTACGAAATGAACGTCGCGCCGCATAACTTTTACGGCCATTTATCGAGCGTGATCTCCGCGCACTTCTGCGCAGCAGTGCCCAACCTGCGCATCATGGAAACCGATATCGACGCCGTGCCGTGGCGCGATGAGTTGGTGGACGTGCCGCCGGTGATTGAGAATGGGGAGTTTGTGTTGCCGACGCGGCCGGGGTGGGGGGTGGAGGTGAATGAGGCGGGGGTGCGGCGGCATCCGCCGAAGTAGCGCCATACCCGAAAGTACGATTGCAAATTCGTTTAAAGTGCTATCATTGGCGCATGAACAGCAGCCAGCGCAAGACGCTCGAACGTATTCGCGCGAATCCGGTTAACGGCAATCTTGAGTGGTCGCGTATTGAGTCGCTGTTGAAATCCCTGGGGTGTCGTGTGATTGAAGGCGCAGGGTCGGCGGTGTCATTCGACTTCAATGGCATGAAGCTGACCCTGCACCGCCCTCACCCACGCAAGGAAGCGCTACGCTATCGCGTGCTCGCCGTTCGAGCTTATTTGGACCGTATCGGAGTCTGACCATGAGCAACACCATGAAATACAAGGGTTACACCGCCAGCATGACCTTTGACACCGACGACAAGGTGATTGTCGGCCAAGTGCAGGAAATCAGCGACGTCATCGTCTTTCACGGAAAATCGGTGGCCGAATTCGAGAAGAATTTTCATGGCGCCGTCGAAGCGTATCTGTCGGCCTGCGCCAAACTGAAAGACAAGCCGGAAAAACTCGCCAGCGGCAAGCTCATGCTGCGCATCGCCCCGAAAGTACACGCCGCGGCCCTGAAAGCCGCTTCGCGCAGCGGCATCAGCCTCAACAAGTGGGCTGAAAAGGCGCTTGATACCGCTGCGCATTAGGCGTCATTTTTGAAAGCGACGCGATGGACGTGGCGATCATCGGCGCGATCCGCAACGGCTACCTTGAGTCGATTAAAATCGCCGCCATAGCCGATGGGTATGATGAACATGACCCCGCATAACTTCTACGGCCATCTATCGAGCGTGATCTGCGCGCACTTCTGCGCGGCGGTGCCCAACCTGCGCATCATGGAAACCGACATCGATGCCGTGCCCTGGCGCGATGAGTTGGTCGACGTACCGCCGGTGATTGAGAATGGGGAGTTTGTGTTGCCGACGCGGCCGAGGTGGGGGGGTGGAGGTTAATGAGGCGGGGGTGCGGCGGCATCCGCCGAAGTAGCAGTTGCACCGAAACAAGAGCCAGTACACTCGACATGCGACGAAACCTGCCTTGGGGACTGGCTGCTTTTTACCCAATCGCTGGGCTTGGTTACGTCTCGATCGGGAATACAGCAGATCCGGAGTTCACGCCGCTGCTTTTCCCGACCACCCAATTTTGGAGTTCGTATTGGTGGGTAGTGCTCGGTGCTTCGTTTATGGTTTGTATATTCGTCTTCTTGATTCATGCACTAATGAATAGCAGACTATCGCGTACCAGTCGCATTGTTTGGGCATTGGCGCTGTTGTGCTTTGGTTTTCTTCTCGCGCCCGTTTACTGGTGGCATTGCAGCCAGGGAAATAGCTCGCCATAGAACTGTAGGGCGCAATCGTTATTGCGCCGCATGCTGACTCGACACACCGCATACGGTGCAATGTGCTTTGCTCATTGCAGCCTACAATCGGAAAATGGCTGAACCGATGAACAAGATAAAAGTCTCGAAAAGTCTTAAAGCATTTAAAGCACGCGCACTAGAGCGGCCCGAAGTGCGCACCGAATACGACAGGCTCGCCGATGAGTTCGCGCTGTTGGAAAAAATATTCAAAGCGCACGCCGCATCTGCGCGCTCGGCGAAGTCACGCGCAAAAATCGCATGTGCGGCATAAATCATAAGTATCTGATTTTATTGAATTTTTTGTTTTGACGTTTGCGCCTTCTCGCGTGCCACACACACCAACTTCGACAGCACCGAAATACCGCTGAAATATCAAGCCCCTAGCCCCGCCGCATGCTAGAATCGCGCCCTTTTTCGCACCGGTTCCAAGCCCATGCCCCGCGCAATAAGAAACATCGCCATCATCGCCCACGTCGATCACGGTAAAACCACGCTGGTCGATAAACTGCTCGCGCAGTCAGGCACGTTTGCCGCGCACCAGCATGTCGAAGAGCGGGTGATGGATTCGAACGATCTGGAAAAAGAGCGCGGCATCACCATTCTCGCCAAGAATTGCGCGGTGACATGGCGCGGCACGCACATCAATATCGTTGACACCCCCGGCCACGCCGATTTCGGCGGCGAGGTGGAGCGCGTGTTGTCGATGGTCGATGGCGTGTTGTTGTTGGTCGACGCGGTGGAAGGGCCGATGCCGCAAACGCGATTTGTCACTCGCAAGGCGCTGGCGCAGGGGTTGAAACCCATCGTGGTGGTAAACAAAATCGACCGCCCTGGCGCGCGGCCCGATTGGGTGGTGAATCACACCTTCGATTTGTTCGACAAGCTCGGTGCCACCGAGGAGCAGCTCGATTTCCCGGTGGTTTATGCCTCGGCGTTGAACGGTTACGCGGGGCTCGATTCCGGCGTGCGCGAAGGCACGCTGGAACCGCTGTTCGAAGCGATTCTGCAGCATGTGCCCGTGCGCGCGGACGATCCGGATGGCCCGCTGCAATTGCAAATTTGTTCGCTCGATTATTCCAGCTACGTCGGGCGCATCGGCATTGGCCGCATCGCGCGCGGGCGCATCCGCCCCGGCCAGCAGGTGGCGGTGATGAAGGGGCCGGAAGATGCCGCGCCGAAAACGGCGAAGGTCGGCCAAGTGCTGGTATTCAAGGGGCTTGAACGCACCATCGCCGAGGAGGCGCAAGCGGGCGACATTGTACTGGTGAACGGCATTGAGGAAGTCGGCATCGGCGTCACTTTGACCGACGTCGAAAAACCTCAAGCGCTGCCGCTACTCAAGGTGGACGAGCCCACGCTCACCATGAATTTCCAGGTGAACACGTCACCGCTTGCCGGCAAGGAAGGCAAGTACGTCACCAGCCGCCAGATCCGCGAGCGGCTGCAGCGCGAGCTGATGAGCAACGTTGCGCTGCGCGTGGCGGATACAGCGGACGCGGATGTGTTCGAAGTCTCCGGCCGCGGCGAGCTGCATCTCACCATTTTGCTGGAAAACATGCGGCGCGAAGGTTACGAGCTCGCGGTGTCGCGCCCGCGCGTGGTGTTGAAAGAAGTCAACGGTGAGAAACAAGAGCCGTACGAAATGCTCACCGTCGATGTCGATGAAGCGAACCAGGGCGCGGTGATGGAAGCGCTCGGTGCGCGCCGCGGCGATCTGCAGGACATGCAGCCGGACGGCAAGGGCCGCGTGCGGCTGGATTACCGCATCCCCGCGCGC
Organism: Betaproteobacteria bacterium; assembly: GCA_016868015.1. Lineage (GTDB taxonomy): Bacteria > Pseudomonadota > Gammaproteobacteria > Burkholderiales > SG8-41 > UBA5216. The sequence continues at coordinate 5,395 of VGIF01000222.1, forward strand.
GGGTTGATCGGCTTTCAGTCGGATTTTCTCACCATGACGCGCGGCACCGGCATCATGAGCCACGTGTTCGACGACTACGGCCCGTTAAAGCCCGACATGGAAGAGCGCCGCAACGGCGTGCTGATCTCGGCGGAAGCCGGCGGCGCGGTGGCTTACGCGCTGTGGAAGCTGCAAGAGCGCGGCAAAATGTTCGTCAGCCCCGGCGACCCGCTGTATGAGGGCATCATCATCGGCATCCACAGTCGCGATAACGATCTGGTGGTGAACCCGATCAAGGGCAAGCAGCTCACCAACGTGCGCGCCTCGGGCACCGATGAAGCGGTGCGTTTGGTGCCGCCGGTGCAAGTGACGCTGGAATCGGCAATTGAGTTTATTGCTGATGATGAGCTGGTGGAGATCACTCCCAAGTCGATCCGCATTCGCAAGCGCTTTTTGCTGGAGCATGAGCGTAAGCGCGCCGCGCGCGAGGCAGCATAAGAACCGACGGCCATTCAACACCACATTCGTCATTCCAGCGAAAGCTGGAACGACGCGGTGAAGAATCAATCACAATTACCCGGCCTGACACCTGGATCACGGCCCAAGCGTACCCGCTTACGAAATGCTCGGGGGCAACAGGGTAACGATCGCTGGCGCATGCGCGATGGGCAACCTACCCGCAGCAACGCCCTATACCGAGCAACAAGCCCAAGGCGAACAAAGCTTAAACGAACGGGTTTGGCATAAGCACGGACTTTCGCTTTATGCGGCACCTTGAGACAACAGCGCCATCAACCCTGGACGGTATACAAGCGGCACCGATATTCATAGAATGCCGCCATCCAAGTCCAAACCTAAAACGGAGGAGAGCATGATATCCAAACACCTGTTACTGGCATCCACCGCCGGCCTGGCGTGCGCCATGGCCGCAATTCCGGTGGCGGCGCAAACCTGGCCCGCGCGTGCCGTGCGCATCATCAACCCGTTCCCGGCGGGTGGCGGCACCGATGCGTTCGCGCGGCCGCTGGCGTCCGTGCTGCCGGCCGATCTTGGCCAGCAAGTGATCATCGAAAACCTGGGCGGTGCCGGCGGCACGGTGGGCGCCGCCGTTGCCGCGCGGGCCACGCCCGACGGCTATACCTGGTTCATGGGCGCCGTGCATCACACCATCGCCGAGACCATCTACAAAAAATTGAGCTACGGTCTGGAACGCGATTTCGTACCGGTGACGCTGGTGGCCTCGGTGCCCAGCATGGTCGTGGTGCATCCATCGCTGCCGGTAAAGACTGTCAAGGAGTTGATCGCGCTCGACAAACGTTCGCCCGGCAACATCAACTACGGCTCGGCGGGTACCGGCACCACGCACCACATGAACGGCGAGTTGTTCAACCTGATCACCGGTACCAAGCTGGTGCATGTGCCGTACAAGGGCGCGGGCCCGCTGACACCGGCGCTACTGTCCGGTGAAGTCGCGATGGCGTTTGACGGCATGGGCACCGCCGCGCCCAATGTACGCGCGGGGCGGCTGCGCGGGCTTGCCGTCACCACCGCCAAACGTTCCGAGTTGATGCCCGAACTACCCACGCTGATCGAAAATGGCATCAACATCGATGTGACAACCTGGTACGCGCTGTGGGGTATCCGCGGCACGCCGCAATCGGTGGTCGAGCGCATGCACCAGGCGATCGTCAAGGCGTTGGCCCAACCGAAAATCAAAACGGTGTGGGATTCGCTCGGCGCCAGCCCCGGCGGGCAACCGCCCGCGGATTTCGGCCGCTTCGTGCGCCAGGAAATCGAAACCTGGGGCAA
>VGIF01000223.1 GCA_016868015.1 Betaproteobacteria bacterium
AGTAGCTCTTGTCCGTGGCCCCAGCCTCGCGGCAAGCTGTGAGAACGTCCTTACCTTGACCAATCTTGACCTCGATCTCGCGCAACTTGGCCACGATTTGCTCGGGCTTTAATCGAACACCTTTTGGGATAACTTAATCCTTTCGAATGATAAAAACACTCAGTTTCTCTCACTCATACTGGATCAGTTTTTAAGCGCAGGTCACATGAGCGCCGGAAGTGCTGGGATCTGCCTCATATTTTCATTTTTTTCGTGTACATAAAATTCTACCGAAATAATCGAAAAAGTTCTTAATCTGGGAGAGTCCCAAAACAAGCCTAGGACGCGCAAACGCAACCGTTGCCGCTAAACCGCTCATGACCAACAAGAACGAGCGGTCAAATGAAAACCATCACGTTCCATTTCGCGACTGCCGCGGCGGAGATTGCGGGGTACTGCCTGCTCTGGCTCTGGCTCTCCCCGTGGTTGCTGATTCTGGCCGGGATCAGTCTGGCGGCGTTCGCATGGTTGCTGACCCTGCACGAGGCCGCGTCCGGGCGTGTCTATGCCGCCTACGGAGGTGTCTATATCTGTGCGGCTATTTTTTGGCTGTGGGCCGTCGACGGCATCAGGCCATCGAGTTGGGATGTCGCAGGTGTTGCCATGGCGCTGCTGGGTATGAGCAGCATCGCTTTCCAGCCTCGCCAGGACTGAAACATCCAATGCGGTCGGCACCGCCCCCTGTTGAGAAAAAGCGTCAGGCCAACCGGTATGAACTTGTATGAAACCACCCCATACAGGCACCGAGGTACACGGTCACCCCTCTTCTGCGACACCACAGTCTGAAAGCACCCGCGATGTGCTGGATGTACTGGCCGGCAGCATCGCCAGAACGGCAGCACGACAGGCCAAGCCAGAACCCCTACTCCAAGCTCCAGCGGTCTCGGCCAACCCCACCCGAGAACTCCTGACCGAAAAAATGCTCGCCGATCGCTGGGTGTGCTCCGTCGCGCGCCTTCAGCGCTGGCGCACCGTCGGCGAGGGGCCGCCGTATCTCAAGATCGTGGGTAAGGTCCTGTACCGGCTCAAGGACATAGAAGCCTACGAGGAAGCCAGCCTGGTCCAGAAGGTGATCTAGGCGCGGCCCAAGAAGCCCCGAACGACTTGGAAATTGTTCGAACGATTTGGAATCAGTTCGAATGAATCTTGGCGGAGAGGGCGGGATTCGAACCCGCGGTACGGCTTTCACCGTACACACGCTTTCCAGGCGTGCGACTTAAACCACTCATCCACCTCTCCGTGGACCTTCAGCTATTTCATGCTACCCATCACGCTACGTTTTGGCTACGGCTACGGCTGCGCTGCGCGCTTAACTTGTGGCTATGCCCCAAGTTAGCCTACGCCGCAACGCGCTGCTGACGCACCGCATTGTCCAGGCGTGCGACTTAAACCACTCATCCACCTCTCCGAGGGGGCGAAGCATAAAGGAGAGCAAGTACAGGCGCAACAACATTACGTCATTTCACCAGCGTGCCGCCAGCTTGAATTACCAGATGAATCTTCGCCCAGATCAACAAAATCTCGGCAACCAGCAGCAAAAAAAGCGCCACAAACCCGATGTGCTGATCCAGCACAATGCGCGGTGTAACCAGCCGTGCGAATTTCATCACCGGACTGGTGATGGTTTTGAAGATGAAGTAGACCGGGTTGGTGTCGCGCCTTGAACCGGCAAACAGATACAATATGCCTTGCGCAAGCAACGACAACAGAGCGATTTCATTCAACGCTTTAAGGATGATGACGAATTGGTACATGGCTTAGCCGCGGGCGTCGACAGCGCCGCTTGCCGTATCCTTTTGCGTGGCCCGCAGCAACTGCTCGGTAGCCTTGGGGTCGAATTCTTTCAGGCGCGCAACGGTCTCATCGACTTTCTCGCGCTGGCCCAGTACGTGATGTTGCAGACCCAACTCGTATAAAGCGTGCGGGTTCATCGGTTGCAGCTTTGCCGCGCGCTCGAAGGAAGGAATGGCTTCGTGGTGGCGCTTTAGCGCGGCGAGCGACATGCCCTTGCCAAACCAGGCACGGTCGATGGTTTTGTTAATGGCCAAAGCCGCATCGAACGTGGCGATGGCCTGCTCATGATGATTTTGTTTTTGCAGGATAAAGCCCAGGTTGAACAATGTGTTGGCGTCATCGGGCTTACGCTGAACCGCTTCTCGAAAATAACGTTCGGCCATCACATATTCGCCTTTGTCGCCGTGCAGGAAACCAAGCGAGCATAATGCCAGCGTGTCGTCGGGTGCTACGGCCAGCACATCGCGCAGCGCCGCCATCGCGCTGTCACGCCGATTAAAAAATAACGCGAGACGCGCGCGCTGATGGTGCCACCATGGGTTGGTGCTCATACCGGCATTCTAATGTAAAAAACAAAGCCCGCCGTAGCGGGCCTTGTTTGCGTGCGGTTGCGCGCAGCGATCGATCAGGTGCCGACGGTGGACACGGTATCACCCTTCAAGTTCGGGTAACGCACGTGTTCCACGAAGTCCTGCGTTTCCCTGTCCGGCGCGGCGGTGAGCAGACTCACGATGATGATCGTGATCAAGCCCACCGGCAAGCCGAACACACCCGCCGAGATCGGATTTAGTCCAAACCACAAATCCATCTTGGGGATACCCATGTTGGTGAAGAAGGGGTAGGTGCGCAGCATGTAATACATACACACGCTTAAGCCCGTCAGCATGCCGATGATGGCGCCCCATTTGTTGGCGCGCTTCCAGAAGACACCCAACACCAGCGCCGGGAAGAACGCGGACGCCGCTAGCGAGAATGCGGCGCCGACTAGGAACAAGATGTCGCCTGGTTTATACGAGGTGACCCATGCCGCCAAACCCGCCACTACAAACAGCAGCGTTTTGGAGACGGTCACGCGCTTTTTGGTGGAGGCAGTCGGGTCGATCATCTTGTAGTAAAGATCGTGCGACAGCGCACTGGCAATCGTCAGCAGCAGGCCGTCGGTAGTGGAAAGCGCCGCGGCCAAGCCACCAGCCGCGACCAGGCCCGATACCACATAGGGTAGCCCCGCGATTTCTGGCGTTGCCAACACGATCAAGTCGCCGCCGATCACGATTTCGGCCAACTGCACGATGCCGTCCTTGTTGATGTCGGTAATGTTGAGCAGTGTTGGATCCACCTTCGCCCATGCCGATGCCCAAGCCGGTAGCGATGCAAAACTACTGCCGACGAGGTTGCTGTACACATCGTATTTCGCCAGCACCGCCAGACACGGTGCCGTGAAATAGAGCAGGAAGATGAAGAACAACGACCAGAACACCGACACCCGCGCCTGTTGCACGCTGGGCGTGGTGTAGTAACGCATCAAAATATGTGGCAAGGCGGCGGTACCGAACATCATGCAAAAGACAATGCCAAGGAAATTGAGCTTGGCGGTAAAGCGTGCGTTTTCATCCTTGCCGGGGAAAGGGTCGGCATGAGGTCGGGGTGGTGCTGCCCGTGCCGCAAGGCCTTTATCCTTGTTCCACTGTGCCCGGGCGGTGGCCTCATCCTTGAAATAAGCGGCCAGCGCTTGTTCCGCGGCGGCGAGCTTGGCGGCATCCACCGGGTCGGCGGCTTTGGCGTCCGCCACCGCTTTTTCAAGCCTGGCTTTACCTTCGGCAAAGGCCTTGGCCGGGTCTTTCAAGCCGGCGTTAGCCGCGTCCGCGCGATCCTTGAAAATTTTGCGAACTGCCTGCTCTTTGGGATCGGCCGTGAGTTTCTTTTCCAGGTCGCCGACCTTTTGCAGCACCGGACCGTACGCCACTTGCGGCACGGGATGCCGGTGTGCTTAAGGCCCAGCCAAACCACCGGCGTAAGGTAGGCAATGATCAAAATGATGTATTGCGCGACTTGCGTCCAGGTTACCGCTTTCATGCCGCCCAACATCGAGCACACCAGAATACCGCATAGCCCGACGTATACCCCAATGCCGAACTCCAGCCCGGTGAAACGGCTGGTGATCAAGCCCACGCCATAAATCTGCGCCACCACATAAACGAAGGAGCAGACGATCGCGGACAGTATGCCGATGGTGCGCACGATGTTGCCGCCGTAGCGCGCGCCCAGAAAGTCGGGAATGGTGAACTGGCCGAATTTGCGCAAATACGGCGCGAGGAACAGCGCCACCAGGCAATAACCACCGGTCCAGCCCATGACGAACGCGAGGCCGTCAAAACCCGACAAATACAAGGTGCCGGCCATGCCGATAAACGACGCGGCGCTCATCCAATCGGCGCCGGTGGCCATGCCGTTAAACAGCGCCGGTACGCGCCGGCCCGCGACGTAGTATTCGGATACCTCCGCGGTACGGCTCATAATGCCGATGCCGGCGTACAAGCCGATGGTGGCGGCGAGGAACACATAACCGATCCACACCCGCGGCAAGCCCATCTGCTCGGCGATCGCGAGCGCGATCAAAAACGAGAGAAAGCCGCCGGTATAAAAAAAGTAGTATTTTTTAAGCTGCGAGGTAAACGCGCTTTGTGAGACGGCCTGGCTCATTCTTGTTCTCCCTCATCGACGTCGTAAGTCTTGTCGAGCTTTTTCATATAAAGGGCGTAAGCGCCGATGATCAGCACATAGATGATGAGCCAGCCTTGTGCCGCCATGTAAAAGCCCAGCGGGAAGCCGAGGAACGAAATAGTGTTTAGTTCGCGCGCGTTCCAGCCGACCACGAAGGTCGCGATAAACCAGATGCCCAGCAGCACCGCCGTGATGAGCAGATTCTTGCGCCAGTATTCCTGATGTTTAGGGCTAAGCTGCACAGACCCCTCCTTGTAAGAAAACCCGCTGTTTGATCGGAAGCCTGATCCGTATTCATCTTGCGCTTTTTATTGGCGGACCCGGACGCGATGATGGTAATTGAGCTTACTTACAAAAATCTGAACCGCTATCGCTCGCTCATGTCCGCCTATGCCGTCGGTTCTGTAAAAAAATTATCAATTAAATCAATTACCTACAAATCTATAATGACAGCTTGATAGGGTTACCGTTTACCATGGCATACCATGGCGATAGCAAGATTGAGGAGGGTAATGCGTTGCGCATTTTGATTGCCGAAGACGATGCCACGTTGGCGCAGGCGCTTTCGTTCACGCTCACGCAAGCGGGCTACGCGGTCGATCGCGTGGATAACGGCCTGGCCGCGGACGCGGCGTTAAAGGGTGATTCATTCGGGTTACTGATTCTCGACTTGGGCTTGCCGCGGCTTGATGGTTTTGAGGTGCTGCGGCGCTTGCGCAAACACAACACCAGCTTACCGGTGCTGATTTTGTCGGGGCGCGAGCAGCCCGAGGAAAAAGTCACGGGGCTGGACTTGGGCGCCGACGATTATCTGGTCAAGCCCTTTGCCCTGAACGAACTGCAGGCGCGCGTGCGCGCGCTGCTGCGCCGCGGCGCGGGCAGCGGCGCGCCAACCTTGCAATATGGCCATTTGAGTTTTGACAGTGTCGGGCGCGTGGCCAGTGTCGACGGCAGCCCGCTCCCACTGTCGCTGCACGAAGCCGGCGTGCTGGAGGTGCTGCTGCGCCGCTTCGGCCGCGTGGTGAGCAAGGAGCAATTGGTCGAGCAACTCTACAGCTACGACAAGGAAGTGAGCCACAACGCGATCGAGGTCTACGTGCACCGCTTACGCAAAAAACTTACCCACACCGGGGTCGAGGTGCGCACGCATTACGGCCGCGGTTATGTCATCGACCACGCGCAGGCGTTAAACCACAAGTAGACGCGCCACGGTTTCCAATAAATCACGAGTGGCGAAGGGCTTGCGCAGGTGAGCGTCGGTCCCCAGTTGCCGGCTTTTTTCCATTTCGGCTTCGCCGCCGCGCGCGCTTAAAATCAGCACGCGCGTGCGGTGACAAACCGCGTGTGCGCGGATGCGTTTGCAAAGCTCGAAGCCATCGAGCACCGGCAACATTACATCGAGCACCACCAGTTGCGGCGGATCGGCTTGCAGGGCGGCCCAGGCCTGCAAGCCGTCGGCCGCGGTTTGCACCGTATAGCCGGCGTTTTGCAGCAAAAACTGCACCGACAGCAGGATATTCGGGTCGTCTTCAACCACCAGGATGCGCGCGCTCACGACGGCTCAGGCGGCGGCGCCGGGAGCGGGTCTTGGCGCCGCGTTACGCATGAGCGGCAAGGTGAACGAAAACGTAGCGCCACTGCCCAGGCGGCTCGCGACCCACAGCCGCCCGCCGAAATGCTCGACAATGATGCGCGAAATGGCGAGGCCCAAACCGCTGCCCTTGGGCTTTTGCGTGAGCGTGTCGCCGGCCTGGCGAAATTTGTCGAAAATAATCGCCTGATCTTCGGGGCTGATGCCGATGCCGTTGTCGGCCACATCCACGCGTAGCACGCGCTCGCCCTGGGTCAGGCTCACGCGTATCCGGCCTTCGCCCTCAATGCAGAACTTCGCGGCATTGGACAGCAGGTTAAACAACACCTGCATGATGCGGTCGCGGTCTGCCACGATGTCGGGCGCGTTCGCCGGCAAATGGGTTTGCACCGTGACCCTGTTGTCGCGAAACACCTGGCCCATGGCGTTAACCGACTCCTCGATCGCTTCGCGCAAATCGAATTGATTGAATTGCCAGGCGGTGTTGCCCGATTCCAGCTTGGCCAGATCGAGCACTTGATTGATCAGACGCGTCAAACGCTCGGATTCGCGGATGATGATGGCCAGAAAATTCTCTCGCTGCGCCTGCGCGAGCGTGGGGTTATCGCGCAGGATTTCGGAGAACGCGCGTATCGAGGTGAGCGGGGTGCGCAATTCGTGGGTGACGGTGGAAATAAAATCGTCCTTCATTTGATCGAGCTCACGCAGCCGCACGTTGGCGTCGCGCAGCTCGGTGGTGGCGGCTTCCAGCTCGCGCGATTGTTGCTCGAGCCGCCGGCTGTAGGCGAGCACCTGCGAGGCGTCGTCGATGATGTGCATGACTTCGCCGAAGTTAAGCGGCTCCTCCTCGACCACCGAGGCGATCATCACGCGCGCGCTGGCGCTGCCGACGGCGCCGGTCAACAGGGATTCGGCATGGTGCACGGTGGCGCCGTCGGCGGGCAGCAGTTCCACGGTCTTGACGCCGCGCTGACGCGCGTAGTCCGCCATTGCCTCGCGCGCGCGTGTGCGGCCCAG
>VGIF01000224.1 GCA_016868015.1 Betaproteobacteria bacterium
CTGGCACGGTCTCGGCGATGGCGGGAATATCCGGCTCGGCGGCCAAGCGCTTGGCTGAAGTCACCGCAATGCCGCGCACGCGTGCGGCGCGCACCTGCGGCATGGCGTTGGACATGCTGCCGAACAATACCTGCAACTGTCCGCTGATCACATCGTTTAACGCCAGCACCACGCCCTTGTACGGCACGTGCGCCATCTGGGTGTTGGTCATTTGCGTGAACAGCTCGGTCGCCAGATGCGGCGTGCCACCCACGCCGCTGGAGCCGTAATTGAGCTTGCCGGGGTTGGCCTTGGCATGCTGGATAAGATTGCTCACCGACTTCACCGGCACGGAGGGATGCACCAAGATGATGAGCCCGCTGTCGCCGATCATCGCCACCGGCGTAATGTCTTTCACCGGGTCGAACGTACGATTGCTGTAGAGCGCGGCGTTCGCCGCGTAACTCGATGATACGACGATCAACGTGTAGCCATCGGGGTTGGATCTTACCAACGCGTCGGCGGCGATGGTGCCGCCGCCGCCGGTGCGGTTATCCACCAGCACCGTCTGGCGAAAAATTTCGCTCGCCTTGGTGGCGATGGCGCGAGCGATCACATCGCCCTGGCCGCCCGGTGCAAACTGCACGATCATGCGTATCGGCTTGTTGGGGTAGGGTTGATCCGCCGCGCCCTTCGCCGCCGGTTGTGCCTGCGCCGCACTTGCCGCCAGACAACCCATCATCACAACACCAGTCACGCTCCCGCACGATATCCGCATCGTTTCCTCCTGTTGCACTTTGATCGCCGCCGTTCTGACTACCTTACCTCATTTTTCGATTTCATTTTTGACGCACGCGGCCGATGCCTTGGGCACGCCGGTCAGCGCCTGCGCGGCAACGACGGCAGCGGATTGCGCGTGCTTCCTCGCCAGCTTACCTCACTCATCTGCCGCATAAACCTTCAGATAACTCGAACGCCCGCCCTCGGCGGCGATGGTGGTGCCGGTCAACATGCGCGAATCGTCGCTCGCCAGAAACAGGCCGATGGCGGCGATGTGCTCTGGCCCGCCGGTCGAAAACGGATAATTTTTATGCAGCGCCCTCCTTTCGCGCGCCGCCGCGCTGGTTTTTTCGGAAGTAGCCCAATCGCTGTTTTCATAACGTTTGATCTGGCGCTCGGTGCGCACCGAGCCCGGCGCGATGGCATTGGCGCGGATGTTGTAGGGCGCGTATTGCGCGGCGAGCGTTTTGGTGAACGACACAATGCCGCCCTTGCACGCGGCGTACGCGGGCTTTAACGACCCCACCAGCCCCATGTGCGAGGACAAATTGATGATCACCCCGCCGCCCGCCTTCATCATGTACGGTATGCCGTATCGGCAGCTCAAAAACGGATGCAGCAAATTCAGCTGGATGGTGTGGTGCCAAATATTCAAATCCATCTCGTGCACCGGCACGTCCTCCTGCAGCGAGCCGCCGGCACAGTTGAACAAAATATCCACCCCGCCAAAGCGCGCCGCCGTCGCCTCCATCGCGCGCTTCATGCTGGCATCATCGGTGACATCGGTTTCGATGAAGATCGCATCACCGCCCGCGTCGCGAATTTCGCGTTCGGCCACGGCGCCGGTTTCGCGATTCAGTTCGATGATCACCACCTTCGCGCCTTCCCGCGCGTAGAGCTTCGCCGTCGCCTTGGCGATGCCCGCGCCCGCGCCGGTGAGAAAAGCGACTTTGTCTTTGAGTTTGGCCACGGCTACGCTCCTGGAAGATCGGTTACGCAGTTTTACCACCTTTGCTCAACCAGGGAAATCGGCTACGATGCGCGGCGCCCTGTCAATCCCAATCAATCCCAGTCAACCCCGGTCAGAAAACACCCGCTACCGCCATGTTCCGGATTCGCCTGATCCCCACACTCGCCACGCCGCTCGGCGCCGCTTTTGCCCTCGCCAGTTTGATCAGCGCCGCCGCCCAGGCGCAAAACTACCCCGTGCGCACGGTGCGCATCGTGGTGCCCGCCGCACCTGGCGGGGCAGCGACGTGCAGGCGCGGCTGCTCGCCAAGCGCTTTACCGAAACCATGGGCCAGCCCTTTGTCGTGGATAACCGCCCCGGCGCGTCCGGCGTGATCGGCGCGGACGTGGTGGCGCGCGCGCCGGCCGACGGTTACACGCTGATGATCGGTACCGCGCAAATCGCGGTAAGCACGCTGCTACTGAAGAAAAAGCCCTTCGACATGCTCAAAGACTTCGCGCATGTGAGCCTGGTGTCCACCGCCGCGCAATTCATGATGTTGCACCCGAGCGTGCCGGCGCGCACGGTGCCGCAATTCGTGGCGCTCGCCCAAAAGCACCCGGGGCAGCTCAATGCGGGCTCGAGCGGCACCGGCTCGGCCAACCACCTGGCGCTCGAAATGCTCAAACAGGCCGCAGCGATCGACGTGGCTCACGTGCCGTATCGCAGCGGCGCGCCATCGATCGCCGCGCTGATCGCGGGTGAAACCGCTCTCACCTTCAGCGGCGCGGTCACCGCGCTGCCCCATGTGCGCTCGGGCAAGGTGCGCGCGCTGGCGGTAACCTCGCTCAAACCTGTCGCGGCCGCGCCCGACACCCCCACGCTCGCCTCGTTTTATCCGGGTTTCGAATCGGCGAACTGGTACGCGGTGTTTGCGCTCGGCGGCACGCCGACGGCGATCGTCAACCGCCTCAACGGCGAAATCATCACCGCGCTAAAAGCGCAGGACATGCGCGACTTCATGCGCAACGAAGGCGCCGAGGCGGTGGGCGGTTCACCCGCCGAACTGGAAGCCTACGTGCGCCGCGAGCTGGACCGTTATGCCAAGGTGATCGCGCGGGCGAATATTCGTATTGAATAAATCGATTGGAGACGTCATGGCTGTCAAATGTGTTGAGCCGGCCCGCGCGGGCGAGCCTTGCGCATCTTTGCGCGGGCTGCCGCTATACACCCTGCTCGCCGCCGCCGTGCCGCTGGCCCTTGCCGGGGCGCTGCACGCTCAAACCTACCCGGTAAAGCCCATCCGCGTGTTGATCGGTTACCCCGCGGGCGCCGGCAACGATGTCATCGGCCGCCTGGTGTTCGCGGAGATTTCCAGGACGCTGGGGCAGCAGATCGTGGTCGACAACCGTCCGGGCGCCTCCGGCCAGATCGCCACCGACATGGCGGCAAGAAGCGCGCCCGACGGCTACACCCTGCTCAACGTGCCGGGCTCGATCGCCATGGCCAACAGCCTCTACCCCAAGCTGCCGTATGACCTGCTCAAGGATTTCGATCCCATCGCGCTGCAAGCCTCGGTGCCGTTCTTGCTGGTGGTGCCGCCGACGCTGCCGGTGAAAAACCTGCGCGAGCTGATTGCACTGGCGAAAGCGCGCCCCGGCGATTTCACCTTCGGCTCGGCGGGCGCGGGCGGCGGCCCGCATCTCACTGCCGAACTGTTCGCCATGCGCGCCGGCATCAAAATGCTGCACGTGCCGTATCGCGGCACCGTGCAAGCCAACGCCGCAGTGGCCAGCGGCGAACTCACCATGATTTTTTCGCCGTCCTCGTCGGTGATGCCGATGATCCAGAGCCAGCGCGTGCGCGCACTCGCCATCACCAGCCGCGAGCGCCACCCCACATTGCCGCAGGTGCCCACCGTTGCCGAGGCGGCGTATGCCGATTTTCACGCCGGCAACTGGATCGCGCTGATCGGCCCCAGCGGCATGCCCGGCGCAGCGGTCGCGCGGCTTAACAGCGAAATCAACCGCGTGGTGCAAACCGCGGCCATGCGCGAACGTTTTGCCGCGTTGGGCGCAACGCCGCTAAGCGCTACGCCGCAGGAAGCCACTGCTTTCGTGCACGAGGAAGTCGCGAAGTGGGCCAAGGTGGTGAAGTCCGCCGGCATCCGGCTACCCTGACGCTCTGCCTTACCCCCCCCTAGGGTAATATCGTAAGTATTTTATTTTAAACAATATTTTATTAAGGCAGGGCGCAGAAAAAAATAGCCGACAATGGCCCCGGCCGCGGGAATAAACTTTCCTTGCCGGTTGTTATCCGCAGTAGTCCCTCGCGTACCGCCCCCGCCTTAACAACCAAGGAAAAAGCGCCATGACCAAGCCCTGCAGATCCCTCGCCCCTCTCGCGCTGGCCGCCGCGTTTTTGGGCTTACCCGCCGCGCAAGCCGTGCCGATCACCTTTGTCGCGGATTTGAGCGGGCCGGCTGAAAACCCGCCCAATGCCTCGCCCGCCACGGGCAGCGTCATCGTGACGATCGATACGGTTGCCAACACCCTGGCCATTAACGCATCGTGGTCGGGCCTGATCGGCAACACCACGGTCGCGCACATCCATTGTTGTGTTGATGCGCCCGGCAACGTCGGCGTCGCCATCGGCCCCGGCACGTTGCCCGGATTCCCGGTGGGCGTAACCTCGGGCAACTATCAGATCGTGCTCGATACCGAAGACCCAGCGACCTATACGGCTGCGTTCATCAACAACGCGGTATTCGGCGGCGGCGGCACCGTCGCGGGCGCGGAAACCGCCATCCTGGCGGGCCTTCAAGCCGGGCGTGCCTATTTCAATATCCACACCGATCAGTTTCCCCCCGGCGAAATCCGCGGCTTCTTGCGCGCGCCCGAACCGGCAAGCCTCGCGCTCCTCGGTGTGGGGCTGTTCGGCCTTGCGTTGAGCCGCCGCGCGCGCGCCTAAACCAACGCCTAATGCGGCGTCTAATGCGGGCTAGGCGCCGATATCGCTGCGCCGCGGACCGGGGGTCGATACCGGTAGCGACCATGCCTTCCCGCGCGCCGCGGGAAGGCTGCGGCGCGGGCGCTAAAGCCCATTCACTCCATCAAAATTTTTATCAATTAAATCAATCAGTTACGTTACTGCACCTGGATATTCATTTCGCGCACGATCTTAACCCAATCGTCATACTCCTTTTTCGCGCGCCGGGCGAGCGCTGCTGCGGGCCCGCCGCTCACCGCCAGCCCCTGTGACTCGAAGGCGCTTTTGACGGCAGCATCCTGCAGCACCTTGTTGACCTCGGTATTAAGACGCGTGATGATCGCCGCCGGCGTGCCTTTGGGAAAAAACATGCCGTAATAAGTGCCCGTTTCGTAGCCCGGCACCGCGTCCGCAATCGGCGGCAGATCCGGCAGCGACGGCCAGCGCTGGGCGCTGGTCACCCCCAGCGCGCGCAACCGCCCGCTCGAAAAAAACGGCAGCGAACCCAGCAAGCCCGCCACCATCACCTGCGTCTGCCCCGCCATGAGTTCGGGCATCGCCACGCCCGTGCTTTTATACGGTACGTGAATCAGGTTGATACGCGCCATGCTGGTCAGCAGCGCGGTGGACATATGGGTCAGCCCGCCCACGCCGGTGGACGCATACACCAGTTTGCCCGGATGGGCGCGCGCGAGCGCCACCAGATCCCGGGTGTTCTTCACCGGCAGCGAGGGATGCACCACCAGCACATTGGCGGCATAACCCAGCTCCACCACCGGGATCAAGGCATCAAAGGCATCGTAAGGCAGTTTGCGCGTTGCCGCGGTGGCTGAAAAACTGCCGGAGATGCTCATCACCGTGTAGCCGTCCGGCGGCGCCTTGGCCGTCAACTCCATGCCGATCGCGCCGCCCGCGCCGCCGCGATTGTCGATCACGAACGGCTGGCCCAGTACCTCGGCCAATTTTTGCGCCACCGGCCGCGCGGTCAGATCGGAACCGCCGCCCGGGGCGAAGGGGACGATCACTCTGACGGTCTTGGCGGGCCAGGTTTGAGCGAGGCTCGCCGCCGTTGGCAACGCGCACAGCGTCGTCATTACCATCGCAGATGCCAAGCGTTTCATGGACATACCCTTTATCAATGCGGATCGGTGCGCGCCGGTGTCCGCGGTTCACCCATCACAAATCCAACACCAACCGTTCGCTGCAAGAGCCCGAACAACAAATCATCATCGTCCTGTTCGCCGCGCGCTCGGCGTCGGTCAACACCATATCACGGTGATCGGGGATGCCATCGATCACACGCACCTCACAAGCGCCGCACACGCCCTCGACGCACGAGCGCGCCGGGTCGAGGCCTGCATCGAGCAGTGCATCGAGCAGGGTTTGGCCGGTTTGCACGAGAATTTCGCGGCGCGCCTTCGCCAGCACCACGGTATAAGCGTGCCGGCGCGCCGGCGCGTTCTTCGCCTTGAAATATTCCACGTGCACCTGCGCGGGCGCACGCGTGCTTGCCGCTTGTTCGAACGCGGCCAGCAGCCCGGCCGGGCCGCAGCAATACAAATGGGCATCGGCCGGCGCGCGTTTGACGATGGCGGCCACGTCAATCACCTGGCCGTTCGCCTCGGCGTCGATGTGCAAATGGATTTGGCCCGCCGGCAAGCGCGATAATTCGTCGAGAAACGCCGCCGCGCCGCGCGTGCGCGCCGCGTAATGCAAGGCCCACGGGCGATTTAACGACGTAAGCCGCTGCACCATGCACCAGATCGGCGTAATGCCGATGCCACCGGCGATCAACACCGAGCACGGCGCCTCTTCCACCAGTCTGAAGTCGTTCGCGGGCGGCGTGATTTGCAGCAAATCGCCCGCGCGCACGCGGCCGTGGATGTGGCGCGAGCCGCCGCTGCCCGCCTCGTCCAGCGCTACCGCGATCACATAGCGATGGCGCTCATGCTGCGAATTGACCAGCGAATAGCTGCGCGTCGAATTGCCGCGCATGCGTACGTTGACATGCGCACCCGCCGTGAACGGCGGCAGCGCGCCGCCGTCACGCAGTCTGAGATCGTACGAGTTAATGCGCTCGGCTTCGTAAGTCACCGATTTCACCCGCACTTCGAGGTACGGCACGCTCATTGCATCATCAGCGTAGCGTAGCCCTGCCATGCCGCGTTGCGCGCGCACGCGCCTGGCCGCCGCCGCAGGGCAGCTCCTTCACAGTGGCTTCACCGTGTGCTGTCATGTTGACGTCTTTTGCTTTAGGGAAGCGCTGAATAAGTCCCCGATTGCTCTGTAAACGCGAATCCCAGTGGTACGTTCTGATTGGGAGGACGTATTCGCGAGCCACGAGGCAAGACATGAAACAAATGACGCTGGCAGCAGTGAGCGGATTTGAAAA
>VGIF01000225.1 GCA_016868015.1 Betaproteobacteria bacterium
AGAATGCGTATTGCGCACCCGATGCTCAATAGAGAAAGAGCGACCGAATGAATAAAGTAATAGGTTGGTTTGCCGTGGCTATCGCCTTCGTTTTTGCGACTGCTTATCCACTTCTTTTGCTTGGATTTCCGAAAGAGGTGATTTGGCCCGTATCTCTCGCCTGCGGTGGCCTATTACTGGCTTCTCGCCCGGGCGGAACTGTAGAGATTTTTCTTACAAAGCTCTTAGTTCATGGCATTACATTTTCTCTTTGGTGCATTCTCGGCATTGGTGTCCTAATCGTTTTAAACATCTTTGGCGCTGACTTGAGACCGCCAGAGTCGCTTTTCCTTATTGGAGTTATTGGTGTAATCGGTGCAGTACGCACGGCGATCAAGGAGAACGAGAAAGACAAGTAATCGTGGCGAGCGTTGCCCGTATGAAACAAAGCCCGTAGGGCGGGAGAAACGAAGTGTATCCCGCCACCTCCGCGAACGTCGGGATACGCTACGCTTCTCCCGACCCACGAAAAATCTGTTTAAACCCGTGAAATCTGTGGCAAAGTTTTTGACGTAAAAGCAAATCAATAAGACTTCGGCAACCCCAACACCCGCTCCGCGATATAACACAAAATCATTTGCATGCTCACCGGTGCAATGCGCGGAATCATCGCCTCGCGAAAATAACGCTCGATGTGAAATTCCTTGGCGTAGCCCATGCCGCCGTGGGTGAGCACCGCGGTCTCGCACGCGCGGAAGCCGGCTTCGCCGCCAAGGTATTTCGCGGCGTTGGCTTCGGCGCCGCAGGGTTGTTTGGTGTCGTAGAGCCACGCGGCTTTGTAGGTCATCAACTCTGCCGCTTCTAGCTCCATCCAGCGTTCGGCTAAGGGGTGTTGGATCGCTTGGTTCTGGCCGATGGGGCGGTCGAACACGACGCGTTCTCGCGCGTAGTTGGCGGCGCGTTTGAGCGCTACTTTGCCCAGGCCCACGGCTTCGGCGGCAACTAAAATTCGCTCGGGGTTTAGGCTGTCGAGCAGGTAGCGAAAGCCTTTGCCTTCTTCGCCGATGCGGTCGGCCACCGGCACTTTGAGGCCGTCGATGAAGACCTGGTTGGAGTCGACCGCCTTGCGGCCCATTTTTTCGATTTCGCGCACTTCGACGTGGCTGCGGTCCATGTCGGTGTAAAACAGGGTGAGGCCGTCGATGGGGCGCTTATTGTTATCCGCACTTTCGATCGGCGTAGTGCGCGCGAGCAACAGCATTTTGTTGGTAACCTGCGCGGTGGTGGTCCAGATTTTTTGGCCGTGCACGATGTAGTGGTCGCCGTGGCGCTCGGCGCGCGTTTTGAGCATGGCGGTGTTTAGGCCCGTGTTGGGCTCGGTGACGCCGAAGCAGGCTTTGTCTTTGCCTTCGATCAGCGGCGGCAGGAAGCGGCGCTTTTGTTCGTCGCTGCCGTAGACCACCACCGAGTGCAGGCCGAAGATGTTCATGTGTAGTGCCGAGGCGCCGGAAAAACCCGCGCCGGATTCGGCCACGGCTTGCATCATCAACGCCGCTTCGGTGATGCCCAACCCCGCGCCGCCATACGCTTGC
Source organism: Betaproteobacteria bacterium (assembly GCA_016868015.1). Classification (GTDB taxonomy): domain Bacteria; phylum Pseudomonadota; class Gammaproteobacteria; order Burkholderiales; family SG8-41; genus UBA5216. The sequence goes on from VGIF01000225.1 coordinate 1,572, forward strand.
GGCATGGCGATGCCGAGCCAGCCGTCACGCGCGAACGCGGCGTGAAAGTCGGCGGGGAAGCCGCCTTCCTTGTCTTTTTTCAGCCAATACGCGTCATCGAATGGCGTGCAGATTTTTTCGATTGCCGAGCGGATGGCGCGCCGGTCGTCGGTGAGGGAAAAATTCATTGAAAAATGCCGTTAAAAAATATTCAATAAAATCAGATACTTATTATATATCTATCGAGAAAAGGAAAACTGCGAAACCGAGCCTGTCGTTCCCGCGCAGGCGGGAACCCATAGGGGGTCTCCAGTGCTACTGTGTTATGGGTTCCCGCCTGCGCGGGAACGACATGGTAGTGGGGTTAGATTTTGCGTGCATGTGTGACACCTGCGATGTGCAACGACTGAATTTCGTCATCCGTGTAGCCGGCTTCACGCAGAACTTCAGCACTATGCTCCCCCAACCGCGGCGCAAAGTGGCGCAGTTCAGGCTGCGACTTCGACCACGTGGTCGGAATATCCATTTCGCGGATTGCGCCTTCGCTGGGATGCTCGCGCACTTTGAAAAAACCCGTGGCAGCGTGATGCGCATCATCGAGCAAATCATCGAGCGATTTCAACGGCGCCGCCGGAATATCCGCCTGTGCCAACGCTTCTAACCATTCAGCGCAAGTTCGCGTAACCATCACACTCGCTACCCACGCGTAGAGCGCGTCGAAATGTTTACCGCGATTGATGTGGGTGTTGACGCGTTCGTCTTGCTCGAACTCGGCTTCGCTTTTGCCGATGAGTTTATAAAACGAACGCCATTGTTTGTCGTTGTAGATCAGCAGGCCGATGTAACCGTCGCTGGTTTTGTAGGGGTTGCGGTGCGGCGTCAGCAAGCGCGGGTAGCCCATGGGCGCAATCGGCGGTTCGAAGGTTTTCCCGCCCATGTGGTCACTCAGAATAAACTGGGTCAAGCCCTCGAACATCGGAATCTCGACAGATTGACCTTCGCCGGTGCGCTCGCGGTGAAACAGCGCGGCGATGATCGCGTGCACGGTGTTAAGCCCCGTGATGCGGTCGGTCAAGGTCGAGGGTACAAAACGCGGCCGGTCGGCACCCGCCTGCACGAACAGCGAGGGCAGCGCCACCATGCCCTGGATGATGTCGTCGTAGGCGGCCTTGGCGGCATACGTCCCGCTTTGTTTAAAGCCGGTGGCGCCGGCGTAGATGATGCGCGGGTTGACCGCGGCGACATCTTCATAAGCGAGTTTCAAACGCGCCATCGCGGCAGGGCGCACGTTGTAGGCGAGCACGTCGGCGGTTTTCACCAAACGCAGCAGCGCCTCGCGCCCCTGGGGTTTTTTTAGATCGAGCACGATGCTGCGCTTGTTGCGATTTAAATGCAGGAAGTTCGCACCCATGCCGGGGTTGCGTTGCGCGTTGATGTAGCGCGTGTTGTCGCCTTCGGGCGGCTCGACTTTGATCACGTCGGCGCCGTAGTCGGCGAGAATTTGCGTGGCATAGGGGCCCAAGATGACCGTGGTGAGGTCGATGATGCGCACGCCATGTAACGGGCCGCTCATACGGGGAAAATGCTCCTTTTTTGATCGGTGGCTTGTCGGCGAGTATCGTAACATTGCTTAAGAGTCGCCATAGTCCGATGTTATAATCGTGGTGATTTATGAACTGTCGAATTCAACATTTATTCAGCTTCGCGCAAGGCGTGTTATGCGTATCTTGCTAAGCAACGACGACGGTTATTTCGCGCCGGGCATCGCGGCGTTGGCGCAGGCATTATCCACATTGGGCACGGTCACCGTGGTGGCGCCGGAACGCGACCGCAGTGGCGCCAGTAACTCGCTCACCCTGGATCGTCCACTGTCGGTGAAAAAAGCCGCCAACGGGTTTTTGTACGTCAACGGCACCCCCACCGATTGCGTGCATCTGGCGGTGACGGGTTTGCTGGATGAGTTGCCGGATGTCATTGTCTCCGGCATCAATCATGGCGCCAACATGGGCGATGACACCATTTATTCCGGCACGGTGGCCGCGGCCACCGAGGGATTTTTACTGGGCATCCCGTCAATCGCCATCTCGATGGTGGCGGCGGGGCGCGATAACTTTGACACCGCGGGCCAAATCGCGCGCGGCCTGGTGGAACGTTTTGCGCGCGAGCCGTTACGCGAGCCGATCCTGCTCAATGTTAACGTGCCGGATATGCCTTTTAACCAGTTGCACGGTAGCGAGGTGACGCGCCTGGGTAAACGCCACAAAGCCGAGCCGGTGGTGAAGTCGAAGACGCCGCGCGGCGAGCCGATTTATTGGGTCGGCGCGGCGGGCAGTGCGGCGGATGCCGGCACCGGTACGGATTTTTACGCAGTGGCCAACGGCAAAGTTTCGATCACGCCGCTGCAAATGGATCTCACGCATTTTCAGCAAGTCGATCGCGTGCGCGGCTGGTTGCGTTCATGACCGCAAGCGCACCGAACCCCAGCGGCATCGGCATGACCTCGCAGCGTACGCGCATGCGCATGGTCGAGCGTTTACGCCAACAGGGCATCCGCGACGAAATCGTGTTGTCGGTGATCGGCGAGGTGCCGCGGCATCTGTTTGTGGATGAAGCGCTGGCGCATCGTGCGTACGAGGATATTTCATTGCCGATCGGCTTCGGGCAAACCATATCCAACCCGCACACCGTGGCGCGCATGACGGAACTTGCGCGCGCCGGGCGCGATCTAAACGCCGTTTTGGAGATCGGCACCGGCTGTGGCTATCAATGCGCGGTGCTGGCGCGGGTGGCGAAGGTGGTGCATTCCGTGGAGCGGCTGGTGCAGTTAACCGCCAGGGCGCGCAAGAATCTGCGTAACGCGCGGGTGTTGAATGTGCGGCTGCGGCATGGTGACGGCCATGCCGGCGTGCCGACCGAGGCGCCGTTCGATGCGATTGTGATGACGGCCGCCGCGACACACGTGCCCAAGGCATTGCTCGAACAATTGGCGGTGGGTGGTAGAATGATTTTCCCCAAGGTCAAGGGTGAAGTACAACATTTGTGGGTGATCGAACGCACCGCTCAAAGTTACACGGAAAAGCGCATGGATGCGGTCAAGTTCGTGCCGTTGCTTCCTGGTACGGGATGATTAACGTGGACAATGTGGATTTAACCAAGCGCCGCACAGTAAGCCTGCTCGCCATCACGCTGACGCTGATGGCGATGGTGCTGTCGGGGTGTGCCACCACGCCGCCGGTGCCGGTGACGCAGCGTCCGATCCCCACCAAGCCGCGGCCTGCGGCGGTGGCGAAACCCGATACAACGCCCGCGCCCAAGGCGGATGCCTATGTGGTGGTGAAGCCGCTTGCTGTCGATGACATTCGCACTTATACCGTGCGTTCGGGCGATACCATGTTTGGCATCGCCAAGGCAAACAACGTATCGGTGCGTGATCTGGCGGCATGGAACAACATCTCGGATCCCGCCAATATCAGCGTAGGCCAAGTGCTGCGCTTGTCGCCGCCCGACGGTGTCGCGGTGAAACCGCTGGAAGTTAAACCGGTCACGGGCGCACCCGATGACACAACCCCGGTCGATGCCAACCTCAAGACGCAACCCTTGGGCCAGCGCGTGCCGTATAGCGATCAAGCCCTCGCGCAAATGAGCAAGGGGGCGGCGAAGCACGAACCGAAGCCGGAGCCGAAGTCCGTGCCCGAAGCCGCGCGCGGCGACGGCAGTAGCGCGTGGATCTGGCCCACGCAAGGCAAGCTGATACGCCAATTTAACGACAGCACCAGCAAGGGCATTGCGATCGCGGGCACGCGCGGCCAGCCGGTGCATGCCGCCGCCGCGGGGCTGGTGATTTTTAGTGGCACGGGCCTGCGTGGCATGGGCAGACTGGTGGTGATACGCCACAACGTCAATTTCTTGAGTGTCTATGCGCATAACGACCGATTGCTGGTGAAGGAAGGGCAAAATGTCACCCAAGGCCAGCGCATCGCCGAAATGGGCAACACCGACACCGATTCGGTGAAGCTGCATTTTGAAATTCGCCGCCAGGGCAAACCGGTCGATCCTTTGAAGTTGCTGCCCGACGGTTAGCGCGCGTCATCCGCGTAGTGGATGCGCACCGGGGATTCAGATACACTCCGGGCTTCCATGGCGGGCCTCCCCGCATTGCATGGTAGTGAACCTGGTCAGGTCCGGAAGGAAGCAGCCACAGCTATTCTCTGCAAGTGCCGGGGGTTAGGCTCGCCACCCCTTATCAGTCGTGATTGCCGAGTTTTTAGTGTTGCGTATTGAGTGTTGAGCGTGTTGAAGAAGAGTGTGTTGAAGAATTAAGGCCGCGCCGTGACCCAAGTGCTTGCCCGTAAATGGCGTCCCAAGTCGTTCGCCGAACTGGTGGGGCAAGAACATGTGGTTCGTGCGCTGTCTAACGCGCTTAAACAGCAGCGGCTGCATCACGCGTATTTGTTCACCGGCACGCGCGGCGTGGGTAAAACCACGCTGGCGCGTATTATCGCCAAGGCGTTGAACTGCGAAACCGGGATCACCGATCGGCCGTGTGGCCAGTGCGCGGCATGTCTGGAAATCGACAGCGGCCGTTTTGTCGACTTGGTTGAATTGGATGCGGCGTCCAATACGCAGGTCGACAATATGCGCGAGTTGCTGGAGAACGCGCTGTATGCGCCCTCCAGCGGGCGCTTCAAGGTCTATATCATCGACGAAGTGCACATGCTCTCGCGCAACGCGTTTAACGCGATGTTAAAAACTTTGGAAGAGCCGCCGGCGCACGTCAAATTCATTCTGGCGACGACCGACCCGCAAAAAATTCCGGTAACCGTGTTGTCGCGTTGCCTGCAATTTAACTTAAAGCAGATTCCACAGCAGCAAATCGCGGCGCGCCTGGCGCAGGTGTTGGCGGCGGAGCAAGTGGCCTTCGAGGCGCCGGCGGTGGCGCTGATCGCGCGCGCGGCGCAGGGCAGTTTGCGCGACTCACTGTCGCTGCTCGACCAGGCGATCGCGCACGGCGGCGGCAAGGTGGATGAGGTGTCCACGCGTGCGATGTTGGGCGCGGTGGACCAGCAACATTTGTACGCGATACTCGATGCCTTGGCGCGCGGCGAGGGCGCGACGATGATCGCCAAGGCCGATCAAATGGCGGCGCGCAGTCTGTCGTTCGAAGCGGCGTTGCTTGACTTGGGCACGTTGCTGCATCGTCTGGCGCTCGCACAGCAAGTGCCGGCGACGCTGGCGGATGATGACCCGGATCGCGATACGCTGCTCGCGCTTTCCCAACAATTTGGCGCCGATGAGTTGCAGTTGTATTACCAAATTGCGCTGCAAGGCCGCGGCGATATCGGCTACGCGCCCGACGAATACGCGGGCTTTACCATGACGCTGCTACGCATGCTGGCGTTTGCGCCGGGCGCGCCGGTGCGTGCGCGTGCGCCCGCGCCGGTAAGC
>VGIF01000226.1 GCA_016868015.1 Betaproteobacteria bacterium
GTTCAAATCGAGACCAGAAAAAATCATCTGTTATTTATTTACAATCAACCAATTAGCACGTTTCGGGCACTCAACGTCCGGACACTACTGGATTTTATTATGTTTTTTATAACATGAAAAAACCGATTGGGTGGGCTTGTTGGACTTGTTGGGCTTGTTGTGTTTTCTTGGCGGCACCGCTGGCGTTGGCGCAAGACCCAGCCCAAGCGGATGCGCATCCCGCGTTAACCGCGCCGGCGCCGGCGAAGGGTGCCGCGAAAGATGTCGCCAAAGCCGGCAAAAAGGCCGAGACGAAAAAAAGCGAAACCCAAAAAGCGCAGGCGCAAAAAAAACAGCCCAGCGAAAAACAGGCGGCGCAACAAGCGCGCGTCAGGGAATGCAACGCCGAGGCCGGCGAAAAAAAAGGCGAGGCGCGCAAGAAGTTCATGAGCGCGTGCGTGAAGGAGAAGCAAAAAGCGCAACAACAACGCCTGACCGCTTGCGGCAAGGAAGCCAACGACAGGAAGATGAAAGGCGACGAGCGCAAGGCATTCATGAAAGAGTGCCTGGCCATCAAGAAAAACTAAGCGCCATTCAGTAGGTGGCGCAGCGCATTGTCAGGTGCGTCGGCGAGGGGCATACTGGTGACGGTATGCCCCTTTTTCGTTCGGCGGGTTTGATGAAAAACTGGCTGGGGATCGTTATGGCGATGATGATGTCCGGCGCGGCGGCGCAGGATTTCGCCGCGGCGCGCGCCAAAATGGCCGACGAGATCGCGGCAATGGCGCGCGACACCGCGCGCGAGACCGGCCGCCCGGCGTTCGGCACGCGCGTGATGCAGGCCATGCGCAAGGTCGAGCGCCATCGTTTTGTCGCTGCGGGCGACGAGCGCGACGCGTATCGCAACGCGCCGCTCGCCATCGGCAGCGGGCAGACGATTTCGCAGCCCTACATGGTCGCGCTGATGAGCGACTTGATGGATTTGAGCGGCCACGAAAAGGTGCTGGAGATCGGCACCGGCTCGGGTTATCAGGCGGCCGTGCTGGCACAGCTCGCGGCGAGCGTCTACACCATTGAAATCATCGAATCCTTGGGGCAACTCGCCGCGCAGCGCCTGGCCGCCGCGGGGTATCGCAACGTGATGTCGCGCATCGGCGATGGTTATCAAGGCTGGAAAGAGGCTGCGCCGTTTGACGCGATCATGGTCACCGCCGCCGCGCGCGAGGTGCCGCCGGCGTTGATCGAACAATTAAAGCCCGGCGGCAAATTGGTGATCCCCGTGGGCGCGCCCAAAGGCAGACAGGAACTTTTGGTGATCACCAAGGCGGACGACGGCAAAACGCAAACGCGGCGGGTGCTGGCGGTGCGCTTTGTGCCGTTGACCGGCGGGCCGGGCGCGCGCTAACGGATCCGCGCGAGTGTTGCATGCCGCGCGCGCCGCGTGGGATGGGGTGTCGGCAACATCGAGTCCACAAAATAATTATGGTTTAAATCAACTACGGAAACGCTGAACAAGTCCTTCGACGAGCTCAGGACGAACGCTAAGTTGTTGATTCCGTTCGTGGTGAGCCTGTCGACCCATGAATGGAATCAACTTATTCCGTGTTTCCCTACTTGTGTGGTATGGTTAAGTCTAGTCTTGGGCGGTCGGCGCATACGCCTATGCTAGAATGCGGCGCGTCAGGCAGGGGTCGGACAAACAACAAATTTATAAGGAGCTAAACCATGGCTGCGTTTTTTTCGTCGTTGGGGAAAACCATCATCGCGGGCATCGTTATCTTGATCGCGATTATTTTTATCATGGGAGCGGGCGGCAAGTTCGGCGAGCATGCGTGGTGGACTTTTGTCATGCGCTGGCTGCATGTGTTAAGCGGCATCATGTGGATCGGTTTGTTGTGGTACTTCAACTTCGTGCAAACGCCGTCGATGCCAAAAATCCCCGATGCGGAAAAACCCGCGGTGAGCAAAGTGATCGCGCCCGCCGCATTGTTCTGGTTCCGCTGGGCCGCGCTCGCCACGGTGATTACCGGCTTGTTGTTGGCGGGCATGCTGGGGTATCTCGGCCAGGCGCTGATGGTGTCGCGGCCCTTCCACGCGATTGGTATCGGCATGTGGCTCGCGCTGATCATGGCGTTTAACGTGTGGTTCATTATTTGGCCGAACCAGAAAAAGGCGCTTGGCATCGTCACCGTATCCGCCGAGGAAAAAGCCGCCGCCGCGCGCGTCGCCGGCATGACCTCGCGCATCAATACCATGCTGTCGATCCCGATGCTGTACTGCATGGTGGCACAGCAGAATGCGGGGTTGTGATTTCCAGCGCCGTTGGCGCTGCTGAATGAAAAAACCCGGCACAAAAAAGCCCGCAGAACTGCGGGCTTTTTTCGTTTCAACCTCGGGTTTTTACTTTGGTGAGGTGTGAGGTGTGAGGCGCGTGGTTTGCCGCGGAATGCGAGCAAATGACGCCACTCAAAAAATAACTTGACACCCCAAACGCGCCAACACCACCATCTTGGCGCCTCACGCCTCACGCCTCACGCCTCACGCCTCACGCCTCACGCCTCACGCCTCACGCCTCACTTCGGCGCCGGCGCCTTCTCCAGCCCCTCGATCCGCGCCCCCGCCTTGATGCCGCGCTTGGCAAACCAGCCCTGATTCATCTCCAGCGCGTAGCGCACCGGTTTCACCGCGCCATGGGTGGTTTCGGTGTGCGGTTTCATGTCTTCGATATTGCTGATCACGCCTTTGCTATCGACAAACGCCACCGACAGCGGGATGTAGGTGTTTTTCATCCACATCGCGTGGTGCGCCTCCTCGGTGAACACGAACAGCATGCCGCGGTGTTCGGGCATCATGCGCCGGTGCATCAGGCCTTGTCTGCGCTCGGGGTTGTTGGCGGCGACTTCGGCGGTGAGTTTGTGGCCGGCGATGGTGAGTGTGATTTCGGGCATTTGCGCGCGCGCGGGGTTTGCCGATAGCGCGGCGAGCAACAAGGCGGAGCAAAGTGCGGTGTTTCGAAATTTATGGGTAGCCAAGTGATTTTTCATGATGGGAATTGAACGTTGTGGCGCGTGGGTGCGTTGACGGGCGGCGCGCGACCTGGGCGCAGCACAACCGGCTTACTGGTATACGCAAAAGTGCGCACTATGCGCAAGCGTGCCGACGGCGCCGTGCACCAACGCAGTGCGGCTAGTGTTTAAATGATTACATAAGTATTTGATTTGTTTTAATATTTTTTTGGCACAGAGATTGCTCTATCGGTGCCATGCGAGAAATTCCATCCACTTGCGCGTATTGCGGCGTTGGTTGCGGCGTGCTGATCGCCACCGACGGCGAGCGTATCACCGGCGTGCGCGGCGACCCCACGCACCCGGCCAATTTCGGCCGCCTGTGCAGCAAGGGCGCAACCTTGCATCTGACGACCGGGCTGCAAGGCCGCGTGTTGTATCCGGCGTTGCGGCCAACGCGCGAGGCGCCACGCACGCGCGTAACGTGGGAGCAAGCGCTGAATCACGCCGCCGAAAAGTTTGCCGCCATCGTGCGCGAACACGGGCCGGACGCGGTGGCGTTCTACATCTCCGGCCAGTTGCTGACCGAGGACTACTACGTGTTCAACAAGCTCGCCAAGGGCTTGATCGGCACCAACAACATCGACACCAATTCGCGGCTGTGCATGTCTTCGGCGGTGGCCGGTTACAAAGCGACGCTGGGCGCCGATGCGCCGCCCGCGTGTTATGAAGACATCGATCACGCCGCGTGTTTATTCACCGCTGGCTCCAACACGGCGTGGGCGCACCCGGTACTGTATCGGCGTATCGAGGCCGCGCGCGCCAAGAACCCGGCGCTGAAAACCATCGTCGTCGATCCGCGCCGCACCGAAACCGCGTGCGACGCCGACTTGCACCTGGCGATTCTGCCCGGCAGTGACATCGCGCTCTACAACGCGATGCTGCATGTGATGCTGTGGGAAGGCCTGATCGATTCCGCCTATATCGCCGCGCACACCGAAGGCTTCGAGGCGCTGCGCGACACAGTGCGCGAATACACCCCGGCGCTTGCGGCGGACATCTGCGGCGTCAACGCCAAAGACATCGTCACCGCGGCGCAGTGGTTTGCGGGTTCGCGCGCGACGCTCTCGCTTTACTGCCAGGGCTTAAATCAATCCGCCCACGGCACGCACAACAATGCCGCGCTGATCAACCTGCATTTGGCCACGGCGCAAATCGGCAAGCCCGGCGCGGGCCCGTTTTCGCTGACGGGGCAGCCCAACGCCATGGGCGGGCGCGAGGTGGGCGGCATGGCGAATTTGCTGTCGGCGCATCGCGACCTGGCGAATCCCGCGCACCGTGCCGAAGTCGCGGCGCTGTGGGGCGCCAAGGAGGTGCCTGCCACGCCGGGTAAAACCGCGGTGGAGCTGTTTGATGCCTTGCACGCGGGCACTGTCAAAGCGGTGTGGATCGCTTGCACCAACCCGGCGCATTCCATGCCCGATGTGACGCGCGTGCAGGAGGCGTTAAAGCGCGCCGAGTTCGTGGTGGTGCAAGACGCGTTTGCCACCGTCGAGACCGCCGAGTACGCGGATGTGTTGTTGCCTGCCAGCACTTGGGGCGAAAAAGAAGGCACGGTGACCAATTCCGAACGATGCATTTCGCGCGTGCGGCGTGCCGTCCCCGCACCGGGCGAAGCGCGCGACGATTGGAAAATCGCGCGCGATTTCGCGTTGTGCCTGGGCGAAAAACTCGGCAATGCCGACGCGCCGCGCTTGTTCGGCTACGCGCACGCCAAGGATGTGTTCAACGGGCATCGCGAAAGCACGCGCGGGCGCGATCTGGACATCACCGGCTTGAGTTACGCGCGCCTCGAAAGCCACGGCCCGCAGCAATGGCCGTTTCCCCAGGGTGCAACGCAAGGCCGGGCACGCTTGTACGAAGACGGCGTGTTTCCCACGGCATCGGGCCGCGCGCGGTTCGTCAACACCGTGCACCAACCCGTGGCGGAAAAAACCGATGCGCGTTTTCCGCTGCATTTGAACACCGGGCGGCTGCGCGACCAATGGCGCGGCATGAGCCGCAGCGGGCGCGTGGCGCGGTTAAACAATCATGCCGAAGAGCCGTTGCTCAGCATGAACGGCGCGGACATGGCGCGGCGGCAGCTTGCCGAGGGCGACGTGGTGAGGGTGACATCGCGGCGCGGCGCGATCACCGTGCGCGTGGCGGCGAGTGACGAGTTGCGTTCGGGGCAGACGTACATGCCGATGCATTGGGGCGGGCGCAGTCTGAATTCGGCAGGGGTCAATGCGTTGAGCGTGCCGGTGGTCGATGCGATGTCCAAGCAGCCCGAACTGAAGCACGCGGCGGTGCAAATCGAAAAACTGGAATTGCCGTTTCGTGTGGTTGCGTTTAAACGCTTTGAGTCAAACGACGCGGCACTGGCGTTTTACACGGCGTTGCAGCCGTTGCTTGCGCGCTTTGAACATGCGCAAACAGGGCTGTGCGGGCGTGACGCGGCGGTGGTGCAACTGCGGGCGTGGCACAGCGTGGCTGTGGCCGATGAAGTGTTGGATCAACTCGATGCGCTGCTTGCGATGCGCGCGGATAGCACGCTGCGTTATATCGACGCGCGGCGCCGCGTGGAAAAAAAAGCCTGCATCGAAAAAGGCCTCGTCGCGAGCGTGTGCCTGGCCGGCGAAACCGCGGCCGCGGAGTGGCTCAAAAACATGATGATTGCGGGCGCCTCGGCCGAGGCGGTGCGGCCGTGGATTCTGGCGCCGGTGGCGAGCGCGCCGCGCGGTTCGTTCGATCGCGGGCGCATCGTGTGTACTTGCCACGACGTTGCCGAGAGCGACATTCTCGCGCATGCCGCGAGCGGGCTGGCGGTGGTGCAGGCGAAGCTTAAGTGCGGCACCGAGTGCGGCTCGTGCCTGCCGGCGGTAAAACGCTTGACCGCAGAACACGGCAACGAACCGAAAAAGGCGGCGGCATGAGCGGCAAGGCATGGCTCATCGGCGCCGGGCCCGGCGACGTCGAGTTGCTGACGTTAAAGGCGGTGCGCGCGCTGGGCGAAGCCGATGTGGTGTTGATCGATGACTTGGTCAATCGCGAGGTGTTGCGTTACGCCAAGGCGAGTGCGCGCGTGATCGCGGTGGGTAAACGCGGCGGCTGCCGTTCCACGCCGCAGGCGTTTATCGAACGTTTGATGCTGCGTCTTGCCGGTCAAGGCAAAACGGTGGCGCGTGCCAAAGGCGGCGACCCGTTTGTGTTCGGCCGCGGCGGCGAGGAGTTCGCCGCGCTGATAGCCGCTGGCATCGCGGTCGAGGTGGTGAGCGGCATTACCGCGGGTGTGGCGGTGCCGGCACTGCTCAATATTCCGGTCACGCATCGCGAGCATTGCCGCGGCGTGACTTTCATCACCGGCGCCACGCGCGACGGCGCGAAGCCCAACTGGCACGCGCTGGTGGCCAGTGGCGCCACGCTGGTGATTTACATGGGGCTTAAAAACTTGCCGGCGATCGTTGCCGGTTTGCGCGGCGCCGGCATGGCGGCGTCGATGCCGGTGGCCGTGGTGCAAAACGGCACGCTGCCCTCGCAGCGGCAGGTGGTGGCGACGCTGGCGCAGATTGCGAATGCTGTAGCGCAAGCGAGTTTGCAAAGCCCGGCGCTGATCGTGGTGGGTGAAGTCGTGCATTACGCGAAGACCGGCGCAGTCGAAGCTCTCGCAAGGAAACAAGCATGAAAAGGATACGCTGATCAAGTAGGTAAAAGGTGCGCCCGAGGAAAGCGATGATGCCGATTAGGCGAAATGAATGCTGATTTCATCAGGCCGAAGGCGCTTTCGATGTTTAATTCG
>VGIF01000227.1 GCA_016868015.1 Betaproteobacteria bacterium
GTAATGACGCGCGCCTTCGGATCACCGAACACACCGCGCACCACGGATTGCGGACGAAATCCGGGGAAGGCGTACGCATCCCACAGCCGCCGCTGTCGCTTCGCTGGATTGGCCATCCGGAAATCATCTCAGTTTCGCAGTACCCTGGAAACACCGTTCTTCACTCGGGAAACGCTCGATTTATTCGCGAAATTGACCCACACGACTTCCCGAAGACCCATAATGTTATCCATCAAAGTAGGGAGCAAGCAATCATGAGTCAAGGTACATCGCCGTCGTCTTTATCCCCCGCAAGCCAAGCGGCGCAAACGCTGGCGTTTAACATGAAGCTGCTGGCGCAGCACGAGATCGAAGGCTTCGGCGGTATGGGCGAGGGCGTGGGCATGCAACTCGCGCCCGATGGCCGGCGCATTATGTGGATGGCGCATGAATCGGCGCCGAAGAACTTCACCGCGATCGATGTCTCCGATCCGCGCAATCCCAAGTTCGTGGTGCAAACCGATTTGCCGCACGGCGACATGCGCTCCAACTCGTTGGATGTGGTGGGCAACACCATGGTGGTGGCGTATCAGACCAAGAAGTTCGACATGAAGCCGGCGGGCTTCGACATGTTCGATATTTCCACGCCGGAAAAACCGAAACTCATTTCGCACTTCGACGCCTCGGGCAAGTTTTCGCGCGGCGTGCATTGCGTGTGGTTCGACGACGGCGAATACGTGCACATGGCGAGCGGCGCGGCGGATTTCGAGCCCACCAACGACAAGGACGACCAGTGTTATCGCATCATCGACGTGCGCAACCCCTCCAAGCCCACCGAAGTGGGGCGCTGGTGGTACCCCGGCACGCGCAAGGGCGATCAAGCAGCGCCGCCGCCGCGCTTGAAACTGGACGGCGGTTATCGCGCGCATAACACCAATGTGTATTCCAGGCAGCGCCCCGACCGCGCCTATGTGGGTTATATCGACGGCGGCGGCTGGATACTCGACATCAAAGACAAATCGAACATCAAACCGGTAATGCATTGGAAAAACTCGCCGCCGTTTAACGGTTTTGTGCACACCATGATGCCGCTGTTCAGCAAAAACTTGATCATTGCGACTGAAGAGTGCGTGCGCGATAACCTCGGTGATTGGCCAAAAATGACTTGGGTGTTAAACGCGGAAGACGAAACCAACCTGGTGCCGATTTCCACCGTGCCGCTGCCTTCACCGGATAGCTTCGGCAAACGCGGCGGGCGCTTTGGTTCGCACAACTTGTGGGAAAACTATTCGGCGAAAACCGCGTGGCGCTCGGATGACATCATCCTCGCTACGTTCTTCAACGGCGGCTTGCGTGCCTACGATCTCTCCAACCCGTATCAGCCGCAAGAAGTCGCGTATTTCGTGCCCGGCACGCCGAAACTTTCGCCCAAGGGCGCGGTTCAAATCAACGATGTGTGGGTGGACGATCGCGGGATTGTGTATTGCCAGGATCGGTTCACCGGCGGGCTTTATATTGTTGAATGGACGCAGTAACCACGCCTCACGCCTAACTTCTCACGCCTCACGCAATTTATGGAAGCTCCAGTCCTAGGCCGCAGCGCCCTCTCAGGCCGTATCCCCGTCGGCGTCGTCACCGGTTTTCTCGGTAGTGGCAAGACCACGCTGGTGAATAAGCTCCTCAAACGCCCGGAGATGAACCGCGTGGCGGTGATCGTCAACGAACTGGGCGAACAGGCGATCGACAACGATTTGGTCGAGGTGTCGTCCGAGCAAATGATGCTGCTTAACAACGGCTGCTTGTGTTGCGTGTTGCGCGGCGATTTGCAGGAGACGATGCGCGATTTGTTCATCAAGCGGCGTAACGGCGAGATCATCGATTTCGACCGGCTGGTGATCGAAACCACGGGGCTTGCCGACCCCGCGCCGGTGATGCAAACGCTGATGACCGACACCATGCTGCAGTCGCAGTATCGCCTGGATTGCGTGGTGACGCTGGTCGACGCGGTCAACGGCCTGGAGCAAATCAACACGTTGTCCGAGCCGGTGAAGCAAGCGGCGCTCGCCGACCGCTTGGTGATCACCAAAACCGATCTGGTCGATGAAACCAAGGCCACTGCGCTCGAGGCGAAGTTGCAAGAACTCAACCCGCGCGCGCCGGTAAAGCGCGCGGTGAACGGCGAAATCGAGCTTGCGTTTTTGATTGATGTCGCGCTGCGCAGCATGCAATCGCGGCTGGAAGACGTCGAGCGCTGGATGGGGCCGGAAGAGCACGAACACGATCACGGTCACTACGGCCACGACGAACACGGGCACAAGCATCTGCACGACACCCACGTTACGTCATTTAGCCTGCGCTACAAAGAGCCGTTCACCTGGAATTCGTTTTCGCAGTGCATGGAGGTGCTGGCGACGCTGCGCGGACCGGATTTATTTCGCGTCAAAGGCTTGGTCAATGTGGCGGGGCACAAGGGGCCTTTGATCGTGCAAGGCGTGCAGCACTTGTTTCATCCGCCGATCGAACTGGACAAATGGCCCAGCGACGATCAAGAAACGCGCATCGTGTTTATCACCCGCGGCATTGCGCGCGATACCGTCGCCAGCTTGTTTAGCGCAATCGCATCGATCGCGCCGGCGCCTGCGACGGTCTAAAAATAATCAATAAAATCAAGTACTTACGTTTTTTTTGTAATGGCGTGCTCAGCGTTGTCCGGCGCCACCACTTCGATGTGATCGCGGCTCACATTGATAAACGGCGATTGCATCACCAGGCGCCCGGCGAGTTCCCACACTTCAACGTCGGTCAGCGCCATGAAGTCCTTGGAGTCGATCATATAATCGGTCACGCGCGCGCCAGGCTGTAAATGGATATGGCCCTTGATGCGGTAGCTGCGGGCGAGTATCACCACTTTCGTTTTTTCGCTGGGTTGGCTCATGATCGATAGCCGCGTTGGTTGTGGTGAAAGATGGTAGCGCCAATGATGGACGCAAGCAAATTTACTGCGTGAGGTGTGAGGCGTGAGGCGTGAGGCGAATAGGGTGTGGTTTCGATGCGTCGGTTTGTTGCTCGGCCTCATCGTGTGTACGAGCACGCTGACCGCGCAGAGCGTGACGGTTGGCTCCAAGCGCTTCACCGAATCGTACATCCTCGGCGAAATCATAACGCAGCGCATCGCCGCCGAGCCGGGACTTGCCGCCACGCATCGCCCAGGCTTGGGCAACACCGCGATTTTGTTTGCGGCGTTAAAAAGTGGCGCCATCGACGTTTACCCCGATTACACCGGCACGCTCGCCTTCGAACTGCTGGGCTTAAAGCACGTGCCCGCGCTTGACGCGTTAAACGCGTTGCTTAAAAACCAGGGGCTCGCCGCGGGCGTGTTGCTGGGCTTTGGCAATTCGTACGCGCTGGCGATGAGCGAGACGCGCGCGGCGCAACTCAATATCAAGACGCTTTCGGATCTCGCAACGCACACCGCGTTGCGCTGGGGCCTGACGCAAGAATTCATCAACCGCAGGGATGGCTGGCCGGCGCTGCGCGAAGTGTACGGGCTGAGCACGCAACCCACGGGCCTCGATCACGGCGTGGCGTATGAAGCGGTCAAGGCCGGCACCGTGGATGTGATCGATGTTTACACCACCGATGCCAAGCTTGAGAGCCATGGTCTACGTATTCTGACCGACGATAAAAATTTTTTTCCGCCTTACGAAGCGCTGCTGGTGTATCGCGCCGATTTTCCGCTGCGCGCGCCGCAAGCGTTTAAAGCCTTGCAAACGCTGGAGCGGCGTTTGAACAGCGAAACCATGATTCGCTTGAACGCCGCCGCTGAGCTCCAGGGGCAACCGTTTGCGCGGGTGGCGAGTGATTTTTTGTCGGGCACGGCAACGCCCGCGGCGCAAGCGCGCGCCGGCTTTCTGACCCGTTTGATCGCGCCGGATTTTTGGCGGCTGACCGGGCAGCATGCTTTGCTGGTGTTCGGCGCGCTCGCTTTAAGTGTTGTGACCGGCGTGCCGCTTGGCGTGTGGGCGGCGCGCTCGGCACGGGCGCGGCCCTGGATCATGGGCACAACGGGCGTGCTGCAAACCATTCCGGCATTGGCGCTGCTCGCGTTTCTGATCGCGGCTCTGGGCCGCATCGGCATGGTGCCGGCGGTGATCGCGTTATTCCTCTATGGCCTGCTGCCGATCGTGCGCAACACCGAGGCCGGGCTCGCCGGCGTGGCGCCGGGGCTCGCCAAGGCGGGTTACGCTTTGGGGTTGGGCAAGGGCGCGGTGCTGCGGCTCATCGAGCTGCCGCTGGCGCTGCCCGCAATCCTGGCCGGAATTAAGGTTTCCGCGGTGATTAATGTGGGCACGGCGACCATTGCTGCCTTTATCGGCGCCGGGGGCTACGGAGAACGCATCGTGGCCGGCTTGGCGGTCAACGACCGCGCCCTGATGCTGGCCGGAGCGGTGCCGGCGGCGTTACTGGCGCTGTTGATCCAAGGGTTATTCGAGCGGATCGAGCGGCAGTTTCTACCTTATGGACTCTACCATGCGGCCGCGTAACTTCCCGCGTGACATATTCCCGGCCGGTCGAGAACTAAATTTGGGCCTCTTTGTCTTTTGCTTATCGCGGTTGACTCCGGGATTTGGAGTGCCTAATCGTGCGCTCGCAGGCGTACGGGGCCCACAGGTTGGGTATACTGCCGGTTTTGCAATCCGGCACGATGTCCGACCCGGAAAACACAAACGACAGGGGCGGGGTTCATGAGCGACCGCGAAATCGACCAGCAGTTGGTCGAACGCGCACAACGTGGCGACAAGCACGCGTTCGAAATGTTGGTTGCGAAGTACCAGCGCAAGCTGGTGCGGTTGTTGTCCCGGTTCATCCGGGACCCGACCGAGGTGGAGGACGTGGCGCAGGAGGCTTTTATCAAGGCTTATCGCGCGCTTCCGATGTTTCGCGGCGATAGCGCTTTTTATACGTGGCTCTACCGCATCGGCATCAACACCGCCAAGAATTATTTGGTGGCGATGGGGCGGCGCGCACCGACATCCACGGCGATGGATGCGGAAGAGGCCGAAGATCTTGGTGAAAGCGAGTTACTGCAGGATTTAAACACGCCGGAAAACGAAATGATGAGCCGCCAGGTGGCGGATACCGTGAACCAAACGTTGGAAAAACTGCCTGAAGATTTACGCACGGCGATTACCTTGCGCGAAATGGAAGGCCTAAGTTACGAGGAAATCGCCGCGGTGATGAATTGCCCCATAGGGACGGTGCGCTCCAGGATATTCCGGGCACGGGAAGCAATCGCGGAACAGTTACGGCCGATGCTCGGCACGGGTAAGGATAGGAGATGGTGATGGACGGTGCGCATGTTGGACAAGGTGAAGTTTCGGGGCAGACGATTTCGGCGCTGATGGATGGCGAATTGGATGCCGACGTGGCCAAACGGGAAATCGCCAGGGTCAAGGCCGATGCCGCGCTGCGAGAGCATTGGGATTCGTACCATTTGATCGGCGATGCCATGCGCGCCGACCGCTGGCCGGGCCGGGGCGTTACCGCGCAGGGGTTTACCGAGCGTGTTAGCGAGCGCTTGGCGCTTGAACCCACGGTGCTTGCGCCGCGCCTGCGAGTCACGCGCAAAACGCAAACCTACGCGCTCACCGCCGCGGCGTCGCTTGCGGCGGCGCTGGTGGTGGGTTGGGCAGCGTTAAACGTGCTGCAGTCGCATGCGCCGGGCGCGGAACTCGTTCGGGCGCCGGCGGCGGCGCAAGCGTCGGCCGTGGCAGCTATGGCACAAGGCGATGCGGCGCCCATCACGCAGGCGTCGGAACCGCAAATCGCGCAATCGTCGCAAGCGGTGGTGGATCAGGTGCAGGAGTACTTGCTGGCGCATCAAGGCATTTCGCCCAGCACCGCGATCCAGGGTGTGACGCCCTACATCCGCACGGTCTCCAACACGGGCGAGTAAAACGCCATCTTCACACCCTTGCTTGCGTCTTATCCGATGAAATTCTGGGTTGTCGTGCTTGCCACGGTCGCGGCGCTCGATGTCTGCGCGCAAGACGCGCGCGGCGATGCATTGGAGTGGCTCAAAAAGATTGCCGAGTCTTCGCGCTCGGTTAGCTATTCCGGTACCTTTTTTTATCAGCATGGCAATCGTGTCGAGACCTCGCGCGTGGTGCATTATGTCAATGCGGCGGGCGGCGTATTCGAGCGGCTGGAAACATTGGACGGGCTGCCGCGCGAAATCATACGCGCCAACGATCATGTGACTGCGTACATCCCGGATGCCAAGGCGGTTTTGGTCGAGCGGCGCGGCACGCGGCAATTGCCGGTGATGCTGCCGGAGAATTTAGCCGATCTGACCCAGCAGTATGAGGTGAGCATGCGCGAGGCCGGGCGCATCGCGGGTTATGACTGCCGCTGGATTAGCGTCACGCCCCGAGACAAGTTGCGTTACGGCAGGCGCTTTTGCGCGGAGCTGAGTTCGGGGCTGCCGCTGCGTGCACAAGTGTTTAACGAACGCGCGGAAGTGATTGAATCTTTTGCTTTTTCTCAGTTGACGCTGGGTGCCCGTTTTAATCGCGATGAGGTTTCGTCGCGTTATGAGGCGCTGGCCCAGACTCAAAAGTGGCGGGTCGACCGCTCGGCGCTGAACGTGACCGAGCAGGCGGCGGATACCGGCTGGTCCGCATCCAACCTGCCGGCGGGCTTTCGCAAGGCGATGGAAGTCAAGCGCACCATCATCGGACGGCCAGTCGCCA
>VGIF01000228.1 GCA_016868015.1 Betaproteobacteria bacterium
TTTGCAGGACATCGAATACCTTGCGCGTGGCGCCCACTTTAGCTCAGTGCAAGCACAATCGACAGAATGCCCTTCGGTTATTGCGCCCTACATAACCTTTCCAACACTACTTTGCGCAAAAATCTGTGGCCCAATCTCGGAAACCCGCCGCACGCCCACGTAACCAAAGCTGCGTTCCATTTCCTCTGACAGTATCTTGATCGCCCGTGCGGCACCCGCCTGCCCGCCGCAGGCGGTGCCGTAAAGTGTTGCCCGGCCGACCAGCACCATCTTGGCGCCGAGGCCGATGGCCTTGACGATGTCGCTGCCACGGCGGATGCCGCTGTCGAGGATCACAGTGCAACGCTCACCCACCGCCTCGACGACCTCGGGCAGCACGTCGATGGTGGCAATGGCGCTGTCAAACGCTCGGCCGCCGTGATTGGACACCACGATGGCGTCCGCCCCCGCATCAACGGCGGCGCGCGCCTGATCGGCACTCAGTATGCTTTTGACGATCAGTTTGCGCGGCCAGAAATCACGGAATTTCTTAATGTGCTCCCACGTCATCGCCTGGAAGGGCTTGGGGCGTGTGCGCGTCTTACCATCCAGCACGGTATGGCGGTAACGCTCGGGAAAGTTGGCGTTGGTCGGCATGCCCTCGTCCAGCAGGTACTTGCGCATCACGCGCCACATCCAGCCCGGATGCATCGCCATGTCCACCGCCGCGGTCATATTCGGCTTGAACGGAAATGAATAACCATTGCGTTCATTGTGCTCGCGTCCGCGGCCTGGTGCTCCGTCAATGGTGACCACCAGCGCCTCCCAACCCAGGTCGCGCGCGCGCGTGACCATTTCGTAGGAACCGGCCTCATCCGCCCACGGGTAGAGCTGAAACCACTTGCGCGCCTCGGGCAGCGCCTGGGTCACATCTTCCAGCGAGGTGAGCGCCCCCGTGGCGAGGGTGAAAGGAATGCCCGCCTTAGCGGCAGCCCTCGCCAGCTCAATCTCGCCGCGATACCACATCAAGCCGGCGCTGCCCGTGGGAGCGATGCCGAAGGGCAGCTCAATGCGTTTACCGAAAATCTCGGTGCCGAGGTCACGCGTGGACCAGTCATTAAGAAAACGCGTGTGCAGCTTGATGCGCTGAAGGTCAATCACGCGTGGTGATCCTGAGGCCGCGTTCGCTGCTATGGGCGGCAGCCTGCCGCACCCTACCACTACAACCGTGAACCGCGGGATGAGGTCTTTCGTGTATTTCACCGTGTTCCGTGGTGAAAAGGGTTTGACCTTGTTGTTACAACGGGACCGATACGGATGTTGAAAGCGGTGTTGACCCGTATGCTGTTGAGGGGCGCAACAAGAACGGCCTTCTGCTCCTCCTCATGTGCGAGCTTGCCTGATGAAACGGGGCGTCCAGCAAGTTGCCATGACCATACCGCGTAAAGGTCTCTTGCAAACATGTGCCGTGAATTGAGCAGCGTTCGATTGAAATCCAGTTTCGCCGTCTTGATGTTGGCGACCCTGCTGGGTGCCTGTGGTGCAACGTCGCCAACGCCGGGTGCAACGGGCGCGCCCGCTGCCGGCAGCCCGGATCTGACTTGTAGCCTCGCCAGCCACTGCGTGAGCTCTCTGGGCACCGGCGGTTTGGTACCGCTGCGTTACGTGGGCACGCCTGATTAGGCCACAGCGAGGTTGCAGGCCACTCTGGCGAGTTTGCCCGAGGCTACCGTCGTGCGCCGGGAGCCTCTTGCGATGGAGGTGATCTTTACCACGCGCGCCGGGTTCATGGATCAGGTCGACTTTCGCATCGGCGCCGCAGGCGCAGCGCATTGATTTTCGATCGCGCTCGTTGTTGGCCTTGTACGACTGGGGCAAGAACCGCTACCGGATGCTGGCGTTCACGAGCCGCTTCGAACAGCAAGTCCGGCCGTGATCCGTACGATATTCGCGGCCGATGTCAAACCGGATGCGCCGGCTCAACTCGTTTTACGGATTCCCGAACTGATGTTCAACTGCGCTTGCGAAACACCACAAGGTAGTGCCAGGGCCATGCACCCAACACGCTGGCAGACAGGCGCTGTGCAATTCGATTCATGGCCCACACCTTGCGCCGAAAAAACGCCGCTCCCTGCGCCTGGTAACTGCATCAGCGCAGTGCCAACCAGATCTCGTTGCGCCTCATGAACCATGGCGTGAAGGGCGCGTTGTAGCGCGCCAGCACGGGCTCGCCTTGAGTGGCCACGCCCGCCGTGTCCAGGGACGCCTTCAACGCCCTCAGGTGTTCGAGGTAATTGGACTGCGACCAGGAGCCCGCGTAGCGGATGACTGCCCACGTGCCAGACGGCACCACCCGCAGTTGCACACGCGTGTCGATTGGCTCGGGGGCGGTTGCCAGTGTCACCCCCTTGGGCAACACAAACTGCACCCGCATGCCGCCGCTCACGGCGGTCTGGGTTACGGGCGCAGTCATGTCCATGCGCACCGGCACGGCGGTCTGCGTGACCGGTGCCGTCATGGCGAACTTTTTCTCGCCCTTGTTCTTGCCGAAGATGTAGCCCGCGAGAATGGGGAAGGCCTGATTGCCAGCGTCTTCGGCCGAGCTGTCGAGCACCACTTGCGCCACAACATAGGACGCGTATTGGCGCAACTCCACCTTGTCGAAAGTCTTGATGATTGTGTAGTCAGGTTCCTCGATCGCGTGACTAGACAGTGGCACGGCGACGAGTGTGAGAAGGAGCAGCAAACGGCGCATCGTCAGGCCGGCGAATAACTCGGCCCGCTGATCGCGGGCAGCGGCGGCACGGGGCGCGCCTCGGGTTTGATCAGCAGCATGTGCACGTCGCCAATCACGCGCTCGATAAAACCCGCCTCGCAGTAACACAGGTAGAACTCCCACATGCGGATAAAGCTCTCCGGGTAACCCTGTGCGCGCACCTCTGCAAGATGGGCATTAAAGGCCTCGCGCCAGCGCCGCAGCGTCAGCGCATAGTGCGGGCCGATGTCTTCGAGATGAATCAGCCGCATGTCGGTCGCGCGTGTCAGCGACTGGCTCATGGCGGTGACCGACGGGATGCAACTGCCGGGGAAGATGTAGCGCTGGATAAAATCCACCGAGCGTTTTGCCGACTCGTAGCGCTGATCGGCAATGGTGATAGCCTGCAACATCATCGTACCATCGGGTTTCAGCAGCTCGCTGCATTTGCCGAAGAAGGTGTCGTAGTACTGATGCCCCACGGCCTCGATCATTTCAATCGACACCAGTTTGTCGTATTGCCCGCTTTTCTCGCAACCGAGATCACGATAGTCCTGCAACAGCAGCGTGATGCGATCCCCAAGGCTGGTCGCCGCCACGCGTTCGCGAGCCATGGCGTGCTGGCTGGGGGAGATGGTGGTGGTGGTGACATGGCAGCCGTAATGCCGGGCGGCATGCAGCGCGAAGCCGCCCCAGCCAGTGCCGATTTCCATCACGCGGTCGCCGGGCTTCAAATCGAGCTTGCGGCAGATACGGTCAAGCTTGGCGACGGATGCAGCTTCCAGCGGCATGCCTTCGTGTTCGAAGATTGCGCTGGAGTACATCATCGTGGGGTCGAGAAACAGCTTGAAAAAGTCGTTGCCGAGGTCGTAATGCGCCTGGATGTTGCGGCTGCTGCCGCTGCGGGTATTGCGCGCGGCCCAGTGCAGGGCCTTGCGCACGGGCTCCGTCAGGCGCGCCCAGCCAGTCTCCATGCCATCGAGCACATCACGGTTTTGCAGGATGATGCGCATCACCGCGGTCAGGTCATCCGTACTCCAGTAGCCCTGCATATAGGCCTCGCCCGCGCCGATGGAGCCACCGAAGGCCATTTCGCTGTAGAAGCGCGGATCGTGTACACGCACGGTTTCATTGAGGGGATATTGCGCATTGGCCGTGCCGTAGCGCGCAGTGTCACGGCCGTCGCTGATCATCAGCGACCCGCGTTTTATGGATGCCAGGCGTTGATGCACGGCGCGCCTGGCAATGCCCTCCAGGAAAAAGGGCTTGGGATCGACACGCGGCAATTTGACACGGTCATTGAGGATGGCTTCTTTCATGCGGGTTTCTCCGGTAAGGCCAGCGGCGCGGCATCCGGCAGGGGGCGTTGCCGCGCGGGCAATTTAGCGGGATGGGTATGAACAGGGACGCGTTTTAGCCAAAGCCGCAACGCCTGCCAGTGGATGGCTGCGATGACCTGGAGCGTCATGAACGGATAACGCACCAGCGCAGCTGCCAGTTGCGCGGCGGTGACCGGCGCGCGCGTCAGTTGCATCGTGGCGTCGAACACCTTGGGCTGCGTGGCGGCATCAGCCTTGGCGGATGACTGCAAAGCCATGTGTACATTCAGCGCAGCGCCCGGCGTGGAAAAGCCCCAGTCGTACGCCAGTTCCATAGGCATGAAAGGCGACACGTGGAATACTTTTTCGCTGCGGTAGGTCTGGTGCTTTCCGGGCACGGCGCGCAGCGGCTGGTTCAGCACATAACAGTGGCGCTCGTCCCAGGGCGTGTTGTTGACTTCGGCCACCATGCACACCACACGCGTATCCGCCGCATCGAAGCAATAGCAAAAGCTCACCGGGTTGAAGCAGTGCCCGAAGTAGCGCAGATGCGTGAGCAAGCGGATCGGGCCATCGGGCCGGGTGCCCGTTTGTTGCGCCACCAGATCACGCACGGCCTGATCCAGTGGCACATGGGGATTACCCAGATGATCGGCCCGGTCAAAGCGCGCCAGCGCCGCGAGGCGCGTGGACCACAGCCAGCGGCCGCGAAATACCTCATCCAGCTCCGCAAGATCGAGGTACATGAGGAAAAGCGGGTGACGAAACTCGTGCGGCTTCGGCGCAAAGCGCCGGTGTCTAAGCCACCCGCGATAGATGGCGCTGTGCATGCAGGGCCTCGTCGAAATGTTTGAGCGCCGCCAGCGCGGACACCAAGCCGTCCTCGTGAAAGCCGTAACGCCAGTAGGCGCCGCAGTAGTAGGTGCGGTTGACGCCATTGACCTCGTGCTGGCGCTGCTGCGCGGCCACACCCGCGGGCGTGTAGAGCGGGTGGTCATAGTTCAGGCGCTTGATGATTTTGTCCGGCGCGATGTCGGCGGTGCGGTTGAGCGTGACGCAGAAGGTATGGCGCGACTTCAGGCTTTGAAGAATGTTCATGTTGTAGGTGAGGGTGGCGGCGTTCCGCCCTGCGCCCACGTGATAGTTCCACGCCGCCCACGCCAGCTTTTTGCGGGGCAGCAAGGAGGTATCGGTATGCAGCACCACTTCGTTCGACTGATAGGTGATGGCGCCGACCACCTCGCGTTCGAGCGGGCTGGGGTCGGCGAGCATGTTTAACGCCTGATCCGAATGACACGCGAAAAACACCTGATCAAAGGATTCGGCTTCGGCGTCACGCGTCTTGACCATCACGCGGCCGGGCATGCGCCACACGCGCTCGACCGGCGTGTTCACGCGAATGCGTTGCCTGAAGGGCGCAACGAGTTTGTCGACATAGCGCGCCGAGCCGCCGCGTATTGCCCGCCACTGCGGACGCTGATCCACCGACAACATGCCGTGGTTGTGAAAGAACCGAACAAAGAACCGCGCGGGAAACGACAACATGCGCGCCGGGTCGGTGGACCAGATCGCTGCGCCCATCGGGATCAGGTAATCGTCGATGAACTGAGGTGAGTAACCGCCTTGCGCCAGATATGCGCCCAGCGCAATTTCCTCTTTGGAAACAATGCGTTGCGACGCCTCGCGATTAAAGCGCAGGATATCGCGGATCATGCGGTGAAACGAGGGCCGCAGCAGGTTCGAGCGCTGTGCAAACAGGCTGTTGAGGGAGGTGCCGTTGTATTCGAGTCCCGACACTTCGTTGCGCACGCTAAAGCTCATGGCAGATGGCTGCGACGCCACGTCCAGCTCGTTCAGCAAGGCAATAAAGTTGGGGTAAGTCCAGTCATTGAAGACAATAAAACCCGTGTCGATCTGATGACGCTCACCGCCGAGCTCGACATCATGCGTATGGGTATGGCCGCCGATGTGCGCGGCGCTTTCAAACACGGTAATGTCATGCGCTTGATGCAGATGGTGCGCAACCACATTGCCGGCGATACCACTGCCAATGATGGCGATTTTCATCGCTCCCCTTCGCGCCGTGCAGCGCGCACCCTCGCGGGCACGGCCTTCAAATCCCAGATGATGCCCAGCGCCGCCAGCAGCCTTAGACCGTAATACGTGACATCGACCTCCCACCAGTAGAAGCCCTGACGCGCAGAGCCAGGGTAGTGATGGTGGTTGTTATGCCAGCCCTCGCCGAAAGTCAGCAAGGCCAGCCACGGATTGTTGCGCGATTCATCACGCGTGGCGTAGCGGCGGCGGCCAAAGCGATGCGCCAGCGAATTGATGGTGAAGGTGGCGTGGTACAGCACCACAGTCGAGATACAAAATCCCCACACCAGCATTTGCAGACCATTGGTTTCGAGTGCAGGCACCCATGCCGCCAAAGCCTCGCCGAATGCGAAGAGCGAGAGCGCCAGCAACACGGGAACCAGTGCGTCAAAACGGTCCAGCAGTCGCAGTTCAGGGTAATGCCACAAGTTATCGATGCGTTCGCGCCGCGTCGGAAAATTCTCACGCGCGAGGAACCAGCCGACATGGCTCCACCAGAAGCCGTTTTGCTTGGCCGAGTGCGTGTCTGCGGGCTCATCGGAATGCGCATGGTGATGGCGG
>VGIF01000229.1 GCA_016868015.1 Betaproteobacteria bacterium
TAGCGCGCCACGCAACGACGAAACGTCGTCAACGGAATGTGCTGCGTGAGTTGCGCGAACACGAGTTTGCCCAGGTTCATCGATATCTCCTGCGAGTGAGTTGCTCGCAGGATCGCAAATCGAGAAAACGCTGTTCAAATCGAGACCAGAAAAAATCATCTGTTATTTATTTACAATCAACCAATTAGCACGTTTCGGGCACTCAACGTCCGGACACTACTGTCATTTATAATCACTGCAAGTAATGTGTTGCTGGATATCCTAAGCGTGTTTCGATGCGTGCATTGCAAAAAATCATACTCGCGGCGAGCCTTGCGGCCATCGCACTTCCGGATATTGCGCACGCGCAGCACAAGTTTCCAAGTAAACCAATCCGCCTGGCGACGGGCACCCCCGCCGGCAGCCAGACCGACACCATCGCGCGCATGCTCGGGCAGAAGATGAGCGAGCGTTGGGGGCAACCGGTGGTGGTGGAAAACCGCCCGGGCGCAGGTGGCCTGCTGGCGGCAAACGTTGTCGCCAAGGCCACGCCTGACGGCCATACACTTTGGTTCACGTTGAATTTTTCAATCCTCGCCGCGCTACAGCCCAATCTTCCTTTCGATCCTTTCAAAGACTTCGTGGGGGTGAGTCAGGTTGGGTACGTCACGCAGACACTGTTTGTGGCGCCGGCGCTAGGCATCAAGTCGATCAAAGATCTCGTCGCGCTCGCCCACGCTCAGCCGGGCAAGATCATCTACAGCACCGGTGGTGCCGGCTCGCTAAGCCACTTGAACGGGGCAAGATTTCGGCTTGCCGCCGAGACCAAGGTGGTGAACGTGGCATTCAAGGCCGGAGTGGACGCCGTCATTGAAACGCTCGCGGGCCGCACCCACTACGGCTTCGCGAGTCTGGCGCCCGCGCTACCCTTTATCAAGGACGGCAAGTTGCTGGCGTTGGCGGTGACCACGCCACAGCGCTCACCCGTATTGCCGGATGTGCCGGCCATGGCGGAGACGTTTGCCGAATTCAAGCGGCCGGAATCGTCGGCCGGGCTGCTGGCGCCAGCGCACACGCCGCGCCCCATCCGGAGTCAGATCGGTAACGAGGTTGCGCGGATACTCGACCTCCCGGATGTCAAAGAGCGGCTGCAAGCTTTCGGCTTTGCACCTGCACCCAGCACGCCCGAAGAATACGACATGATTCGGCGCGAGCAAATCGCGACGTTGTCCAGGGTGGTGCGGGACGCCGGCCTGCGCAGCAATTAGCGCAAACGCAGTGCTGACGTGCCGATTGCCGGCCTCTGTCCTGACGCCATCTGTGACATCGAGTCACCGCACTGACAACTGATGCTTTAACCCCTTTTTCCGGCGCGCTTCGTTTACAGGTCGGTATCCGCAATGCTTGTTGAACAAATTTTAAAAAGTACTTTAAAATCAGGTGCTTACGTAATTTTATTGATTACCCTAACGCGCGACATTCGCGGAAAGCGATTAAACATGAACGGTAAGAAACCCCTGTGGGCTACGGCAATGGCCGCGCTACTCACCCTCAGCGGCTGCGCCGCGGTTGAATCCACGGATCAGGTTCCAAACAGTGCCGCCGCATCACGCGCGGCATTGCCGGCATTCAAGAACGAACAGGAAATCCGCAGTCTGTTTAAAACGTGGGCGGAAGAACAGCAGCGCCGCATGGCCGACGAACGCAAG
The DNA here is from genome assembly GCA_016868015.1 of Betaproteobacteria bacterium. Lineage (GTDB taxonomy): Bacteria > Pseudomonadota > Gammaproteobacteria > Burkholderiales > SG8-41 > UBA5216. The sequence continues at coordinate 1,689 of VGIF01000229.1, forward strand.
CGCCGCGAAGCAGCGCGTGCGCAAGCGGGGCCGCTGACGGTGCCGTTGCCCGCGCCAGCGACTAAAGCCGCCGTATCCGCCGCGGCGGAAACCAGCGCGCTGGGCGCGGCGGCCGACAGCATCACCAACGTGCAAACCGCGGGTGTAGACGAAGGCGGCATCGTCAAACTGCACGGTGAGCATTTGGTAATCCTGCGGCGCGGGCGTTTGTTCACGGTCAATCTGCGCGATACAAATTTGCGGCCGGTGTCGGCGGTGGATGCGTTCGGCGAGGGCATCGATCCACGCGGCGCGTGGTACGACGAAATGCTGATTGCCGGCAACACCATCATCGTCATCGGCTATAGCTACCAACGCGGCGGCACGGAAATCGGTTTGTTCGATATCAACGCCAACGGCGGCTTGAAATATCGCGCCACCTATCACCTGCGCTCGAACGATTATTACTCCTCGCGCAACTACGCCAGCCGCTTGATCGGCAGCAAGCTGATTTTTTATACGCCGCTGCGCTTAAACCCGTTCACGGCCGATCCGTTCCCCGCGTTTCCGGCGATGCGGCGCTGGCGGCCCGGCGTGACCACGGCGGATTTCAAACCCATTGCCCCAGCGACACGCATTTATCGCACCGATGAGCCGCTCGATCCGTATCAAGGCATCGCGCTGCACACCGTGACGGTGTGCGACATCGCCAAACCCGACATGGATTGCGAAAGCACCGCGGTGATGGGCGCGCCGGGACGCGTGTTTTACGTCTCGGCGAGGTCCGTGTCTGTGTGGACCACCGCGTATCGCCGCACGCCCGAAGGCGCGTCGACCAATTCGGCGGTGTTTCGCATCCCGCTCGATGGCGCTGCGCCGAGTGCACTCAAAACCGCGGGCAGCCCGATCGACCAGTTTTCGTTTCTCGAAGGCGCTGACGGATTTTTGAACGTGCTGGTGCGCGCCAACGGCCGCGGCGACGGCATGTGGGCGGCGGAAATCAAAGGCGGCGAAATGGCACTGATGCGCGTGCCGCTCGCGAGTTTTGGCAACGGCCGCGATGCCGCGCCCGCCGCGGCTTATCGCGCATTACCCGTGCCCCAACCCGGTGCGCTGCAAAACCGCTACGTCGGCGACTACTTGCTCTACGGCGCAGGTGCCGGCTGGCGGCGCGCGCCGCGCACCTTGAACTCGAATGTTTACGCCGTGCGTTACGCCGCCGCCCATTCCACATCTGCCGCGGTGCAAACCTTGCCGCTGGCGCACGGCGTCGATCGCATCGAAGCGATGGGCGCGAACGCCGTGGTGGTGGGCAGCGACGGCCAGGATTTGCACTTCACCAGCGTGCGGCTTGCCGCGCAGGCAACACCCACCGACCGCTACACGCGCCGTGATGCCGCGCAGGGCGAAACGCGCAGCCACGGTTTTTTCTACAAGCCCGACAACCACGACGAAGGCATCGTCGGCTTGCCGGTGGCGGGCGCTATGCGCCCCGGTGCCGCGCAACTGCGTAACGCGTCGGCCGCGGTGTTGTTTTTGAAGAACCAGTCGCTGCGCTTGAGCGAAATTGGCGCACTCGATGCCACACCCGGCAGCGGCAACATCAACGACGGCTGCCGCGCCTCGTGCGTCGATTGGTACGGCAACTCGCGGCCGTTGTTCATCGGCGGGCGGGTGTTTGCGCTGATGGGGTATGAGTTGGTGGAGGGGCGGATCGCGGGAAATTCCATTGCCGAAGTGCAGCGGGTGAATTACGCGCCGGCGGGGGTGATTGCGCGGTAGGGGGCAAAAAACCGCTGTTTTCGTAGGATGGGTGAAGCGTAGCGTAACCCATCACCGGCGGTGCCGGATTGCGAGTTCGGCGTTGAGGGTTGCGCGTAACCCCACCACCGCGGGTGCGTTGATTTTCACTCCCAACCCCGCACCCTAAACCCTCAACTAATCGCTGATGGGTTGCGCTGCGCTTCACCCATCCGAAGTTTGCGCGATGCGCACCACTACCAGGCGTGATACAGTAACTTCCACCTCAACTCCCTTGAGTCCGCACACCCATGACCACTCAAGATCACCACCACGATCACGATCACAGCGGCGGTTCGGAACTGTCCGAAATGCAATTGCGCGTGCGCGCGCTCGAAACCATCCTCACCGAAAAGGGTTACGTCGAACCCGCGGCGCTCGACGCCATCGTCGAAGCTTGCGAAACCCGCATCGGGCCGCACAACGGCGCGCGGGTGGTGGCGAAGGCGTGGGCTGATCCGGCGTTTAAAAAAGCCCTGCTTGAAGATGCCTCGAAGGCGGTCGCCACGCTGGGGCATCTGCCGCGCGTCGGCGAGCATCTCGTCGCCGTGGAAAACACGCCGCAAACGCACAACATCGTGGTGTGCACGCTGTGCTCATGTTACCCGTGGGATCTGTTGGGCCTGCCGCCGGTTTGGTATAAGTCGACGCCGTACCGTTCGCGCACGGTGAAAGACCCGCGCGGCGTGTTGCGCGATTTTGGCGTCACGTTGCCGGACAGCACCGAGATACGCGTGTGGGATTCCACCGCGGAAACGCGTTTTGTCGTGCTGCCGATGCGCCCGGCCGGCAGCGCGGGCTTGAGCGAAGATGAACTCGCCAAGCTGGTGACGCGCGACTCGATGATCGGCACGGGGCTTGCGCGCGCGCCGGGAGCAGCCTGATGGACGGCGTGCATGACATGGGCGGCATGGACGGCTTCGGCCCGGTTCAGCCCGAATCCGAACGCGACCCGGTGTTTCACGCGCCTTGGGAGGCGCGCGTGCTGGCGATGACGCGCGCGATGGGCGTAGCTAACGGCTGGACCATCGACATGCAGCGTTTTGCGCGGGAGGAGTTGCCGCCGCATGTCTATCTCGGCTCCACCTACTATCAAAAATGGTTTTTAGCACTGCGGCAAATGCTGATCGACCACGGCCGCATCGGCGCCGACGAAGTGGCCGCGGGCCACGCGCTGCACCCGGCCGCGCCGTTGCCGCGCGGTGCCTTCACCGCCGCGAATATGGAACGCATCATGCGCCGCGGCACGTTCGACCGCCCGGCCAGCGCGCCCGCGCGCTTCAAAGTGGGCGAGCGCGTGCGCACCAAAAACATTCATCCGGCCACACACACGCGCCTGCCGCGTTATGCGCGCGGGCACGTCGGCGTGATCGAACGCATACAGGGCTGCCATGTGTTCCCCGATACCGCCGCCACCGGCGAGGGCGAACACCCGCAATGGCTGTACACCGTGGTGTTCGACGCACGCGAGCTGTGGGGCGCGGATGCTGACGCTACGCTCAAGGTGTCGATCGAGGCGTTCGAGTCTTACCTCGATCCGGCCGTTTGATGAAGCCCTTCTCCCTCCGGGAGAAGGGTGGGGATGAGGGAAACGGGGCTAGGTTTCACGCAGATTTGTCATTCGCAAAAACTATGACTGACCGAAATTCTACCGCCGCGCAGCGTGTCGCGCAGGCCGTGCCTGGCTTCCCAATCGATGACAACGGCCCCGTATTCCGCGAGCCGTGGGAAGCCCAGGCGTTTGCCATGACGTTGGCACTTTACGACCGCGGGCTTTTCACCTGGCCGGAATGGGCCGCGCTACTTGGCGCGGAAATCAAGCGTGCACGTGAACGCGGCGACCCGGACACCGGCGAGACTTACTATCGCCACTGGCTTGCTGCTCTAGAGCGCATGGTGGCGCAGAAGGGCGTGGCCGATGCTTCGACGCTGACGCGTTACGTTGAAGCCTGGGATCACGCCGCCGATCGCACGCCGCATGGGGCGCCGATTGAGTTGCGGGCGGAGGATTTTGGGCGGGGTTGAGCTTAGGTTATGCGGCGCGCGCAATCGGAACTTCCCAGCCGGGAAACACGAGCACGGCAGGATGGCAATTCAAGGCGCGGGCCAGAACCTTGGCGCGCTCGACACCCAAATTAACGCGTCCATTTTCGATGGCGGAAATGGTGGCTTGCGGGATACCCGTAAGCTCGGCGAGTTGGCTTTGGCTCAATTCCTGAAGTTCGCGCAGGATACGCACGAACTCTCCCACCGAGACTTCAACGCGCTTTTTCGCGGGACGAAATTCCTTCATTTCATGGTTTCCTGTAATCGTGGGCGGTGACATGGACCACTTGGACTTGTAGCACGTTGGCGGGAACTTTTGAACTCACCTGCATGCAAAAGCGGGCGAAGCCCGCTGTAGCACGTCAGACGGAGCGAAGGGTTAGCGGCGTTGTAGGTGAGGACGGAGCAGTTCATCTAGCGCCTGAATGGACGCGGCCAGTTTGCTGTTGATTTCGTTCTTCGAGTCGGTGGGTAATGCGGAAACAGTGCTACGCATATGTTTTCGCTGACTACATCTTCTCGTAGCAGCGTGCCTCAGACACTTGGGAAACTCCATCCTTTGCAAACGGACACTTCTTGTCGCTATAACGCAAGCCCTTAGCCTTCATGCAGAGCAGCATCCAATTTCGATACGCGGCATCTCGGTCGACTTGGGATTTGTTCTCCTTAAGGAAGTGTCTACCAGTATCACTATACGAATCTATCGTGCACTGGGCCAGAAGTGAATCGACTTGGTCGGCGGCATGTGTGGCAGTGGTGAACACGAGCAGCAGCGTAAGACCTAGTTTGTATGTCATAGCCGTGGCGGAGTTGGAAGGCTGGTGAGGGGCGGTGGAAACGTATGTGTGTGACGCCTTGTTTTAACGGTAAAAACGCCGGATAACATCCCAAACTGCAGGTTAAGGAAGCGCTGAATAAGTCCCCGATTGCTCTGTAAACGCGAATTCCAGTGGTACGTTCTGATTGGGAGGACGTATTCGCGAGCCACGAGGCAAGACATGAAACAAATGACGCTGGCAGCAG
>VGIF01000230.1 GCA_016868015.1 Betaproteobacteria bacterium
ACATCGAAAGCGCCTTCGGCCTGATGAAATCAGCATTCATTTCGCATAATCGGCATCATCGCTTTCCTCGGGCGCACCTTTTACCTACTTGATCAGCGTATCCCTAACCAATTCGCCGCAGGCTGGCCACGTGCTGGCGTCACATCAACGTGAAATCTTGGCGCTACTGTGTTGAATGTCACGAAAATTCCGGCACCTGCTGTGTCCAGGCTTAAGCAAGCGTCAATCGTGAATGACGCCGAAGACGGTACGGGCCGCGCTGGCGCGCGTTATTCACCGTGGTGGATTGCGGCCGCCGCAAGGGTCGCGGCCGGGAGTTGCGCCGCGCGCGCCGCCGGCGTTTGCAAAATCGCGATCACGCCGTACAACAACACCGCCACCAGCACGGCGGCGATTTTGTAGAGGCATTCCACGGCCAGATTTTTCACGGCGGTTTCTGTTGGAGGGTGATTGCGCAACGCCAGTGTGCGTCGGGCGGGCCCGAAAAACCATTCATCGGATGGCATAGGACGAACGGCTTAGCGCGTTATACGGCGGCAAGCGGTGATTGGAGACGCGCTGATCCGCTTGCGCGAGATGCTCATGCCCGCCTGAAGCGCTACAAAAAATATCAATTAAATCAAATACTTATGTTTATTAACAGATGCGGCTGACGTACTCGTGAAGCGCGCGCCGCGCCCATCGCCGCGCGCCGGGTATGATGCACGCGCGTGTAACGCCGCCCTTTTTAATAACGGAGTGCGCCCTTATGGTCCTAAAAGACCTTATTCCCATCGGCATGTCGCTGCCGCACCGTTCGCTGGAGCCGATCGACATGGCGGCGGTGCGCCGCGTCGCCGAGCGCGCCGAAGCGCTGGGGTTTAGCGATTTATGGGTCACCGAAAACACGCTCGACTACGTGTTCAGTTTCGACCCGGCGTTGATTCTGACCTACGCCGCGGCGGTCACCCGCCGCATACGGCTGGGGGTGGCGGTGGTGGTGCTGCCCACGCACAACCCCAGCCACATCGCCCATCAGTTCGCCACGCTCGATTACCTCAGTAACGGGCGCGCGATCCTCGGTGTCGGGCTGGGGCGCGATCATCACTACGCGGAGTTCCAAATTCCGAAGGAACACCGCTTGACGCGCTTTCGCGAGGGCGTGGACATCGTGAAGGCGCTGTGGACGCAGCCGCAGGTCGATTATCGCGGCAGCATTTACCAGCTCGACGGCCATGGCATGGTGATCAAGCCGGTGCAAAAACCGCATCCGCCGCTGTGGATCGGCGGCAATCACCCGGACGCGGTGCGCCGCGCCGCCAGGCTGGGCGATGGCTGGATCGCCGCCGGCGGCTCGAAAGAGGGTGACTTCGCCAAATCCGTGCAAATACTTCGTGACGAGCTCGACAAGCTTGGCCGCGATGCGAAGCGCTTCCCGGTGTCCAAGCGCGTTTTCCTGTCGGTGGCCGAGCGCGCCGATACCGCCAAGGCGGAGCTGGACCGCTGGTTCAAAATCGTCTATCGCAGACCCGGCGGCGCCGATGCCGGCGACATTTACGGCACGCCCGCGCAAGTGCGTGAACAATTGCAGGCGCTGGTGGCGGCGGGCGCCGACCATCTGCTGGTGAATCCCGTCGGGCGTTATACCGAACAAGTCGAAGCGCTCGCCGAAGTGGTGGGGCTCGCCTGAGCCGATGAGCGCTCAGCGCGAGGGCCGCCATGTCTGAAGCCGCCACCCAGCTCGTCATCCGCGGCGGCGAACACGAACACACGCGCGGCATCGCCGGCGTTTACCGGGGTGATTTCCCCGGCGGCCTGCAACTGGGCTACGAGACGATGCGCTTGCAGGATATTTTCGTCGCGATGCTCAAGCAGCGCTGTTTTGAGGTGTGCGAGTTTTCGCTGGCGAATTACATTGTGCTGCGCGCGGGTGGTCAGGATTGGCTGAGCGCGATCCCGGTGTTTCCGTTTCGCGCGTTTCGCCACGGCGGGGCGATCACGCGGCGCGAAAGCACGCTCACCGATCTGACCCAGCTCGCGGGCAAGCGCGTGGGCGTGGAGGATTATTCGATGACCGCGGCGGTGTGGTTTCGCGGCCTGTTGCAGGATGAATACGGCGTCGATCATCGCTCGATCCGCTGGGTGTCGCGCGCCGATCAGCGCCTGCCGATCCCGACGCAGGCGTCAGTCGAGCTGATCGAGGGGGACCTCGAGGATCAACTGGTGGCGGGCGGCATCGACGCCATGCTCGGTTTTACCGTGCGCGACGCGCGCCTACCGCAGCGCGAGCGCCGCTTGCGCTGCGTGCTCGCCGATCCGGCCGTGGCGGAACAGGATTACTACGCGCGCACCGGCATTTTTCCCATCAACCACTGCATCGTGATTCGTGCCGACACCTTGGCCGCGCACCCGGCGCTGCCCGGCGTGCTGTATGGCGCATACGCGGCGGCGCAAGCGCGCGCGCTGGCGCGCCCCGGCGTGACGCTGGCGCCGTGGGGCGACGCCCAGCGCGAACGCGCGCGCGAATTATTCGGCGCCAACCCGCTGCCCTACGGCTTGACGCTGTCCAATCGCATGATCGTCGAGCGGCTGGCGCATTATCTGTGCGAGCAAGGGTTTATCCAAGCCGCGCCGCGCGTCGACGACTTGTTTGCGCCGGTGTGAGCGTCGGCAAGTGATGGCCGCGGCGATGGGTTTGCATTAACCGGCACTACTCCCCCTTGATCCCCGCCGCCTGGATGACTTTCGGCCAGCGCGCGAGTTCGGCGCGGATGAAGGCGGCAAACGCCGCCGGCGTGTTGCCCACCGGCTCATAACCCAGGCCCATCAGGCGTTCGCGCACCTCGGGTTGCGAGAGCACCAGGGCGGCCGCCTGCGCCACACGCGTCACCACCGCGGGCGCAGTGGCGGCCGGTAAAACCAGGCCCTGCCACGTCACTGCGTCAAAACCGGCAAAGCCCGATTCGGCGACGGTTGCCAGCTCCGGCATCGCCGCCGAGCGTCTGGCGCTGGTGAGCGCCAGGCCGCGCGCCTTGCCGGTTTTCAGGTGCGGCATTGCCGCGGGCAGGCTCGACACCATCACCGGCACGCGAGCGCCGAGCAGATCGATCAGCGCCGGGCCGCCGCCTTTGTAGGGGATGTGGTTAAGCCTGATGCCCGCGACAAAGTTAAGCAGCTCGCCAGCGAGATGCTGCGTGGAGGCGTGCCCCGACGAGGCAAAATCGATCTGGCCGGGTTTGGCGCGGGCGAGATCGATCAACTCTTTCAACGTGTGCGCGGCAAATGAAGGGTGCACGATGAACACATTGGGTGATTGCGCGAGCTGCGACACCGGCGCGAAATCCTTCACCGGATCGAATGGCACGCGCTGATACAAGCCGGGGCTGGTGACCAGGTTCGCCGCGGTCAACAGCATGGTGTGGCCGTCGGCGGGGGCGTTTTTCACCAGTGCCGCGCCGAGGTTGCCGGTGGCGCCGGGCCGGTTGTCGATGACCAGGGTCTGACCGAAATGCTCGGACAACTTCTGCGCCACCACGCGCCCCACGGTATCCGATGCGCCGCCCGGCGACTGCGGAATCACAAACCGTATCGGCCGCCGCGGAAAATGCTCGGCCGCGGCGCCGCTTTGCGCCCACGCGGGTGCGCTGGCGCTGATGCAGCGTTGATGGATTAAAAATATTGTTTAAAATCAATATATTACAATTGTCCGCCCAACATCGCCGTCGGCGCATGCGCGCGCCGCGTTGCGCGACCCGCAACCCGCGATCCGGCTCACTTCTGACCGGCGCGTTGACGAGTGCGCAGTTCGGCCAATTCCGCGCGCAGCGCGCGCAGCTCCGTCATCAACTCGGCGTGGTCGGAACTGACCAGCGCGCGGGTTTGTTCCTGCTCTTGGTGTTCGCCGGTGTTCATCGCGTCCACGATGATGGCGATGAACAGGTTTAACACCGCGAAGGTGGTGAGCAGGATGAAGATGATAAAGAACAGCCAGGCCATCGGATAGGTCTGCATTACCGGGCGCACGATGCCCATCGACCACGACTCCAGCGTCATCACCTGGAACAGGGTGTAGGCCGAGGCACCCAGGTTGCCGAACCACTCGGGGAAGGCGCCGCCGAATAGTTTGGTGCTCATCACCGCGCCGATGTAAAAGATCAGCAGCATCAAGGTCAGCACCGAGGTCATGCCCGGAATCGCGCGCAACAAGGCGTTGACCACCTTGCGCATCGACGGCACCACCGAGATCAGCCGCAGCGCGCGCAAAATGCGCAGCGCGCGTAACACCGTGACCCCCTCGCCCACGGGCGCGAGCGTGACGCCGACGATCAGGAAGTCAAACACGTTCCAGCCGTCACGGAAGAAGTTGCGCCCATAGACCATCAGCTTGAGCACGATTTCGGTGACGAAGATCGCCAGCGCGATTTGGTCCAGCGCGCTGAGTGCGCCGCCGGCGGCCGCGACGGCGCTGGGTGAAGTCTCCAGCCCCAGCGTGACGGCGTTGACGATGATGACGGCGATGATAAAACGCTGGAACAGTTGCGATTCGACGAAAGCTTTAAGGGCGTTCATGCGGCCTGCCTTGGGCGGGAAAAATGGCGTCGATTCTACACGTTGCGCGGGCGCGCAAGGGCACGCACGACGCTTGCGCCGCGCATTTTTCGCGCGCGCGCTTAACCCCATTTTGCGTGCGTGGCCGTTTACTGCTTGAGCATCGCCGCGATCCCCAACCTGAAAGGAGTCGTTATTAAAATAGTTAATAAAATCAAATACTTATGTTTTGCGCCTGTGTTGGCCATGGCGGGCACGGCGGGCGCGGTGGGCGGCATTGCCCAGATCAGCGTTTTTGACCGCGTGGAAAATCGCCCCTTGCCGGTTTACACCCACAACGGCCGTCATTACGTGGTTGGCAAGCCCGGCAACGAGTATCAGATTCGCGTGCAAAACCGCGCACGCCAGGAAATTTTATCGGTGGTGTCGGTCGACGGCGTGAACGCGGTATCGGGCGAAACCGCTAACTGGAATCAAACCGGCTATGTGCTCGGCGCGCATCAAGGGTTTGACATTCGCGGCTGGCGCAAAAGCATGGATCGCATCGCAGCGTTTTATTTCACCGAGCATCACAATTCGTACGCCGCGCGCAGCGGGCGGCCGCACAACGTCGGCGTGATCGGCGTGGCGCTGTTCCGCAAGAAATACGAACCGCCGGTGCGCATCGAACCGCCGCGTCCGTTGCCGCCGCTCCGACCGAACTCGCCGATGCCGCGGCAGGAGTCGCCGTTGCCGCATTCACAAGATAGCGCGCCGGGTGCGGCGATGGAAAGCGAACTGTCGGCGGCACCCGCCGCACCCTCGGCTAGCGCGCGCGACCGCGCCGACTACAGCGGCGAAATGGCGCGCGCGTTGCCGCGTTCAAGCACGCTGGGCACCGGCCATGGCCGCAGCGAAACCTCGCGCGTGACCTACACCCACTTCGAGCGCGCCAGCGCAACCCCGGCGGAGGTAATCACGATCTATTACGACACCTATGAAAACCTGCTGGCGCAAGGCGTGATCCCGCACGCGCCGGTGTATGCGCGCCCGGGGCCGACGCCGTTTCCGGGGCAGTTTGTGCCGGACCCCCGGTAAGGCGTGAGGGGTGAGGCGTGAGGCGCGAACCCGATGAAGGTAACGTTCGCGCTGCGCCGCCGTTATACTGGCGCCCCATATGCCCCGGGACGCCAGCACCAGCGACGAGCAACTCATGAGCGCCTATCGCGACGGCGATGCCGGGGCATTCGACGAGCTCTACCGCCGCCACAAGGGCGGCGTTTACCGTTACATGCTGCGCAACTGCCGCGACGCGGCGCTGGCGGATGAACTGTTTCAGGAGGTGTGGATGAATCTCATCCGCGCGCGCGAGGGCTACACCGTGCAAGCCAAGTTCACCACCTATATCTATACGCTCGCGCACAACCGGCTGATCGATCACTACCGCCAGCACGGGCGTGCCCAGTTTGTCTCGTTCGAGCGTGACGAAGACGATGCGCCGTTTTTCGCCGAGCCGCTGGCCGCGCCGCGCGATGAGCCGGAGCGGCATCTGGACGTGAAGCAGCAGGCGGCACAGTTGCTGCAATTGCTGGGTGCACTGCCCGCGCCGCAGCGCGAGGCGTTTGTGATGCAGTACGAAGCCGGCATGAGCGTGGAGGAAATCGCCGACGCCACCGGGGTGACGCGCGAAACGGCGAAAAGCCGGCTGCGCTACGCGCTCGCCAAGATTCGACAGGGGCTTGCCTCGTGGCCATGAACGACGATACTGCGCGGCGCGATGCGCACCTTGCGCGCCTGCTGCAAACCGCCGGCGGCGAAGAACCGCCGGCGGCACTCGATGCGGCGATCCTCGCGGCCGCGCGGCGCGAGGTCAGCGCGCGGCCGCAGGCGGGCGGCGGTGCGGCCGCGCCGCCGCTACGCGC
>VGIF01000231.1 GCA_016868015.1 Betaproteobacteria bacterium
CATTGGATCAACTACTTAACAAAATCGTCGCCGACGAAATTCCGGACATGTCCGCTAACCAATTGAATTTATTCGATTAACGTCCGGACACTACTGATCTTCATTGATTGCGGCGTAGATTATCGCAATGTCATTCCCGCGCCGAGCCTGACGCCGACTGAAGCAGTCGAGGGCAGGCCCTCATTTTATCCATCCAGGAGAACATCATGCACACGCACCACACCAACAGCGCCGGCCACACATCCGCGGTGAATCCCGCCGTTCTTTTCACCGGTTGCGAGCTGATGGCCGCGCAGGCGCCGTTGCACGCGGCGGCTGCGCAATCCGGCGGCGGCGCGGCGCAACCGGCGGTGAAGCGCCGCGAAGTCGTGGTCAAGGGCCGGCGCGTCAAAACCATCGACGTGCACGCGCATTGCCTGATACCGGCGGCGTCCAAATTGATGGGGCAAGATGCGCACGCGCACCACACCGGCGGCATCGTGATGGAAGACGCCAGCACACGCCTGCGTGATATGGACGTGCAGGGCATCGACATGGAAGCGCTGAGCATCAATCCGTTCTGGTATGGCGCCGACCGCGATACCGCCGCCGAAGTGGTGCGTTTGAATAACGAAGGCTTGGTCGACATTTGCGCGCGCAATCCCGACCGCTTTGTCGCGTTCGCCTCGGTGGCGCTGCAGTTTCCCGACCTCGCCGCGCAGCAACTCGAACACGCGGTGAAAAAACTCGGCTTGCGCGGCGCGGCGGTGGGCGCTAGTTGCGGCAACGACGAATTCGCCGATCCGAAGTTCCACCCGTTTTGGAGGAAGTGCGAAGAACTCGACGTGCTGGTGTTCCTGCACCCGCAAGGCACGCCCGATCTCGCGCGGCGGTTAAAGGGCAACGGCGTGCTTGACAACGTGATCGGTAATCCGCTCGATACCACGATTGCGCTGTCGCATCTGATATTCGAGGGCACGCTGGATATGTTCCCAGGGCTTAAAATTTGTTCCGCGCACGGCGGCGGCTACATCGCTTCGTACATGGACCGCTCGGATCACGGCTGCTTGACATTCCCCAACCGCTGCAACCGCGTGTTGAAAAAACGGCCGACCGAATATTTAAAGCAGATGTACTACGATGCGCTGATTTTCACGCCCGAAGCGCTGCGCCATCTGGCCGCGAATGTTGGGGCGAGCCAAATCATGCTTGGCACCGATTACCCGTATCCGTGGGAAGACAAGGCGGTGGATCACATCCTCGGCACGCCGAGCCTGAGCGACGACGAGCGTATCGCGATCCTCGGTGAAACCGCGGCGAAGCTGTTGCGCATTAAGTAACGCTGGCCGTATTTTGTAAGTATTTGATTTTATTGATAATTTTATACTGTTGTGCTGGGCGGCCATTTCCGCCCGGCACTGGTTTAACTTTTGCGAAATTTCATCATGCTCACACCCGACGAATTCAATCAACGTGCCAACGGCAAATTGCCTGGCTCCATAGGTGTCGTGATCAAACACATCGCGGTTGGTGAAGTGCACGCCGAACTGGCGGTGTCGCCGATTGCGATGGCGCCCAACGGATTTTTGCACGCAGGCAGCGTGGTAACGCTGGCGGATACGTCATGCGGTTGCGGCTGCGCGGCGAATTTGCCCGAAGGCGCGTCGGGCTATACCACCATCGAGTTGAAATCTAATCACCTCGGCACCGCGCGCGAAGGTCATCTCGATTGCGTGGCCAAGGCGGCGCACCTGGGCAAGAGCACGCAGGTGTGGGACGCGGTGGTGAAGCATCGTGAAAGTGGACGCACGATTGCGTTGTTTCGGTGCACACAGATGGTGTTGTATCCGAAATAGTCCGGTTCAGCGCTGCGCGGGTTGCGCGCGTTAAGCTTTGTTGGGGTGCGGCGGTGTGCCCCGCGATGTGGCGCTGAGCTTGACGGTGTAACGCGTAGGGAGCGTGCCTCGCTACGCTTTAACCTGGGAAAGCAGCGGGTCCGTCTCCCCGGCTTGACAAGCGTCCAGGCGAAAATGATAATGATTCTTATTCGTATAAAAGCGGCCTGGACTTACAGTCATCTGCAACCGCTGTTCATCAAAGGATTTTTTCATAAGTATATGAAATCAAATATTTTTTTCTCAATGGCGACGTTGCTGCTCGCTACCGTTACAACCACGGCGTCGCATGCGCAAACCCCCACGCTCAATCTGTATTCGTCGCGCCACTATCAAACCGACGACGCGCTCTACAGCGGCTTCACCAAGGCTACCGGCATTGCGTTAAGGCGCATTGAAGCCGCGGAAGACCCGTTGATCGAACGCATTCGCAACGAAGGCGCTGCAAGCCCGGCGGACTTGCTGGTAACAGTGGACGCCGGGCGCTTGTGGCGCGCCGAGCAGATGGGGCTGTTTCAGCCGGTCACCTCCAAGTTGCTGGAGTCGCGCTTGCCCGCGCACATGCGCGCGCCCGGCAACCTTTGGTTTGGTTTTTCCACGCGCGCACGCGTTATTGTTTACAACAAGAATATGGTCAATGCCACGGCGGTACAAAACTACGAAGACCTTGCGGACCCTAAACTCAAGGGCAAGGTTTGCATTCGCTCCGGCGGGCACGTCTACAACTTGTCGCTGATGAGCGCGCTGATCGAGCATTGGGGCGAGGCGCGCGCGCAAGCCTGGGCACAGGGCGTGGTGGCAAATTTCGCGCGTTCGCCGCGCGGCGGCGACACCGATCAAATCCTCGCGGCGGCGAGCGGCGAATGCGCGGTGGCGCTGGCCAACACGTATTACTACGTGCGGCTATTGAGTTCGAGCAAACCCGAAGAGCGCAAGCGTATCGAATCGCTGGCGCTGGTATTCCCCAATCAAAAAAGTTTTGGCACGCATCTGAACGTATCCGGCGCCGGGGTGGTGAGAACCGCGCCGAACAAGGATGCCGCGATCCGCTTTCTCGAATACCTGGCGAGTGACGCCGCGCAAAGCTATTTCGCGAGCGGCAACAATGAATGGCCGGTGGTGGCGGGCGCGCCGCTTAACAACCAAGGCCTGGAATCGTTGGGCCAATTCAAGGCCGACACCTTGAACGTCGGCGTGCTCGGCAAGCACCAGGCGCTAGCGCAAAAAATATTCGACCGGGTGGGGTGGCGTTAAGCAATGCCCGTCGGCGAATAGTTTGTAAGTATCTGATTTTATTTAATTTTATTTTAAGCGTGGATTGAGCACATCGCGCAATTGATCACCCACTAGATTGATCGCGACGATGGTCACCAGCAGCGCGATGCCGGGAAAAAAGCTGATCCAGTATTTGCCCGAAAGCAAATGGGTGAAGCCGTTGGAAATCAGCAGGCCCAGCGAGGGCGACGTGATCGGCATGCCCAAACCCAGAAACGACAGCGTGGCTTCGAGCGCAATCGCGTGCGCCACTTGCACCGTCGCCACCACAATCAACGGCGGCAGCACATTGGGCATGATGTGGCGCAGCACGATGCGCACCGGGTTGTAACCCAGGCAGATCGCGGCATCGACGTATTCCTTGCGTTTTTCCACCAGCGCCGCGCCGCGCACCGTGCGTGCGTAATAGGCCCATTGCACCGCGATCAACGCGATGATGATTTTGTCGACGCCCTGGCCGGTGATCGCCAGCAAAATCAGCGCTATCAAAATCGCCGGGAACGACAATTGCAAATCGACCAGGCGCATGATCAGCGCATCGGTCCAGCCGCCGGCGTACGCGGAAATCAGCCCGACGACAATGCCGATGGCGAGCGCCACCACGGTGGACATTACGCCCACGCCCAAGCTGATGCGCAGCCCGTAAAAAATCGCCGACAACATATCGCGGCCTTGATCGTCGGTGCCCAGCAGGTAGAGGCCGCCGGTGGCGCTTTTTTCGCCAGGGGCGAGCTTGCTGTCCATGATGTCGAGCTGCTTCAAATCGTACGGATCCTGCGGCGAAATCAGCGGCGCGCCGATCGCCACCGCGAGAATCAGCAACAGCAAAATCAACGCCGCCACCGCAACGCGGCTTTTGGAATAACCGCGCCAGAATTCGCGCAGCGGCGAGCCTTGGCGCGCCAGCGTGGCGGCGGCGCTCATGCGCGCGCTCCGCTCAGGCGCACGCGCGGATCGAGCGCGGTGTAGAGAATATCCACCACCAGATTGATGACGATGAACAAAAACACGATGATCATCAGATACGCCACGATCACCGGCCTATCGAGCACGTTGATCGAATCGATCAACAGTTTGCCCATGCCCGGCCAGGCGAAAATGGTTTCGGTGACGATGGCGAACGCAATCAGCGAGCCGAACTCCAGCCCCAGCACGGTGACAATCGGAATCAAAATGTTCTTCAGCACGTGCACCGACACCACGCGCCTTTCCGGCACGCCCTTGGCGCGCGCGAAGCGCACGTAGTCCTGCACCATCGCCTCGCGCGTGCCGGCGCGGGTTAAGCGGATCAGCAGCGAGAGCTTGAACAACGCCAGATTGGTCGCCGGCATCAGCAAGTGTTTGAGTCCGTCCCAGGTGAACATGGAAAGCTGCAAGCCCAACACGTCGATGGTCGGCCCGCGTCCGGTGGAGGGCAGCCAACCCAGCCACACCGAAAATATCATGATCAGCATCAGCCCCACCCAAAACGTCGGCAGCGAAAAGCCGAGGATCGAGCCCGCCATGATGCTTTTCGCCGCGAACGAATCGGGCTTCAAGCCCGCCCACAGGCCCAGCGGCAGACCGAGCACGATGGCGATAATCATCGCCACCAGCGCAAGTTCCACCGTCGCCGGCATGCGCTCCAGAATCAGCGTGATCGCCGACACGTTGGAGGCGAAGGATTTTCCCAGATCGCCCGACAACGCCGCGCTCAAAAAACTCCAATACTGCTTCCACATCGGCTGATCCAGGCCCAGCGCCGCGGTGACACGCGCGATTTCCGCTTGATCCGCCTGCGGGTTGATCAAAATATCGACCGGGTTGCCGATGGCGTAGACGCCTACGAATACCAGCGCCGACATCACGAATAACGCGAGCACGCTCTGGGCCAGGCGGCGGGCGATGTAGGCTAGCATGTGTGCAAGGCGGGGCTTGAGCCGTGGGTGAGCAGTGGTAGAGCCGGTGCGTATGATGCCTTAACCATCTGAACTTTGCCGCCGTGCCGCGGCTTGCTGGTTGCGGGGCGGTCATGGGGGCCGCGCCCGCTCGGTGCCGCATCAATTTGTTAACCGCGCGGGGTGGTTTTCGGCTAGGATCCGCCCCTGCCGCGGGTCACCGCGCCGGCCCAACCCGCGTTCAAGACGGCGGCCACATCGCTAACGAGGAGATGTTCAATGAAAAAAGGTGTCCACTGGTGCGGCGCAGTGCTGCTGGCCGTGTCAATGCCGTACGCGCATGCACAGAAATTTCCCGACAGGCCGATACGCATTGTGATTCCGTTTACCGCCGGCAGCGCGACGGATTTTTTCGCGCGCACCATCGGCCCCAAGCTATACGAAAGCTGGGGCCAGCAGGTGGTGGTGGACAATCGCCCCGCCGCGGGTGGCACCGTGGCGGGTGAAATCGTCGCGCGCGCCGCACCCGATGGCCATACCTGGGTGCTGCACTCCTCGGGGTTTGCCAGCGCCGCGGCCTTGTATCCGAAGCTGCCCTACGATTCGTACAAGGATTTTTCAGGGGTGACGCAGGTCGCCAGCAACCCGCTGGTGGTGCTGGTGGCGCCCAACCTCGGCGTGAAAACGGTGAAGGATCTGATCGCGCTCGCCAGGCAAAAACCGGGGCAGCTTAACTTCGGTTCCTCCGGCATCGGCAGCGGCTCCCATTACGGCGGCGAGTTGTTCCGGCTGGTGGCGGGCATACAGATGACCCATGTGCCGTATCGCGGCTCGCCCGAGGTGATCACCGATGTCATGGCTGGGCGGCTACACGTATCGTTTTCGCCGATGCCGCCGTCGGTGCCGCTGATCAATGCCGGCCGCGTCACCGCGATCGCGGTCACCACCAAAAAGCGCTCGCATGTGTTGCCCGACGTGCCCGCCGTGGCCGAGGCGGGCTTGCCGGATTACGAATACGACGGCTGGTTCGGCATCTTCGTGCCATCGGCCACGCCGCGGCCGGTGGTGGCGCAGATATCCAGGGAGGTCGCCCGTGTGGTCGCGCTCAAGGACGTTAGCGGCTTATTCATGAAGCAAGGCGCCACGCCGCTCACCAGTGAGCCGGCGGCGTTCGAAAAAATGGTGTATGCGGAAATCGCCACGCGGCGCAAGGTGTTTGCGGCGGCGGGGGTGAAGCCGGAGTAAACGTCAGGTCGTGCGAACCCCGCAATGTTTAAACAGGCTCTTCAGGAACTCGAGTGGGCGATTTTGGGGCATTTCAGAGCGCTGGCAGCATGCAAGTGAGGATTTTGAGCCTCAGGTATTCCTGGTCGCGCAGTCCG
>VGIF01000232.1 GCA_016868015.1 Betaproteobacteria bacterium
GAAAAAGCGCCAGATTACCGCGGTGGAAAAAGATGTCGTCGAAGGCCGGATCTCGGCGGACTATGCCTCCCGCACCTATCTTGAGGGCGCTTGAACCCCAAGGCTTGCCGTCTTCCCATGGGTTACTGATCTGCCGCCGGTTGGCCGGGGCGCAACCGGTGTCGCGGGGGCAGCAGGTAGATTGACGCATTGCGGTCACCGCCAAAAGGGTTACCATGCTCAAACCATCATGTTGGAGGAGGCATGGCCATGAACGCACTTGCGGTATTGAAGGTGGTTTTTGCATTGCTGGTCACACTGATGAGCGCAACGGCTGCGGTTGCGCAGAAGAGCGAGTTCCCGAATCGCCCCATACGACTGATCATTCCGTTTCCCCCCGGCGGTTCGGCCGATCCGTTGGGGCGCGCGCTGGGCGCGTGGCTGTCGGAAAAATTCGGCCAGCCGGTGGTGGCTGACAACCGTCCCGGCGCCGGCACTGCCATCGCGCACACGATCGCTGCGCGGGCCACGCCCGACGGCTATACGCTGATACTGGGCGCGTCCTCGGGCCTCACCACCAATCCCGCGTTCGTTGGCAAGCTCGATTACGACCCGTTGAAGGATTTTGAACCGATCGGGCTCTCGGCGTATGTGCCGCAACTCATCGTGGTGCACCCGTCGGTGCCGGCGAAGGACATGCAGGCGTTCATCGAATTATCCAAAGCACAGCCGGACAAGTTAAGCTTCGGTTCGCCGGGCGCCGGCGGGCTCGGCCATTTGAGTATCGTGCTGATCAACGTGGCGAGCGGCGCGCGTTTCCTGCACGTGCCGTACAAGGGTGCCGGCCCGGCCATGCTCGATCTGGTCGGCGGGCGCATCCAGGCGTTTATCGGCAGCGTCACCGGCACGCAGGCACAGATTCAGTCCGGCAAGGTCCGCGCGCTGGCCACGGGCCACGCCAAACGCCTTAGCGCCATGCCCGATTTGCCCACGGTCGCCGAAACCGTGCCGGGCTTTCACGGCGACGGCTGGTATGGCTTGTTCGGCCCGGCGGGCACGCCCGCGCCGGTCGTAAAAATACTTCACGCGGAAATGGCGCGCGCGCAAGCCAACCCGGAATTTATCAAACTGATCGAGCGGCTCGGCATGGTGCCCACCAGCGGCACGCCGCAAGAGTTGCGCGCGTGGGTTAGTAGCGAGTTGGCGCGCTGGACCAAAGCGGTGCGCGACGCCGGGCTACAGCCCTCGGGCAAGTAGGCCGCGACCCCGCCGCGCGCGTGGCCGGCAAGCGGCGAATGCCGCGGTGTCAGCGCGCGCGGTTCGCCGCGATATGTTCCGCCGCGCGAAAGCCGGTGGTCGCTGATTTGCTTAAGCCGCCCACATAACCGGCGGCCTCTCCGCCTTCGAGCCCGCCGCTGCACGCGCCGGCGGCATAGAGCCCGGTGATCGGGTTGTTGTTGTGATCGAGCACGCGCGAATCGCCATCGATGGCGATGCCGCCCATGGTGTAGGTGATGCCGGCGACCAGCCGCGCGGCGTAAAACGGTGCGGTGCGGATCGGCCACGCTTGGTGACGGGTTACGCTGCGCGCAGGCGTGAGTTGCGCGGTGGCGCCGGCATCGACGGCGGCGTTGTAATGCGCAACGGTCGCTTCCAGCGCCGCCGCGGGCAGCCCTGCTTTTTGCGCGAGTTCGAAGAGCGTGTTGGCCTTGTGCACGGTGCCGCCGTTGCTGACGATCAGCGGATTGGCGGGGGTTAAGAACGCTTTGCCGGGGCCTTCCCAGATCGGGTGATCGTAAATCACCGTGCCGGCGAGTGGATCGTCCATGCCCGCGATATGGTTGGCGAGATACACGCCGCCCAGACCCTCGTCGACAAAACGGTTGGCGCTTAAATCGACCACCACGCCGGCGACGCACAAATCATCCATCACCGGGAAGGGCCACAGGTCGTCGTTGGTGAGCGCGTCCTGGATCAACGGGTGGCCGTAGAAGCGGTTCATCGCGGTCAATTGCGCGCCCGCCGCGCGCGCCATTTTCAAACCGTCGCCGATGGCGGTTTGCGCGTTGCGCTGGCGGATTTTCGTCGGCTCGCGTGTGATGTACGCCTTGAGCAGCTCGTGGTTGGCCTGAAAGCCGCCATCACAAATCACCACGTTGCGCGCATCGAGATTGACGCGCGCGCCGTTTTGCTCGGCTTCGACGCCCACGCAGGCGCCGCCCGCCATGCGCAAGTTAAGCGCGCGGGTGTTGATCAAAAGCGTGCCGCCGGCTTGCTTTAACGCCGCTTGCAGCGTGCGCAGCATCACATCGCCGCCGCGCCCGTGCCAGTAGTCGCGGCCTTTGGTGGCGATCGGCGGCGCCAGCGTGGTCTGGCGATGGGAGGCATTGCCAACCTTCATGTAACGAACACCCTTGGATTTCAGAAAATTCACCGCGGTGGCGGCATGATGCGCCATGGTGTTCGCCAGTTCGGCTTTAGCAAACCCCTGCGTGAGGGTGTTGATGGCGTTCAACAACGCCGCCGGCGGCTCATACACATCGCGATACGACACGTGAAACGCGCCGCCGCAAATGCGCGAGTTGCACGCATAACGCTCGCTGTCGCCTTTTTCGAGCACCGCAACTTTCACGCCTTGATCGGCCAGACGCAGCGCGCAGGTTAAGCCGGCAAGCCCACCGCCGATGATCAGCGCGTCCTGGGTGGTGTTTGAGGTCATAAAAAATATTCAATTAAATCAAATAGTTACGTTTAGAGCCGATCAAAGGGCGAAGACTGATAAACGCGGTAGGCGCAGCCCATTCGGGTCCATCATTTTTCTGCGTTCGGATACACCGCCGCCCCATAAAACGCCCGCGTGCGCTCCAGGTAATCCCCTTGCGGCGGCGCATAGGTCAAGCGCTTGCTGGTGAAGCGCCCGGTGATACGGCGCAACTTCACCGCCATCTCCCCCATTTTCACCAGTTCGACGATGCCGTTGACGATGGGTGCGCGCTTGATTTCATAGCTGTGCGATTCGGCGAGAAACACGATGATGTCGCCGCCGGCGGGGATGATGACTTCGGCGCCCTTGGCCAACAGTTTTTCCGCCGCCAGGTTGAACTGATCGATGATGCCCTGCCGAAACGGCATATCGATCATCGCGCGCTTTAATTCGATGGGTGAGGTCTCGATCGGCTCCAGCCCCGCGCAGCGGTGCTCCAGGCGGTAACGCGCGACGTTTTCGCGCACGCGCGCGTCCCACTTCGAGCTGATGGTCACCAGGCCAAACGACGCGCCCATCATGCACGCCATATGCAGACTGGTTTCGCATAAGCCCAGCACCGGAATGTTCACGCACTCGCGCGCTTCACGCAGCCCCGCGTCGCTGATATTGCCGACCAGAAACGCATCGTAACCTTCGCGCTCGGCTTGCATGGCGTTGTAGATCACTTCGCGCATGTCGTGGTGTTCGAGCAGCTTGTAATGCACGCCGATGCCGGCCGATTGTTGCACACCGCGCATATCGACGGTGGTGCCGGGGTCGGCGGCATCGGCGATGGTGGCGCGCAATAACTTGCCGTACGGCGTCGATTCCGTTTGGCGCGCGAGGCTTTGATACCAGAGTTTGATGGTCATGATGGTTTTCTCGCGTGGTGTAACGCAAAACGAGGCACGAGTATCGCAATGGAATTCGTTTGAAGCAATACAAGCGCAAGCGGGCGGGCGCCGCCGCGCTAATCCAGCGCGAGGCCCATGCGCTTGCCGATGCGCGCAATGCGTTCGCGTTCGCTTTTGATGTGCGCGGCCAACTCGGCGGGTGTATCGGCGTGGCTGCTGGCGTAATGCCGGGCGAGTTGCTCGCGCACTTCGGCGGACTGCGTCGCCTTGGTGATTTCGGCGTGCAGCGTTTTCATCAGAGCCGGCGGTGTTTTCGCGTGCGCGAACAGGCCCCACCATTGCGTGATTTCAAAACCGGGCAGCGTGGTGTGAGCAGTCGGCAAATCCGGCAGCAGCGGATCGCGCGCGAGGCCGGTGGTGGCGATGGGCTTGATGCGCCCGGCCTTGGTGTGCGGCATCAGGAATATCGGCGAGGCGACGACGATCTGAATTTGCCCGACGATGAGATCGGTGATGGCCAGCGACGCGCCCTTGTACGGCACGTGCACGGTTTTGATG
Organism: Betaproteobacteria bacterium; assembly: GCA_016868015.1. Classification (GTDB taxonomy): domain Bacteria; phylum Pseudomonadota; class Gammaproteobacteria; order Burkholderiales; family SG8-41; genus UBA5216. Next base: position 4,138 of record VGIF01000232.1, read on the forward strand.
CCGCCCAGGATATTCAACATTTCGCCGCCGATGTGGGTGGCCGAGCCGGTGCCCGATGAGCCGTAGTTCAGTTCGCCCGGGCGCGCCTTGGCGAGCTTCAGCAGATCGCCGACGCTCGCCACGCCGAGCGTCGGGTGCACGGCGATGACGTAAGCCACCGATGCCACGCGCGTGAGCCCGACAAAATCGCGGTCGGCGTCGTACGGCAACTTGGATCGCAACGCGGGCAGGGTGGCGAACTCGTTGCCGCCGGCGAGCAGCAGTGTGGAGCCGTCCGCCGCGGCGTTTTTCGCGGCTTCGACGCCGATCACACCGGCTGCGCCCGAACGCGGATCGACCACGACTTGCTGGCCCACTTGCGCGGCGAGCAGGTTGCCGAGAATGCGCGCCACGATGTCGGGCGAACTGCCCGCCGGAAACGTGACGACGATGCGCAGCGCGCGGCTGGGGAAATCCTGTGCGATGCCGGCGCTCGATGCGCCGCACAGCGCCATCGCGGCAATCGCGCGCAAGCATGATGGGTAGATGTGTCGTGGCATACGATCCCTTCGGTGGGCAAGCCGGATGGCCCGCCACGCAATCTAACGCATCATGGTACCAAAATAAAATATTCAATTAAATCATATACTTACGAACATGTCATCGATGGAATGTTATCGCCCTGCAAGGAACAACGAGCGCCGCATGTAGCGTTGGTATCATTGAACGCAAGACTCAGCTCGTGGTGCCCGTAGCTGGCGCCTGTGGCTCGCATCACTGAACGTTCTTCAATCCGCACGAGGTTATTCATGAACGACATGCACTCACCGCTTGCCGCATCCACCCTCAAAACCGCCTACGACCGAGACGGCTACTACTTCCCGTACGATGTTGCGAGCGCGGCTCACGCGGCGCAGTTGCTCGCCGATCTCGAAGCCGCCGAGGCCGAATGCGCGGGCGATCGCGCGAAGTTGTCACTCCTGCGCAGCTACCCGTCGCAACTGCTGCCCTCGTTCGCCGCGCTGATTCGCCACCCGCGCTTGATCGACGCGGTGACGCAAATCATCGGCCGCGACGTGCTGGTGTGGAGCTGCGGCTTTTTTATCAAGGAGGCGGGCTCGAAAAGCTTCGTGAGCTGGCATCAGGACTTGAATTACTGGGGGCTCGACGGCGACGATGAAGTGACCGCGTGGTACGCGTTGACACCGGCGACGGTCGAAACCGGCTGCATGCGTTTTGTCGCCGGCAGCCACCGCCAAAAAGACGTGCCGCATGTCGATAAATTCGCGCCCGATAATTTGTTGACGCGTGGGCAAGAGCTCGCGGTGAAGGTCGATGAAGCGAGCGCGGTCGACGTGTTATTGAACGCGGGGCAAGCCTCGCTGCATCACGGCCACTTGTTCCACGCCTCCGGCCCCAACCTGACCAACGCGCGCCGCCTGGGCGTGGCGATTCGCTACGTCGCGCCGTCGATGAAACAAACCTCCGGCGACAAGCTGCTGGTGTCGCACGTCGCGGGGGAAGACCGCTACGGCAACTTCGAGCACATGCCCCCGCCGGCGGGGCGGCTGCAGCCGGAAGATTGGGCGCGCGCCAAGCGCAATGCGGATATGAAGAAAGAGATACTCTACAAGGGCGTGAAGGACGAGTTGGTTAAGGTGAATCGTAGGGGTTGAGCCAACACAGTTCCCTTAGCAAACTTTGTCCGTTCGGGCTGAGCCTGTCGAAGCCCGTTCAAGCTTTATCGCCCTTCGACAAGTTCAGGGCGAACGGAGCCAAAACGATCAGCATAGAGGTTCGACCTAATTTTCCCTTGTATACTCACCGCGACTCTCTCGCGATAGCAATCCAACCCTATTGAAGGTGCCACCGTGATCACAACCGAACACAAGCCCCATGTCTACGACGTTCTAGCCAAAGCCTTCATGAATGAAGGCGTGCGCACCTGTTTCACGCTGATGGGTGACGCCAACATGAACTGGGCGGCGCGCCTGGCGCAGCAGGGCTGCCGAATGGTTTACGTGCGGCACGAGCACAACGCAGTTGCCGCCGGCATGGCCTACGCGCGCAAGACCGGCGAAGTCGGTGTGGCCACGGTAACCTGCGGGCCGGGCGTCACGCAATTGATCACCGCGCTGCCCGCGGCGGTGCGCGCGCATTTGCCGATGGTGGTGTTCGCTGGCGAGTCGCCGCTTCGAATGGGTTGGTATAACCAGGAACTCAATCAAGGGCCGATTATCAACGGCACGGGCGCTGCCTATCATCAGTTGCACTTGCCCGAGCGC
>VGIF01000233.1 GCA_016868015.1 Betaproteobacteria bacterium
TAGCGCGCCACGCAACGACGAAACGTCGTCAACGGAATGTGCTGCGTGAGTTGCGCGAACACGAGTTTGCCCAGGTTCATCGATATCTCCTGCGAGTGAGTTGCTCGCAGGATCGCAAATCGAGAAAGCGCTGTTCAAATCGAGACCAGAAAAAATCATCTGTTATTTATTTACAATCAACCAATTAGCACGTTTCGGGCACTCAACGTCCGGACACTACTGATACGGTGCTTGTAATAATAATCCCCCTTTTGAGTTGCCCATTCTGATGAAACATCTAGCATTGGCGGTAGCTTAAGGCCGATTGCAGCCTGAAGCACGGAATCAAGCGAAATTTTGTAGATCCCATCATGATCCCAATTAATCGGCCGCCATCGCACTTCCGGCGGCGTAATGGTATCAATTACTAGGATCTCCCTAGTTTCAATAAGTATGCTTTTGTCTTCAGCCGCGTTGTAGACGACGCTCTTGATTTTAGATGCCTGATTAAAGAGATACTAAACCGCCCTCCCCGTCATACCCGCACGAACTTGATCATACCCACATGATAACATGTAAGCATTTGATTTTAAACAACATTTTTAACAGGCCCCGGCTCATCCGGCAACCAAAACACGATCGCCGCTTTCACCGCCGCGATCCCCGCCATCACCCACAGCGCCTTGTCAAAGCCGATGGCCTTAACCGTCGGGCCCAGCATCCACACCGCCGCCGAGCTGATGCCGAAGGCGACCGTCAGCCGCATGCCGGCGACGCGTGAGCGCAGCCGGTCGTCGACGTAGCGCACGATCATCGCGTCGGTAAACGGGATGGAGCCGAACACGAAGATCATAACGCCGAGCAACGCCGCGAACATCGCCCATTGCTGGGTATGGGCGGCGATGATGAGAAAGGGAATTTGCAGCAGCGACACCCAAATCTGCAGCGGTTTGATGCGCATGCGATCGATCAGGTTGCCGACGACGATTTGCGCGAACGAGGCGATGGCGTAGATCGCGCCGAGCAACATGCCGAGCACCGCGGGGTCTTCGATGAGGCCGAGGAAGCGCTCGCTCAACAATTGCGAATTGCCGTTGGTGGTGAAGTTGAACAAGATGCTGCTGGTGGCGGCGGCGGCCGTCATCACCGCGAAGGCGCGGATGAGCAGCGCGGGGGTTAGCCGCACCGCCGCCTTGGCGCCCCTGCCCTTGGAGGGCGAGTGCGCCTCGGGCGGGCATTTGATGGCGAAGATGATGCCGCACACGATCGAGATCAAACCGGGAACCGCGAACGCCGCGCGCCAGCCGAACCATTTGATCATGAAGCCGGTCAACACGGCGGCGAGCGCAATGCCCAAATTGCCCACCAAGCCGTTCAAGCCAATCACGGCGCCGGGGTTGGGCACGTTTTGCACCAGCATGGGTATGCCCACGGGATGGTAGATCGCGGCAAATGCGCCGAGCAGCGTTAGCGCCGCCGCAAGCTGCCACGCGTTTTGGGTGAACGCGACGAGTATCGCCGAAGCGCCCATGCCGAAGAAAAAGATCACCATCATCACGCGCCGGCCCCATAAATCGCCGAGCCGGCCGGCGGGCAACGCGCCCAAGCCGAACAGCGCGAACGCGCCCACGCTGTAGGGCATGAGATCGGCCCAGCTAGCAAAGCCAAATTCAACGGCGATCGTCGCCACTGCGGTGGCAAAGATCAGCAAGAACATGTGGTCGATGGCGTGCGCCAGGTTGAGCAGCACGTTGACCACGCGGGGGAAAACGTTCGGCGGCGTTACTGCAAGCGTGTTTTCGGGCATTATCGTAAGTATTTGATTTTATTGAATATTTTATTTGGTCGTCAGTGGCCGCAACTCACCGCATGCGTCATTCCCGCGCAGGCGGGAATCCATAACACATCAGCATATGGCAGAGGGTTATGGGTTCCCGCCTGCGCGGGAATGACAGGTAGCGTTTTTCAGTTTCGCGGCAAAAGGAAGCTTGGTCTTCACGAATGTGTTCTAGGTTTTCGTCGTAACCCCATCGATATGAAACGGCTTGCCATTCACATCAATCTGACTCGTCAACGGCACTTGCTGCGTAATCAGCCCTTCGGCAAAACAACCCGCCTTGGCATTTTTGATCAAGTGCGCGAGTTTGTCGGCCGGCTCGTCGCTGTCCACCGTCAAATGCGTGGTAATGCCTTCCCAGCGGTTAAACACCGTGCCCTTTAACACCGAGCCGCCGAGGTGTTTGCGCATGATCACGCGGCATTTCGGATTGCTCACTTTCATTTTCATCATGTGCGCGTACCGCGCAACTTGAGTGAGCAGTCAGAAGCCTATCGACATCGCCAGGTAGGTCATCGGCGACGGATATTTATCCGTGCCGCCGATGCGCGCGGGCTCGTCGCACCACACTTCGAATTTGCCGGACTGGCTGCGTTTGAGTTGCAAGCTACCTTCGAAGGTTTCGCAGGTGATGTCGTTTTCGTTGGTGATGCCTTGCGCCGGCAGCTCGGGCTTGTCGATCACGCGTTCGCCCGGTTTGTCGGATAGATTTTCATTGCCCAGCGGTTTCATATGTCGGCCTCCTTGTTTGTGATGGACGTCTACGCATATTACACCGGGCACACTGCAGGCGCGGCGCGGCGCTACAATCGGCCTCCCACTCGGATTGGTCACTACGTGAAACGCCTCTTATCGCTCTTGGGCCTGCTGTTTTTCATCGGCACTGCCGTTGCGCAAACCTTCAAACCCACGCCCGGCATGCCCGGCAAGGACGTGGTGTGGATCCCCACGCCCAACCACGCCGTCGAGAAAATGCTCGACATGGCGAAGGTCACCGCGCAGGATTTTGTCATCGATCTGGGCTCCGGCGACGGCCGCAATTTGATCGCCGCGGCCAAGCGTGGCGCGCGCGCGCATGGCGTGGAATACAACCCCGATCTGGTCGAGTACTCCAGGCGCGCCGCGGCCCAAGCGGGCGTGGCGGATAAAGTCACCATCGTGCAGGGCGATATGTTCGCCGCCGATATTTCGCAGGCCACGGTGATGATGCTGTTTTTGCTGCCCAATCACCTGAACAAGCTTGCGCCAACATTTTTGAAGTTAAGACCCGGCACGCGCATCGTTTCCAACACCTATGAAATCGGCGGCGGCTGGGAGCCGGATGTCGTCGAGCAAGCGCAGCCGTGTTTGAGCTGGTGCAGCATGGTGATGTATGTGGTGCCGGCGCGCGCGGCGGGTAGCTGGCGCTTGGGTGAGGATGAGTGGTTGTGGCTGGAGCAACGGTATCAAGAACTTTTTGGCACGTATCGCATCGGTGGGGTTGATGTGGCGATTGAGAATGGGCGGTTGTTAGGCGAAGAAATTCGCTTCACGGTGAACCAGGTGGAATATGTTGGACGCGTCAGTGGTAACAGCATGTCCGGCAGTGCCAAAGGGCGTGTGTCGCGCGAGTGGCGGGCGACACGAACATCCGAGTAGTCGCTAGAATGTCGATTACGAGAGGAAATCACAAACCACACCAATACTGTCGTTCCCGCGTAGGCGGGAACCCATACGGTGTTGCCAGTGGCATGCGTGTTATGGGCTCCCGCCTGCGCGGGAACGACACGGTTAGTGTTTTAGGCTTCAGAATCAGCTTTTGAGTCGCCAACGACAAAGGAAACAGCTATGACCATGAAACGCATGGCAATCGAAATCGGCATGGGCACGGATATCCGCGGCGCCGAGCCCACCAAGGCGGCGGTGCGTGCGCTGCGCGATGCGCTGTGGCACAACGGTTTGAGTGTCGCCGATGCGGTGGGCAAGCTCGTGGATTCAATGTTCGTCGAGGTGTTGATCGGCGTGCCCAAACCGAATCTGGTCGACAAAGCCGAGGTGTTGAAGGTGCTGCCGCACGGCACCGGCAAGGTCGAGGTCTACGAAGGCGGGCTGGAAATTCCCAATGATGCGGGCACCGGTTCAACGTTAATCGCACACGCCGCGTGCATTGTGCGCCTGGATATCTAGGAGAACATCATGGCCTTAAAACGATTCATCCTCGAGCTCGGCGCCGGCAACGATCTACATGGCGGCGATTACACCAAGGCGGCGCTGCGTGCGGTGCAGGATGCGCTGCATCACTCCTCGCTCGCATTTATTCGCTCGCTGGGCCTTGACTCGAAAAAGATGCAGGTGGAAGTCACCATCGGCGTGCAAGAGCCTGCGAAGGTCGATGCCAACGCGGTGAAAGCGAGTTTGCCGCACGGGCAAGTGACGGTGAAAGTGGTCAAGGGCGGGCTTAACGTGCCGGAAGGCGAAGGGCATGACATGGCGGTGATTGCCAGTGCCGCGGTCGCGGTGCGTTTTGACATGCCAGCATAAAAAGCGAGAACACATGAAAGCCATCCGCATCACCGAAACCGGCGGCCCCGAAGTCCTCAAATACGTCGACCTGCCCACGCCCGTGCCGGGGCCCAACGAAGTGCTGGTCAAAGCGCATTCGATCGGCGTGTGCATGCCGGAAATTTACGTGCGCAAAGGTGTTTACGCGTGGATGCCCAAGTTGCCGGCAATCCCCGGCATCGAGATGAGCGGCACCGTGGTGCAAGCCGGCAGCGCGTGCAGCAAACTCAAGGTGGGGCAAAACGTGTTTGTGTGCGCGCGCGAGTTCGCAGAGCGCGCCAACTGCTACGCCGAGTATCTCGCCGGGCCAGAGGATCGCATTTACCCCGTGCCCGCGGGCGTCGATCTCGAACAAGTGGCGGGGCTCGCCAATTACCAAGTGGCGTGGCATTTGCTCAATTCCGCCACCAAGGGGTTTCACTACGACTCGGTATTAGTGATCGCGGCCGCCGGGGGCGTGGGCGCCGCACTGGTGCAATTGGCCAAGGCCTACGGCAAGCGCGTGATCGGCGTGGTGAGTTCGCCTGCGCGCGGCGCGTTTGCGCGCGCGCAGGGGGCGGATGAGATCATCGATCGCACGCAAGGCGACGTAGTCGAACAAACGTTGAAACTCACCAACGGCCGCGGCGTCGATCTCGTACTCGATTGCGTCGGCGGCTCGTACTTGGTGAAGTATTTCGACGCGCTCGAGCGCTTCGGCATGGTGTTGCTGTATGGCCGCATCGACGGGCCGCCGTCGGTCAACCTCTACGACGCCATTCAAAAGAAGCCGTGGCGCAGCGGCGCGTTTCGCTACTTCACCATCCACACGCTCGACGATTGGCCGGAGCTGCGCGCGCAATGCACGCACGATTTATTGCGCATGCTGGCCGAGAAAAAATTTCAAGTGCCGATTTTCGACCGCGTCCCGTTGAGCGAAGCGCCCCGCGCGCATCGCGTGTTTGAGTCGGGGGTGGTGATGGGTAAGCTGTTGATGAAACCCTAAGTATTTGATTTTATTAAATATTTTATTTTACCTCAACACCCGATAACTTGACCAGTTCGAGGTTACGGCGGGTTTGATCGGCGCGGAATGCGTCCAGATCCGCGCGCGAGCCGCCGGTGATTTCAACGCCGATGTTTTTGAGCTGATCGATCACCGCCGGCTCTTTGATGATTCTCGCCACCTCGGCATTCACTTTGTCGAGTATGGCGGGCGGCGTACCGCTCGGCGCCACCAGGCTATACCAGCCGAACATTTCATAACCCGGCACGTGTTCCGCCACCGTCGGCACGTCGGGCAGAAGCGCCGCGCGTTTGCGCGTAGTGACGCCCAGCGCGCGCACGCGCCCGCCCTGCACCTGCGGCAGCGCCACCGGCAGCACCGCATTGCTGAAATGCACTTCGCGCGAAGCCGTTTCCGCGAGCGCCTGCGGGATGCCTTTGTATGGCACATGCACCATTTGCGTCTTGGTCAGATGGCCGAGCAAAAACGCAGAAAGATGTTCCGCGCCGCCCGCGCCCGCCGAGCCGTAGCGGATCGATCCGGGCGACTTGCGCGCAGTTTCAATCAGATCGGGCAAGGTCTTGGCGACCGCGGGATGCGCGGACACCACGAACGGGACGCTACCGATAAATATGACCGATGAGAAATCGCGCGCAAGATTGATTTTGTGATTGGAAAAAACCGAGGTGGCGATGAACAACTGCGAGGTGAGCATCATCCAGGTGTAACCATCCGGCGCTGCCCGCTGCACGATATCCGCGCTCAACAACCCGGCAACGCCGGGGCGCGGATCGACCACCACGCGCTGCCCCCAAGCCGCGTGCAACCGCTCGGACATCAAGCGCGCAATGATGTCGGGGCCGGAGCCCGCCGCGCTGCCCACCACCAGGCGTATGGGCTTATCGGGATAAGCCGCCTGCGCCGCCTGCGCCAGCATAAGAAACGAAACCGCAAAAACCGCCAACCCTTTCAACACGTGCATATCGTTCTCCTCCGAAAATAAGCGGCCA
>VGIF01000234.1 GCA_016868015.1 Betaproteobacteria bacterium
ACCGAGCGCATGATGACCTGGGACATCCTGCACAAATACGCCCACGACTACAAAGTGATTTTTGTCGGTGACGCCACCATGAGCCCGTACGAAATCACCTACCCCGGCGGCAGCGTCGAGCACATGAACGAAGAGCCGGGTGCGGTATGGATGCAGCGCATTTTGCACATCTACCCGAATACGATTTGGATCAACCCGCAAAACGAAGCGCTGTGGGATTATCACGAATCGATCCGCGTCACCAAAGAGATCATGGGCGGGCGCATGTTCCCGTTAACGCTCGATGGGCTCGATCGCGGCATGCGTGTGTTGACGCGGGCGCATTGACTTCGCGCAGTTTTTTCAAAACGACAAAAACAATTGGAGGAGGTGCAATGAATAAACCAGTGTGGCAATGGATGTTGGCGGCTGCGGCCTGTTCGGGGCTTGCGGCGCAGGCTCAACCGTATCCGGCAAAACCCATCCGCTTTGTGGTGCCGGTAGTCGCCGGCGGCTCGAACGATATTCTGGCGCGGCTGATTGCCGATCGCTTGCGTGAGCGCTGGGGGCAGCCGGTGGTGGTCGATAACCGCGCCGGCGCCGGGCAGATGATCGGCTCGGATCATGTCGCCAAGGCCGCGCCCGACGGCTACACGATTTTGGTGCCCACCGGCACTTACACCACCAGCGCGGCGATGCAAACCAAGCTGCCGTTCGATCCGGTGAACGATTTGACCGGCGTGGCGATGATCGGTCAAGGGCCGTTCATGCTCGCGGTGCATCCCTCGCTGCCGGTGAAAAGCGTCAAGGAATTGATCGCGCTGGCGCGTGCGCGCCCGGGTGACATCAGTTTTTCGACCGCCGGCGCGGGCAGCATTGTGCATTTCGCCACCGAGGAATTCGCCTCGGCCGCTCAAATCAAAGTCCTCCACGTGCCGTATAAAAGCGGCGTGCCGGCGATGACCGCGGCGGTGGGCGGCGAAGTGCAGATGGTGATCATCAGCATGCCGGCGGTGTGGCCGCACGTCAAATCCGGCCGCATGCGCGGGCTCGCGGTCACCACCGCTAAGCGCTCGGCGTTCGTGCCCGATTTGCCGGCGCTCTCCGAGACGATTCCCGGCTATTCGGCGGTGCAGTGGTGGGCGTTTCTCGCACCGGCCAAAACGCCCGCCGAGATCGTGACGAAACTCAATGCGGAGTTAAACCGCATCATCGGCTCGGACGAGATGAAACCGCGCCTTGCCGAGCAGGGCGCCGAACCAATGCTGATGTCGGCCGATCAGTTCACCAAGTTTTTCCGCGAGGAAATTGCCAAGTGGCGGCGCGTGGTGAAGACGCTGAATCTGCAGCCCTGACCGGCAACGCGCGCCACGGCTCGCGCTTGGCGCGGGTTATCGTTTCAACCCCGCTTCGCGCGCCACGCGCTCGTAATTGGCCTGCAAGCGCACGATCATTTTGTGATATTCGTCCGGCGGGATGTGCGCCGGCGTAAAGCTGATCGCATCGAACGTCTTGCGCACGTCGGACAGCTCCAGCACCCGCGCCAGATCGCGGCTGATTTTTTCGGCCACGGCGCGCGGTATGCCCGCCGGCGCCACCAAACCGTGGGTGGCATCGCGTTCGAAGTGGGGCAGAATTTCGTTCACCGTGGGCACGTCCGGCAGTTGCGGCGAACGATTGGGCGTGACCACCGCCAGCGGCACCAGCTTGCCTTCCTTGATCATGCCCATCGCCGGGCCCAGGCCGGGTATGCCAAAGTGCACGCGGCCGGTAACGATTTCAACCAGCAGCTCGCCCTGGCCCTTGAAGGCGACATGCTGGGGTTTAATATTGGCGGACATGTTAAAGCGCACGTTGGCCATGTGCGTGCCGCTGCCGGCGCCGGTGGTGCCGTACAGGAACTTGCCGCCGCCCGCCTGCGCGGCGGCAATCAGTTCCTTCAAGCTGCGGATGTTGAGCGAGGCGGACGTCGTGACCACGCTGGTCGAGTAGCCCACCTGCGCAACGTGCGTAAAATCCTTGATCGCATCGTAAGACGCACTGGAGATGATCGTGGTGGCGACCAGCGAGGACGAAATCAGGGCGAGCGTGTGGCCGTCGGGCGTGGCCTTGGCCACCATGGCGAAGGCGAGCGAGCCGCCGGCGCCGGAGCGGTTTTCATAAACCACCGGATGTTTCCAGATTTCGGAGAGTTTCGGGCCGATGGTGCGCGCGGTGAAGTCGGTCGCGCTGCCCGGCGAAAAACCAACCACGATGCGCACCGGGCGCGTCGGCCACTCTTGCGCGTACGCCAAGGGTGCGGCTGCCACGAGCCCCACCGCACACCACCACGTTGCAATCGTTTTCATGCCGTTCCCTCCTCCAAAAAAACCGTTAAGCGAAAATACTTAATACTTAAGGAACTTGAGGAGCTTTTCGCGCAGCGGCAAGCAAGCTTGCGCGCTGGCGCCGCATCCCACGTGGCACATTATTATCCTCAAAATCGCCATCGTCCAGCAGGAGTTGCCAGGGCAAACGCGCGGCTTTTTATCGTGGTGTGCGCCGCTGCTCGCCGCTTAACGGCGGCGCGACTTTGAGAATTTCTTCGACGGTGGTGAGGCCCGCGGCGATTTTCATCGCGCCGTTGATGCGCAGCGGTTTCAAACCGTCTTGGTACGCCGCCTGGCGGAAGCCTTCCAGATCGGTTTGCTCGGTGATGTGGCGCTTGACTTGCGGCGTGAGCACCATGGTTTCGTAAATGCCGATGCGACCGGCATAACCCGTCAAGCGGCACTCCAGGCAACCTTTGCCGATTGCCGTTTTGCCTTTCGGGTTGGGCGCTTTCCACGGCGTGACCAGGTGGTCCCAGGTGGCGTCGTCAAGATCCACTTGTTGCTTGCAGTGCGGGCAAATGGTGCGGATCAAGCGTTGCGCCATCACGCCGAGCAGCGTCGATTGGATGAGGTAGGCCGGCACGCCCAGATCGATCAAGCGGCTGATCGCCGAGGGTGCATCGTTGGTGTGCAGCGTGGAGAGCACCAAGTGGCCGGTCAACGCCGCCTGGATCGCCATTTCGGCGGTTTCCAAGTCGCGAATTTCGCCCACCATGATGATGTCCGGGTCTTGCCGCATCAGCGTGCGGATGCCGCTGGCAAACGTGACGTTGATCACCGGCTGCACTTGCATTTGGTTAAACGAACCTTCGACCATTTCGATCGGGTCTTCCACCGTACACACGTTCACATCCGGCGTGGCGAGCGATTTTAACGTGGAGTAAAGCGTGGTGGTTTTGCCCGAGCCGGTGGGGCCGGTGACCAGCACGATGCCGTGCGGCTGGCTCACCATTTGTTTCCACTTGCGTTCGTCCTCGTCGCCAAAGCCCAGATCGGCGTAGTCCTTTACCAGCGTTTCCGGATCGAAAATGCGCATCACCAGCTTTTCGCCGAAGGCGGTGGGCATGGTGGACAGCCGCAGCTCCACTTCGCCGCCGTCGGGCGACACGGTTTTTAGGCGCCCGTCCTGCGGCCGGCGTTTTTCCACCACGTCCATGCGCCCTAAAATTTTGATGCGCGAAGTCATCGCCGCCATTACCGGCGTGGGAATCTGGTAAACCTGATGCAGCGCGCCGTCGATGCGAAAGCGCACGTTGCCCACGTCGCGCCGCGGCTCGATGTGGATGTCGCTCGCGCGCTCTTGAAACGCGTAGTTGAACAGCCAATCGCAGATGTGCACGATGTGCTGATCGTTGGCGTCGAGTTTGCCGCTGCGCCCCAACTGCACCAGTTGCTCGAAGTTGGTGATGTCGGAGAGGGCGCCCTTGTCCTGCGCGCTGGCGGTTTTGACCGAGCGCGCGAGGTTGTAGAACTCGACGATGTAGGATTGGATTTCAACCGGGTTGGCGATCACGCGCTTGATATCCTGACGCAGCACTTGGCGCAACTGCGCTTCCCACTCGCGCACATAGGGCTCGGCGGTGGCGATGGTGACCTCGCCCGGCTTCACCGCCACCGGCAGAATTTTGTAGCGCTCGGCGTAGGCGTTGGACATCACCTTGGTTACCGCCGCGAAATCGACCTTGAACGGATCGATATGGAAATAATCCAGGCTCGATTTTTGGGCGAGCCACTGCGTGAGCGATTCCAGATGCAGCGTTTTACGCGGCTCGCGCAAATCCTTCCACTTTTGATTGGCGATCAGGATCAGCGGGTGCTGGCTCGACTGGAACGCGCGGCGATTGTTCAGAAAGGTGTCGCCGGTTTCCTTGGTGAGGAGACTGTCCGCGATCAAGTCCGCCACGACCTGTTCAAGCCGCAAGGGGCGGTCGGCAGCGGGAGCGGCGACGTTGGCTAGGGCCACTTTAGTTCGCTGAGTAGTTCGCTAGGCACATGGTTGGCTTTGACTATACGTCGAATAGTTAACCTGCTCAACGACTTAAACGCGAAATGAAAGGTTAATTGTGCGATTGTGCGCAGTTCTTGATTGGCATATCGGCACGCACGGACTTGGGGCTGAGATTCGCACCAAATAGGTGCTTAACCTGAATGGCATGTCGCTAAATAGTGCATATTTTTAGGTACAAATAAAAATATTCAATTAAATCAAATACTTAATATTTGGCATCAATATTGCTTATTTTGGTGCAACCACAGCCTCAGGGAGAGCACCAAATGGAAGCGGAAGCACTTAAAGTCAGCAACGATACATTGTTTATTTTGCTCGGCGCCATCATGGTGCTGGCGATGCACTCCGGTTTTGCGTTCCTCGAACTGGGCACGGTGCGCGGCAAAAACCAGGTCAACGCGCTGGTGAAAATCCTGTGCGATTTCGCGGTGTCGACGATAGTGTATTTTTTCGTCGGCTACAGCGTGGCGTACGGCGTCGATTTTTTTTCCGGCGCGGAAAAGCTGGCTGAAAAAAGCGGCTTTGAACTGACCAAGTTCTTTTTCCTGCTGACGTTTGCCGCGGCGGTGCCGGCGATTATTTCCGGCGGCATAGCCGAACGCTCCAAATTCAACACGCAGTTGATCGCCACCGCGGTGATCGTGGGCCTGATTTATCCGTTTTTCGAAGGCATCGCGTGGAACAATCAGTACGGCGTGCAGGATTGGATCAAGGCCACCACCGGGGAGAACTTCCACGATTTCGCCGGCTCGGTGGTGGTGCACGCGATCGGCGGGTGGCTTGCGCTGGGGGCGGTGATATTGCTTGGGCCGCGCATGGGCCGTTACCCCAGGAGCGGCGGGGTGACCGCGCAGCCGCCGTCCTCGATTCCGTTCCTGGCGCTGGGCGCGTGGATACTGACGGTGGGCTGGTTCGGCTTTAACGTGATGAGCGCGCAGACCATCGACAAAATCTCCGGCCTGGTGGCGGTGAATTCGTTAATGGCGATGGCCGGCGGCATACTGGCCGCGCTGATCGCGGGCCGCAACGACCCCGGCTTTGTGCACAACGGCCCGCTTGCCGGTTTGGTCGCGGTGTGCGCGGGGTCGGACGTGATGCACCCGCTGGGCGCGCTAGTCACCGGCGCGGTGGCGGGCGTGTTGTTCGTGGTGATGTTCACCATCACGCAAAATCGCCTGAAAATCGACGACGTGCTCGGCGTGTGGCCGTTGCACGGCTTGTGCGGCGCGTGGGGCGCCATTGCTTGCGGCATCTTCGGCGCCAAAAGCCTGGGCGGCATGGGCGGCGTGAGCTTCACCGCGCAATTGATCGGCACCGCTTTGGGCATCGCCGTGGCGCTGATCGGGGCGTTTATCGTCTATGGCGTGCTCAAGGCGATCATGGGCTTGCGTCTGAGCGAAGAAGAGGAGTTCGACGGCTCCGACTTGAGCCTGCACAAGATCGGAGCGTCGCCGGAGCGCACGGGGTGGTAGTGTGTTGCGTGAGGCGTGGGGCGTGGGGCGTGGGGCGACGCACCGCGCCTATCGACGGCTAGCGGCAGCCGAACATCCACTTGCCAAACACATCGCCAAAACCGGCGATCAGCACGCCAAAGCAAATCACCACCAGCGCCACGCGCGTGGTGGCGAGCAGTTCGCCGCGCAGCATGATTTCGTCACCGGCTTCGGGGCGCATGCGGATCACGCTCCAGCCGATGATGATGATCGCCGCCACGATCGCCGCCGCGGTGATACTCGACATGATTTCCCACAGGCAGTTTTGCCAAGCGTAACGCCCGGCGAGCAGCAGCACCACGACCGCGATGTAGGTGACGATGAGGTGGCGTCTCATGCCGCTATCTTAGGGAAGCGCTGAATAAGTCCCCGATTGCTCTGTAAACGCGAATTCCAGTGGTACGTTCTGATTGGGAGGACGTATTCGCGAGCCACGAGGCAAGACATGAAACAAATGACGCTGGCAGCAGTGAGCGG
>VGIF01000235.1 GCA_016868015.1 Betaproteobacteria bacterium
ACGTTCGAGATTTGCGAATTGGGTTGCACCACGGGGTGGTTGTCGAGCGAACTCACCGCGATCGGACGCGTGACGGGTGTCGACCCCGACGCGCGGCACATCGCGGCTGCGCGCGCGCGTGATCGGGCGATACGCGATCATGGTGTGCTTCCGGATTTTTCTCACCGCGCTCGGCGCATCGCGGCGTTGCAGCTTCGATATCAGCGCGCTAGACGCGTTGCGCGGCGCGCCGCCGTTGATTATCGCGCCCAATCATCCGTGCATGCTCGATGCGGTGATGGTGATTTCGCGCCTGCCCAATGTGGCCTGCGTGTTGAAAACGGAGTTGATGCGTAACGTATTTCTTGGCGCGGGCGCGCGCCTGGCGCGTTATATACGCAACGAACCGGTGCAGCGCATGATACGCGAGGCGGTGGCCGATTTTGACTGCGGCAGCCAATTGTTGCTGTTTCCCGAGGGCACGCGTACGGTGGCCGATCCGGTCAATCCGTTAAAGGGCAGCGTCGCCTTGATCGCCCATCGCGCGCGGGTGCCGGTGCAGACGGTGTTGATCGAAACCGATACGCGCTATCAGAGCAAGGGCTGGACATTGTTTCGTAAACCCGCGATGCCGATTCATTACCGCGTGCGCTTGGGACGGCGCTTCGAGCCGCCGCAAGACGTTCAACAGTTCATGGCTGAACTGGAGCACTATTTCGCGCACGAGCTGGTGCAAGGTTCGGCGTTTTATCCGGCCCATACGCTGCCGGCGCACGGCGAAGGCGCGCGGCCGATGACCACCCGTTCGCTGTCATGAGCGCGGTCTCGACGACACACCTCGTCCTCATTCCCAGCTACAACCCTGGCGAAAAGGTCTACGAAACGGTGCGCGGCGCGCGTGCGTTTTGGGCGCCGGTGTGGGTGGTGGTCGATGGCAGCACCGATGGCAGCGCCGAGCGGCTAAAGGCCATGGCGCGGGACGACCCGGCGTTGCGCGTGCTGGTGTTGCCGCGCAATCAAGGCAAAGGCGCGGCGGTGCTGCATGGGCTCAAAATCGCGGCCGCGGCCGGCTACACCCATGTGCTGACGATGGATTCCGACGGCTAGCATGCGCCCGATCGCATCGCCGCGTTCATGGCGGCCTCTGCGCAACAGCCCGCGGCGATGATACTGGGCGAGCCGGTGTTCGACGCGAGCGCGCCGGCGCTGCGGGTGCGCGGCCGGCGCGTATCGAACTGGTGGGCGAATCTGGAAACGCTGTGGACTGGCATTCATGATTCGCTGTTCGGCTTTCGCGTCTATCCAGTTGAACCGTTGTTGGGCGTGATGCGCAAACAGTTGTGGATGCGCCGATTCGATTTTGACGTGGAGGCAGTGGTGCGTTTGTGTTGGGCAGGGGTTAAGCCGGTGAATCTGCCTTCGCCGGTGCGCTATTTCAGCGTGGCGTAGGGCGGCGTGTCGCATTTTCGATATTTTCGCGATAACGCGTTGCTCACCTGGATGCACATGCGTTTGTTTGTCGAGTTTTTGCTGCGATTGCCGCTGTTGTTGACGCGGCGGGCGCGGCGCGCATCGACAAGATAGATGAACCAACGCTGCTGCCGTAGCCGGTGCTTTCGAAATAAAATGGGGCGTCGCGTGACACGTCTTGGGTCGATGCTGGCTGGATTGCAAAAATAAAAACGTAATAAAATTAAGTGCTTACAATTTTTTGCAGATCAATTCTGAATGAACCCCCGGTGAACGCTCGGTGAACCCCCAGTGAACCCTACACTACCCATTTCAAAATTGCGCGTGGCGCCTGGTTTGCTTCCGCTGCGCCGCGGGCACCGCCATGGTGACTGACGCGGATTTGGCCGCCGGGCAAAGCGCGGGTCAGACGCTGCCGTTGGTGGTGGTGCTTTCCACCGGCGGCACCATCGCGGGCCGCGGCGGTTCGAGCACGGATTTAACCGAATACGAAGCCGGGCAAATCCTGGGCTCGGCGTTGGTCGACGCGGTGCCGCAGATCAGGCAATACGCGCGTGTGCGCGTGGAGCAAATCGTTAACATTGGCAGCACCAACATGAGCACGGCAGTGTGGCTGCAACTGGCCGCGCGCATTAATCGCATTTTTGCTGAAGAGCCCGGGGTCGCGGGCGTGGTGATCACGCACGGCACCAACACGCTGGAAGAAACCGCCTATTTTTTGCATCTCACGGTGCGCCATGAGAAACCGGTGGTGCTCACCGGCGCGCAGCGCCCGGCCACCGCGATCGGCGCCGACGGGCCGTTGAATTTGTTGAATGCGATTCGCGCGGCCGGCGCGCCCGCCGCGCGCGGCAAGGGTGTGCTGGTGGTGATGAACGACGAAATCAACGGCGCGCGCGATGTCACCAAGTCAAACACCTATCGCGTGGAGGCGTTTCGTTCGGGCGAGCTCGGGTTTTTGGGTTATGTCGATGCCGACGAAGTGGTGTTTTATCGCGCGTCGGCCAGGCGTCACACCGCGCAATCGGAGTTCGATGTCGGTGCGTTGTCCAGCTTGCCCAAGGTGGAAATTCTCTACAACTACGCCGAGCCCGGCACCGCAGGCATCGAGGCGCTCGCCGCGGGCGCGAGCGGCCTGGTGTTCGCCGGCACCGGCGCGGGCGGGCTGTGCGACGCCGAACGCGCGGTGATCCAGGCGCTGGGGCCGGTGCATCAGCGCCCGCTGATTGTGCGCTCCAACCGCACCGGCAATGGCCGCGTGATCGCGCGCAAGGATTACGATGCCGAGGGTATGATAGCGGGCGATAATCTGAATCCGCAAAAGGCGCGCATTTTGTTAATGCTGGCATTGACCCGCACGCGCGATCTGGATGACATTCGCCGTATGTTCAGGCAATACTGATGGAAAGCAATCCGTGATGTCCATGCCGTCAAACGCCGCGCCGCTCAAACCCGCGCCCTATACCGATCGCTTTGTTGAAGTCAACGGCTTAAGGCTGCATCTGCAAGATTATGGCGGCGCCGGCAAGCCGCCGATGCTTTGCCTGCACGGCAGCGCCGCCAACGCGCATTGGTTTGATTTTGTGGCGGGCGGCTTTACCGCCGACTATCACGTGCTGGCGCTCGATCTGCGCGGGCATGGCGACAGCGCATGGGATGTTTCGGCCTCGCCGCGTTACGTCTACGACGATTATGCCGCGGATCTGCACGCACTGACCGAGGTGCTCGAGTTGCGCGATTTCATTTTGGCCGGCCATTCGATGGGCGGGCTGGTGTCCACCGTCTACGCGTCCACCTATCCCGGCCGCGCCAAGGCGTTCATCATGATCGATTCCTCGCTTAAGTTGTCGGGCGAGCGCGTCGCCACCATGAACGCGGTGGGCTCGCGCGAGGGCGCGAGTTACGCCACGCAAGAGGAGTTCGTCGCCAAATTCAAAATCCGCCCGACGGGCACCGCCGCCACGCCCGACATCGTGCGCCACATTGCGCGCCACGCTTGCCGTACCTTCGACGACGGGCGTTGGCGCAACAAAGTCGACCGCAAGGTTTACGCGCTGCGCGTGGGGCGCGATCTGGTGCCGTGTTGGGCGAATATCAAAATTCCAGCGCTGCTGATGGGCTGCGAGAAAAGCCCGCGCATCACGCCGGAAATCATCGCCGCCGTGAAAGCGCTCGCGCCGCAGGTGATGGTGGATGAGGTGATCGGGTGTGATCACCACATCACGCTCGACAACCCGCTGGGGTTTATCCAGACGGCTAAAAAATTTATCAATAAAATCAAATAGTTACGTATATTCCCGTTCGCCTTGCGGCGATGCGGGCGCGAACGCGGCAAACACCGGCGGCGACGCTACGCCGCCAGGGGCTGTGCCTGCGCCATCGTCGGGGCATCCCCGGCGATCGTGGTGCGGCGCACGTCGCGTGCCTGCTCGGCGGGGAAGGGCCGGCCGCGGTGCATGGTCTGGCGGTTATCCCACATCACCAGGTCGCCGACTGCCCAGCGGTGTGAATACACGAATTCGCGCTGCGTGGCGTGTTCGGTGAGGTCGCGCAACAGCAGGCGCGCTTCGGGCAGCGGCCAGCCGAGGATTTTGCCGGCGTGCGAGGAGAGGTAAATCGATTTGCGCCCGCTGCCCGGATGCGTGCGCACCAGGCGCTGGCGCACCGGCGCGAAACGCCGTTGTTCTTCCTCGGTGAATTCACGAAAGCCGATCAGATCGCGCGAATAAAGCTGAGAGTGTTCACACACCAGCGGCTCGATCAATTGTCGGGTTTCGTCATCAAGCGCGTCGTAGGCCGCGCCCATGTGCGCGAACTCGGTGTTACCGCCCTTGGACGGAATGCGCACCGCGCGCAGCAGCGAATATTTCGCCGGAATCACCTTGAACGACGAATCGGAATGCCACAGCCGGTTGCCGATGGCGAACAGGCGCTTGCGGTCATCGCGCGCGTAGGGGTTGCCCTTGCCGTCGAGGTTGGACACATCGTTAAACGCGTCGGGGATCCGAAAGTCGCCGCTGGTCTCGCGCATGGCGTTGCGTTGCGTGGTTTCCAGCGGCCCCAGCGCCAGCGTGAACGCCATGTGTTGCTCGTTGGTGAGCGCCTCGGGGTGGTGAAACACCAGCACGGCGTAGCGGTCCATCGCCGCGTGTAGGTCCGCGGCCTGCGCGGGTGTAATCGGATGGCGCAGATCGAGGTCGACCTCGGCGCCGATCAGCGGCGTGATGGGACGATACTGGATGGACATGGTGAGCGCTCCTCGAAGAAGTTCAACTCATGATCCGCATGCGGAACCGCGGCCGATCGGGACATGCTACTCGCCCGCTGTGTGCTTGTCACGTGATGCATGCCGCCGCCTCGCACCGGTGAATTCCACCATATTGTCCCGACCATTTGGTGCACATGAAACGCCGGTTTTATCCCGGGAATTTGCCGGCTACTTTTGCTACCATGTGCGGCAATTGACCAAGGCTCAAGCCAAACCCGATCAGACTCGATCAAACCGATGTCCGCGCCACTTCCCTTGCAAGGCATCCGCGTGCTCACGCTCGAGCAAGTGCACGCGCTGCCGTGGGGCACGTCGTTCCTCGCGGATCTGGGCGCGCAGGTGATTCGCATCGAAAGCCTGGGGCATTTGCAGGACCGCAAGTCAGGGCCCTTCCCCAACGGCAAGCCGGGGCCGCAATGGTGGGAAGAGGGCGGCAACCTCGCCTACTTCGGCACGCGCAACAAACAAAGCTTGTGTCTGGAAGTCACCGCGCCCGCGGGCAAGGCGGTGTTCTACAAGCTGGTGAAGCACTGCGACGTGGTCACCGATAATTTTCGGCCGGGCACCATGCGCCGTCTCGGTTTTGATCACGAAAAGCTGGCGGCGATCAACCCGCGCATCATCACCTTGAGCAGCACGGCTTTCGGTTACACCGGCCCGTGGCAGAGCGCGGGTTCTCGTGCACGCACGGTGGATGCAACCAGCGGCATGTCCTCGTTGACCGGCTACGAAGGCGGCCCCTCGGTGCGCGCGAGCAACAATTACATGGACCACTCCACCGGCAACAACGTGGCCTACGCGCTATTGCTGGCGATTTACCGGCGCAACAAAACCGGCAAGGGCGTGCGCATTGATCTCACCATGCAGGAAACCGGTGTGTCGTGCATCGGCCCGGCGATTCTCGAAGCGCAGCGTGGCATCAAGCGCGAACGGCTGGGCTGTGCGCATTTGTGGAAGTCGCCGCACAACGTTTACCCTTGTGCGGGCGAGGATCGATGGATCGCGATCGCGGTGGCGAACGATACCGAGTGGGCGGGGCTGAAGCAGGCAATGGGTGCGCCAGCTTGGGCGCAGGACGCCCGCTACAACACGGTGGCAGGACGCTGGCAACACCGCCACGAACTCGACAAAAAAATCGCCGAGTGGACGGCGCCGCAAGACAATCTCGCGTTGACGGGCACGCTGCAGGCAGCGGGTGTATGCGCGGGTGCTGCGATGAAGGGCGAAGACTTGATCAACGACCCGCATCTGCGCGCGCGCGGCTTTTTGCAGGACATGAAGCGCGCGGGCGGCACACGCGTTTACGCCAAGCGGCCTTTCACTATCCCGGGGATTCCGATCGAGATACGCCACGTCGCGAAACTGGGTGAACACAACGAGTCGGTGCTGCGCGAGGTGGCGGGGCTTAGCGATGCCGAGATTCGCGCGCTGGCGGACGAAGGCGTGATCGCCGATACGCCGCACGCGGACGAAAAGGCGCCGTAGGCGCGACTGCACCATGGAAGCGATACTCTC
>VGIF01000236.1 GCA_016868015.1 Betaproteobacteria bacterium
CTCGCCCGCACGGCGCAAGGCCTGCGGCAACGTTTTGCGGTCAACAAAAAGGCTATGTTCCGCGCAGGCCTCGAATAGCGCCAGCTTGTCATCAGCGTCCGCGGGCGCTGGCAGTGCTTCTAAGACACGCGCAACCTCGCCCGCCAGCCAGCCTTTGCGCGACAATGCCTTGAGGGCGCCGCGCGGGTTGGCTTCGAAGGCGTTCTGGATCAGTTGGTCTAACGCCTCCGGATTGACAGACCATAAGTCTTCCTTTAGCACGCGCACCAGATGTTCACCCAGTAGCCATGGCCGCAGCGGCGGAATCGGGTCGATGGCGCCGGCCTCGACAAACGGGAACGCACGACGCAACTTCGATTCCGCCAATTCGAGTTGAAGTTTTTCGCTTGCATATCGCCGCGACACCCCGTCGGCGATAGTCGCACAAGCCACCGATACACGCAGTGCCGCGGAAGCGTCTCCGTCGATGGCCTCGTAGCGCCGGTAGTACTCCGTTACCCGCTCCTTCATCAGGCGGTGTTGCACCAGCTCCTTTAAGCCTTTGCGATCGGAAAACAAATCCCTTTCCACGTCGCCAAGATTGGCCGTACCAAGCAACTGCAAAAGGGAGCGGTCACCTGCACCGAGCCACGATACCGCCAGAGCAATCAACAACGGGCTGCCTTCGACTGCATTGACGAGCGTTGGTAAGTGTTTTGCGTGTATGGCGCGCAAATCCGCGCCGGAGCGCAGGATGGGCGTTTCTTTTTCTACCGCCCAATATCCGCGCGCGAGAATGGCCTCGACGGTCGCTACATCAAAGTGTTGTTCAGGCAGGATGACAGGTTTAAAGGCCAATTCGTTGGCCCCGCTGACAGACCAACCGGTGCCCCGAGGGTCCGGTTCGACCAGCAAATCGGATGGCACCACCGTGTTGACGATGATCAGCCGCACGGGGTACCAGAACTCGCTTTTATGGCCCTCCAGGGCCTCGATAATTTTTCTGCTGACGCCGATCAGCGGATCATCGAGTATCAGCAGTGTCGGGCGCCGCGGCGTCCATTCTTTCAGCTGATTTTCGGTCGAGGTGGCGTGCGGCTCGCCGCGCTTGCCGATGAGCGCGGCATCCCACGGGTCGGCAGCGGCAACCGCACAGTAGGGCACAACGCGCCGCCACCATGCGGCCAACGCGTTGAAGTGGCGCTTGGCGCGCGCCAGCCCCTTCGCCGTGGGCACTTTGTCGCCTAAGACATCGCGTAGCGCGAGCTGACGCCCGAGTTCTTTCGCCAATTGCGTTTTGCCGATGCCGCCCGCGCCAACCAGCAGCGTCCAATCAAATGGCTTTCCCAAGTCGGGCTCACTCATGAGCCACTCGAGCTTCCAGCGCTCCTCTACTGCCCCGTGAGTCACCCACTGCCTAAGGTTGGTCCAGGCATCGTGAAGCCCTCCAGACGCCGGCACGTGCCATTGGAGAATTCCGGTGGCCGCGCCGATCGGGCCGAGCGTCTTGCGATCAAACGGGGCAAACAGCAAAAAATCCAGTCTGCGCGCGAGCGGCGACTTTTGGTAAATGAAACCGGCAATGGGCACTGCAAACACAGCGATGACGTATTGGTTCCAGGGCAGCACACCCACCGCCTCGAGCCGCTCGTGAAGTGTGGCCACGATATTGAGCGCACTTTTGACCCCGTTTGGGAAGAACCACTCCAGCAGTTGCACCCAACTCGACAACGCGTAGGCTAAACACAAACCCAACACGAACGCGATAACACCACGGCGTGCGATGGCAGCGGGCTTGTTGTCGTTGTAATAACGCGGATGACGGCGGCCTCCTTCCATGTGGCAATCATAACGGAAGGCTTTTCGCCGCGGCACGGCGTGGCTGGCGCACAGCCACGGCCACGCTGGTTTCGCGAAAGCGCGGCGTGGCAGCGCCTGCGCTGGACGGGTTACGCAGTGCCGTTGGGTTCTACACGGCTATCGGGCGGTTTTAACGTAAGTATTTGATTTTATTATGTTTTTTATTTATCGCTAATTCTGCGTCCAAGCTGCCGCGATGTGCGCGCCGCTGTTCAGTGCCTTACTGCTTGCACTTCGGACAGGGCTTCGATCATGCGCGTCGCAGCGATGGCGCTGTGCGGCAAGCACGCATAGGGGGCCTGATCCGGGTTAGCCGCATCCGCGTCGTGCCTTGGTTGAGCCAGCGGCTCGACTACTACGACGCTACCATCGGGAAAGATACGCGCGGTGATAATCCGGTTCTCTTTCTCCATGCACACGGACACCGGCTGACTGAAATCCGACGATACCAACAGGGTAAATCGGTAGTCGTGAGCGATGAAGTTATACCCTTCCCTTAAGGCCGAAACCATGTTCGCAGGCAACCCCGCATGCAGTTTGCTCTCGAGTGTCGCGATAGACTCTGCCGTGGCAATGGCGATCCTGTCGTCGCCGGTCGCCCACATCAGGGCGTGCAGTAGATTCAGGCGGTAATTCTCGGTTGCCCATTCATCCGCCACGAGTGGATGCAGAACCGCAGGCGCTGCGTTCACGGGCGCAGCCTGCGCAATGGCGAACGACACGGCGATGGCAAGCGTGACTGCAATCCATCGTAAGCGCAAAAAATCCATTTTTGCTCTCCTTGAAGCTGCCCGTATTCTACAGGCCAGGAGTAAGGGCCACGAGCGCGCATGACCTCAGGGACTGCGCAACGCAGCGCTGGTTTCTGGCCGAGGCGCGATCGACCGGAACGCGTCACGATCGACCGTTCACTTGGGTTCGCCGCCGAAAGCGCTGCTCGCTCTCGCGCAACACGCCACCTGATGCGCAATCGTCAGCGGAACCGGCTGCCTGCCCGCCAGCGCTTCGTGTATCCACGCCGCGGTAACCGCTGCATCGCGGCTCGCCGGCAACTCAGGATTAGCGCTGCCCGCGGCACACCATGTTTCGACGACCGCGCCGTTTAACCAGTCAATCGCCGCCTCCCGCCGCGGATGCGCCACCGCTTCGCCCTCCGCGCCACGCAGCAGCAGCGCGTTCGCCGCCGTCGTACCCTGGCGCGTAAAAAATTCGCGCATGCGCGTGACGTATTCCGGGTGGGTCACGCTCACCAGGCGCAGCGCCGGCGTGGCAAACGGCTGCAACATTTTGGCGAGCGTGTGGCCGGAGCTGCGCACGCCCATTTTTTGGCGGATGGCGAGTACGCCGGCGAGTTGCGGGGCCAGCGCGTCGATGCCGATGAACGCCAGGCCGCGCTGGCGTAGCTGCGTCTCGGCTTCTTCGCGCGAGGCGGCGGCTTTTACACCCATGGCGGCGAGCACTTCATAGGTGGTGACGCGGCCCGCATCGGCGGTGACGCCGTGCACCAGCACCGGCACGCCCTCGCGCGCGACCAGGTGCGCGAGCAACGGCGTCAAATTCGGCAACTGCCGCGCGCCGTTGTAGGCGGGGATCACCAGCGGCACTTTGCCCGCGGGTGCGGCAAGATGCGGGTAACTCGCTTCGCACGCTTCGAGAAACCCCGCCAGCTCTTCCAGCGACTCGCCCTTGATACGCAGCGCCATCAGCACCGCGCCCAGTTGCAGATCGGGGATTGCGCCTGCCAGCAGCGCGGCGAATAAAGCGCGCGCGTCGTCGCGATTCAGGTCGCGCGCGGCGTTTTTGCCGCGGCCGATTTCGCGAATGATGCGGGCGAGTTCCTTGGCGTCCATGCCCGCATCATCGCAGAATCACCCCGAAACGGGAATGTTGGCCTCTTTCACCACGCGTTTCCATTTGACCGAATCACTGTGAATGCGGTCGCGGAATTGCTGAGGCGGGCCGCCCGCGGGCTCCATGCCTTCTTGCTCAAACCATTTTTGCATGGCCTCGGTCTTGATCAAGCGGCCGACTTCGCTGTTCCATTGCGTCACCACATGTGCCGGCATGCCTTTGGGGCCCCAGATGCCGTACCAATGCACCACGTCAAAGCCGGGGATAATTTCGCTGATCGAGGGCACATCGGGCAAGGCGCGCATGCGCTTGGGCGGCGTCACCCCGATCGGGCGCAGCCGCCCGGCTTTGATGTGCGTCATGGCCGCCACCACGCTGCTAAAGCTGGTCGGCACCTCATTGGTGAGCAAGGCCGCCATCACCGGGCCGCTGCCCTTGTACGGCACATGCAGCAGTTTGATCTTGGCCTCGAGCTCAAGCAGCGCGCCGCTCAAATGGCCCAGGCCGCCGATGCCCGCCGAGCCATAGCTCCACTTGTTCGGGTTGGCGCGCGCATCGGCAAGGAACTCCTTGAAGCTGCGTATCGTCGAGGTCGGGTGCACGGTGGACACCAACCCGGTTTCGCCGATCAGAATGACGGGGCTGATATCGTTCACTGTGTCGTACGGCAGCTTGTGCAGCGCGGCGTTGGCACCGTAACTGCCCGACACCAATATCAGCGTGTAGCCGTCGGGCGCGGCGTTCACGGCGATCCCGGCGCCAAGCGTGCCGCCGCCGCCGGGCCGATTGTCGACGATGATCGACTGCCCCCATGCCTCGTGCAGCCGCGGGCCGATCAGCCGCGCCAGAATGTCAGAGCCGCCGCCGGGCGCAAACGGCGTCATCAGGCGCACGGGTTTGAGCGGATATTTT
The DNA here is from genome assembly GCA_016868015.1 of Betaproteobacteria bacterium. Classification (GTDB taxonomy): domain Bacteria; phylum Pseudomonadota; class Gammaproteobacteria; order Burkholderiales; family SG8-41; genus UBA5216. The sequence goes on from VGIF01000236.1 coordinate 4,603, forward strand.
TGTTGCGCGTAAGCGGCGGCCAACGGCAAAACGGCGAGCACGCCGGCCAAGCACCTCAAGCACCACTTGCTGAGTAACGGTAGTGACTGCTGTAATTCACGCATTGCTGATCTCCTCCTTCAAACTTTGAGTGTGATAACGCGGGACGCCCCTTCGTGGCGAAGGGAACGTAAAGGGGAAACTACTGTACTGTATGGTGTTTTTCCGTTAAGCGCCGCCTCCTCTCGAATCAGTGAGCTAGTCAGTGGGCCGGTCAATGCGCCTTATCCCAATTCGGCCCCTCGCCGAGCTCCACCAGCAACGGCACGGCGAGTTGGGCCACATTATTCATCAAACCGGGCAAATGCTGTCGCACTTTGGCGCATTCGCTGTCCGGCACCTCCAACACCAGTTCGTCATGCACCTGCATCACCAGCTTGGCGGCGAGTTGTTCATGCGCGAGCCAATGCTGCACGGCGATCATCGCCATTTTGATCAAATCCGCCGCGGTGCCCTGCATAGGCGCGTTAATCGCGGCGCGCTCCGCACCCTGGCGCCGCGCGGGGTTCGCGCTTTTGATTTCAGGCAGCCACAGACGGCGGCCGAATACGGTTTCGACATAGCCCTTGTCGCGCGCCGCCTCGCGCGTGCCGCGCATATAAGCCTCAACGCCGGGGTAGCGCTGGAAATATCGCTCCATGTATTGCTGCGCGGCGCCGCGCTCCAGCCCCAACTGCCGCGCCAAGCCAAACGCCGACATGCCGTAAATCAAGCCAAAGTTGATCACCTTGGCGTAACGGCGCTGCTCGCCGCTCACGTCGACGGGCGTAGCGCCAAAAATTTCCGACGCGGTCGCACGGTGGATGTCCTCGCCCGCGGCAAATGCCTTTAACAAATTTTCGTCCCGCGAAATATGCGCCATGATGCGCAACTCGATTTGCGAATAGTCCGCGGACATGATCACACTGCCCCTGGGTGCGACAAACGCTTCGCGGATGCGCCGGCCTTCGGCGGTGCGAATGGGAATGTTTTGCAGATTCGGCTCGTTGCTCGCCAGCCGCCCGGTGACCGCGATCGCCTGCCCATAGTTGGTGTGCACGCGCCCGGTGTCGGGGTTGATCATGCCGGGCAGCTTGTCGCTGTAGGTCGATTTAAGTTTCGCCAGCGAGCGGTATTCGAGTATGAGCTTGGGCAGCGGATGATCGAGCGCCAGTTGTTCGAGCGAATCTTCATCGGTCGAGGGCTGGCCCGACGGTGTTTTTTTGACCGGTTTCAAGCCCTGCTTCTCGAACAAAATCTCCTGAATTTGCTTGGGCGAATTGAGATTAAAAGGCTGCCCCGCTTGTTGGTGCGCCTTGGCTTCGATCTGCACCATCTTGGCGCCGAACTCGTTGGACAACTCGGCTAGCAATTTGACATCGAGCAACACGCCATTGCGTTCCATGCCTTGCAGCACCGGCATCACCGGCATTTCAATGTCGCGATAGATGTGCAAGAGCTTTTCGTCCGCCGCCACTTGTGGATACAACGCCTGGTGCAAACGCAGCGTGATGTCGGCGTCTTCCGCGGCGTACTCGGTGGCGCGCTCGACAGACACTTGCTCGAATCCAATGCGCCCCGCGCCTTTACCGGTGACCTC
>VGIF01000237.1 GCA_016868015.1 Betaproteobacteria bacterium
GTCGACAACTATCAAGACCTGCAAGCCGCCTTTGAGCGCTTGAAGGCGGCCAACGCGGTGATCGATCACGTGGTCGATCACGGCATGACGCGCAGCGTTTATTTTCTCGACCCGGACGGCATCATGATGGAGCTTTTCAGCGACACCTTCGACACCCAGGCCGAGGGGCTCGCCTTCATGAGGGCCACGCCCGGCCAGGCGACACCGATCGATGTCAGCGCCGCGGAGCCGCCGCGCCCCGCCATACCCGGCACCGATTTCACGCGGCCCAGTTAGCGCCACGCGCTTGCGGCATCACGGGATGCCCATGAAAAACTTGATCATGCCTTTGGCGAGAAAGCCCAACATGCCGAACGCCAGCACCAGGAACAGCACAAACGTGCCCAACTTGCCGGCCTTGGACTCGCGCGCCAGGTTGTAGATGATAAACACCATGTAAAGAATGAACGCGCCAAGCCCGACGCTGAGCCCGAACTGTGCGACCTGCTCTTCGCCAAACCCGAATATCACGCCGCGTCCCTGACCAAATCGCGATAGGCATGCCAACTGGCGTGCCCCAAAAGCGGCCCCAGCACGATGAGTCCCACCAGCGCGGTGGCCATGCCGATGAACGTCAGCAACAAAATCACCGCCGCCCACAAGGCGAGTGGCGCCGGGTTGGCGATGACCGCGCGCCAACTGGTGAGCACCGCGGTGAGCACGCCAACCGAGCGATCCAGCAGCATCGGCATGGCGATCACGCTGGAGGCAAACATCGGCGCCGCCAGCACGCCGCCCATCATCACCCAGGCCTCGAATAACCACGACTCGCCCAGCACCACGTGGCGAATAAAATCAGCCGGTGTGTTAACCGCCTGCGGCGCCCACAGCGTAATCATCGCTGCCGAGGTTAACACCCAGCCGCTACCGGCTAATGCCAGCAATAGGCCAAACACCATCAATCGCCGGTGGCCCGACAACCAGACAGCCATCACGCTGCCGAAATCGGCGCGCCTCCCCTGCTCCAGCGCGCGGCTCACCGCGTATAGGCCGGTGGCCAGCACCGGCGCCACCAGCAAAAAACCCGAAAACGCGCCGGCCAGTATCCGGAACCGATCCGCCGCGAACAGCCACAGCAGCGCGCCGAACAAGGCCATCAGCGCGCCGTGCACGAGCGCCACCACCGGCGCGCGCTGTAAATCTTGCCAGCCGCGCGCCAGCCAATCCACGCAACGGCCCAACGGCACTTGCGGCAGCACCAATCCCGCTTGCGCCTGCGGCGGCGTGGGGCGCGCTGACATCGACGGCCCGCTCATGAGGCCCCCGCCTGGGCATAGGCGGCGGCCAGCCGCGCGTGCAACTCAGCCACATGCGGGTGCGAGCGCTCGGCGGGCACGCCTTGCGCGCGCGCGGCTTGCAACTGCTGCGCCTCGTCCTTAAGCCGGTCAAGGACTGCCAGCGCCGGCTGCACCGCGTGCCGCGCAGCCTCGCCGGCGTAGATGTGTCGGATCAGCCGCGTGCGCATCGGCACGCGCGGGATGATGCGATCGACAATGGTCACGTCCTGCTCGCGACGCAGCACCAACAACGGCCACAACCAACTCACCTCCTCGCCCGGCAGCAGCAGCTCCAACAGGGTTTTCCAGTTGCAAGCGGCGTCCACCATGCGCGCACCGACTTGGCTTTTACCTGCCGTCCAAAGCGTATCGGCAACGCCGGCTATTGGCGCGGCGTGCGCTTGCCAGTTGACCAGTATCAACGCGCCCCAAGGCTGCAAACCAAGCGCCAGCAAGCGCTGTTGCGACATTGCACCCGGCGGCGCGGCCGCGGCCGGCGCATCGACCAGCGTGCCGGTGAGATCGTACGTCCAGCCGTGATGACGGCAATGGAATTTCTCGCAATTGCCGGCATCCTGCCGCGCCAGTTGCAGATCGCGATGGCGACACAGGTTGCGAAACGCGCGCAACACGCCATCCGCGCCGCACGCAGCGAGCATCGGCCAGCCGCCGGGAGCCGCGCTCACGTATTGCCCCGGCTGCGCAAGCTGCTCGCGCACCGCGATCGGCAGCCACTCGCGCGCGAATACCTGGTGCTTTTCGCACTCGAATGCTGCGCCTTGTGTGTAATGCGCGGTCTTAAGCACCACCTGTCCCCCTCGTGCGATTCGACTTTGACGTCATACCGTGAAGCAGGGATCGTAGCAGGACAGCGCGCCGTGCCCCAGCCATAGGGTTAGCCACCGCCGCCTCGAATTTTACATAAGCACTTGATTTTATTATTATTTTTTTGTGCGCCTGCTGACAACTTGCGGGCGTAAGTTTGATTTAAATCAAATTGAGCGCGCGCCACCGCGGCCGGCATCGGGTGAACAATAACAATATTAATTAAAACAACTACTTATAATTATTCTGCGGTGACGCCATAACGCTTGATCAAAGCACCCCAGCGCTCTCTTTCGCGATTCACGAATGCTTGCTGTTGCTGCGGCGGCACTCGCATGATGCGCCCGCCGCCAGCTTCTAACCGCTCGCGCAAGCCGGCATCCTGCAACACGTTTTCGACCACGCCGCGAAGCGCTTGCACCGTCCCGCGCGGTGTTGCCGAGGGCACGAACACGCCCATCCAACTTTCCCCTTCGAATTGGGTGACGCCGCTTTCGTTGACGGTGGGCACCGCGGGCATCTGCGGCGCGCGCCGCGCGGGCGACACCACCAACGCCTTCACCCGCCCTGCTTGCACCTGGGCGCGCGCGGCCGACAGGTTGTCGAACATCAAGTCGATGCGCCCGCCGATCATTTCCTGCACCGCCATCGCCGCGCCCTTGTACGGCACGTGCAGCAGATCAAGACCCATGCTCCTGAACAACAAAGTGCCCCACACGTGTTGCAGCGAGCCCACGCCGGCGGAGCCGTAGGTGAGCTTGCCGCGGCGATCTTTCGCGTATTGCGCAAGCTCGGCGAGATTGGTGACGGGTAAATCATTGCGCGCAATCAGCACAAACGGATACGCCACGACGAACCCCACCGCCACGAAATCGCGCAGCGCGTCATAGGGCAATTGCTGATGCAGCAGCCCATTCATCACCATCGAACTGCTGCTGCTCACCAGCAGCGTGTGGCCGTCGGGCGTGGCGCGCGCCGCATATTCGGTACCGGTGATCGAGCCTGCGCCGGGACGGTTTTGCACCACCAACGCAATACGCGCAAGCTCACCCATGGTTTTGGCCAGATGACGCGCGGTGATATCGACCCCGCCGCCCGGCGCGGTGGCGACGATAATGCGCACGGGGCGCGCGCGTAACGCTTGCATCGCTGCGCTGTCTTGCGCCGCGCCAAACGCCGGTAACACCGGCAGCAAACTCAAAACCGCCAATGTAAACTTAAGCATCGCTGTTTAGCCTGGAATATCTCGCACCCGGCGCATAATACTACGTCATTGCTTGGCAAGCCGCGGCGGCGCCTGAATTGCGATCATGTAGACTTGAACGATTATTGAGCCGCCGCCAGCGCTGTTAACCACTCGGATCCGAGAAAAATTGCCGCTGGGCGCCGCAAATTTGCTTGCCTGAAGCGCCGCGGCATGTCGTAATTCAAGGCTCCGATCAACACAGCAGCAATTCGCCGCCATGGGGCAAGCCAGCGCCGCCAGAGCCACCATCCTGATCGTCGATGATAGCGAGGACATTCGCGATCTCGTCACCACGGTGCTGCAGGACACTTACAGCGTGCGCGCCGCGGCGGACGGGCGCAGCGCGTTGCGGCGCGCGCTGGAAAAGCCCGCACCCGACCTGGTGCTGCTCGACATCGATATGCCCGGCGCGAGCGGCCATGACGTCAGCCGCGCCTTGCGCGTCACCCCGGCCAGCGCGGAGGCGCCGATAATTTTCCTCACCGCCAAGAGTGAACCCGCGGATATCGTCAAGGGTTTTCAATTGGGCGCGGTCGACTACATCACCAAACCGATCAACCTCGAAGTGCTGCGCGCGCGCGTGCGCAGCCACCTCGAACTGGCGTTTCACCGGCGCGAACAAGACTCGCTGCTGCAAGAAAAAACCATCGAGCTCGAAACCACGCGCGTGCAACTGGTGCGGCGCCTTGCGCGCACCATGGAGTACCACGAAAACACCAAAGTCGGTAACCGCGTGGTGCGCCTGGGGCACTACGCGCAACTCATCGCGCAAGTGGCCGGCGCCAAACTGGAACTTGCCGACTTGATGATGAAGGCCGCGCCGCTGCACGATATCGGCAAACTGGGCGTGCCGGTCGAAGTGCTGCACAAAAACGGCGGTCTCACCGCGCCGGAGTGGGAGCAGATAAAAAAACACGCCGAGATCGGCGCTGAAATCATCGGCGAGCACGACGATCCGATGCTCGCGCTCGCGCGCACGCTTGCGCTCACCCACCACGAACGCTGGGACGGCAACGGTTACCCTCAAGGCTTAAAAGGCGAAGCGATCCCGTGGCCGGGCCGCGTGATGGCGCTGGTCGATACCTTCGAAGCGTTGACGGTCACGCGCTTTCATCAAGAGCCGCTGCCGGTGGACGGCGCGGCCACCATCATCGAGCGCGCCGCCGGCACGCAGTTCGATCCCAAGCTGGTGCAGGCCTTCAAGCAGGCGCTGCCGGAACTGCGCGCGGTACGCGAAACCTATGCCGATCAATTGGGCGATCTGGTCGATCTCGATTTCGCCTCAATGACGCAAAGTATCCGCGTGCAAGCGGCGAAAAATGCCAACAATCGCGAAATGCAAGACACCGCGCGCATGAAAAAAGCGCTGGCGGACGAGGAGCTCGCGCTACGACTCGCACGCCAGCGCAACCAGGCGGAAGTGAACGCGATACGCGCCGCGAGTGAAAAACAGCTCGCCGAGGAAGCCTTCAAACGCACCGCCGAAGCGCGCAAAGCCGCCGAGCTGGAAGCCGCGCGGCTCGCGCAGCAGCGCGCGCAAGTTGAACGCTGCGCATTGGAACAAACCCGCGCCCGCGGCGAAGCCGAAGCCGCCGCCAAGCAAGCCGCCGAAGCCCGCGCCGAGGCCGAGCTCGAGGCCGCGCGCCTCGCCGGCGAGCGGCAAATGGCCGAAGCGCAACTCAAGCAAAACATCGCTGCGCGCAATAAAGCCGAAGCGGTGGCGGCCCATCTGCTGCACCAGGTCGAACAAGCCAACCTGCGCACGCAAACCAGCCTGCGCGCGTTCGAGGACACCCGCTCGGTCGCCGCGCAAGAGCAAGAAGCGCGGCAGCTCGCGCAGCAAAAAATTAAATCCGAAGCCGAGGCCACGCAAGCCGCGCAGCGCCAAGCCGCCGCCGAACGCGCGCATGCGGATGCCGCGCGCCGCCGTGTAGCCGCCGAAGAAGCCCTAGACGCGCAAGCTCAAGCGCGCCTTGCAGCCGAGCGCGAGGCCACCGAACAAGCGCAAGCGCGTACTGCCGCCGAACGCGAAACCGCGCGCGCGGCCACCCAGCGCGTCGAAACCGAACGCGCCGCCACCGCACAAGCGCAAGCGCGCGGCGCCGCCGAACAAGAAGCGGCGCGCGCCGCAACGCAACGCGCCGAGGCCGAAAGCGCCGCGCGCGAACAGACGCAAACCCGCGCCGCGGCCGAGCTTGCCGCCGAGCGCGCCAACGCCGAGCGCATAGCCGCGGAACAAGCGGCGCGGGAGCAAGCGTTACAACAGGCTCAAACCGATGGCGAAGCCACCACGCAGATCAAGACACGCATCGCCGCCGAAGCCGAAGCCACGCGGCTTGCCGCGCAGCGCGCGCACGCCGAGCGCGAAGCCGGCGAGCAGGCGCGCTTGCGTCTCAGCGCCGAACGCGAGGCCGCTCAACACGCCATCGCCCACGCCGAAGCGGTGCGCGTGGCGAGCGCCATTGCACGGGCGCGATTGGATGACGAGCGCGACGCCGATCAATTGGCCGCGTTGCGCCTTGAGGCCGAGCGCCGCGTCCAAGCGCACGCGAGCGAGCGCCTAAACGCCGAACGCATGGCCGCGCAGCGCGCCATCGCCAACGCCGAGGCTGCCCAGCACGCAATGGCTCAAGCGCAAGCGCGGCTGCAGAGCGCGCGTGAAGCAACCGACCTCGCCGCGCAACGCGCGCAGGCCGAGCAACAAGCGGCCGCGCACGCGCAAGCCAAACTCGCCGCCGAACAAGATGCCGAGCGCATTGCCAGTGAGCGCGCACGCCACGAACGCGAGGCGGCCGACGCCGCGCAAGCGCGCGCCGACGCCGAAATTCAGG
>VGIF01000238.1 GCA_016868015.1 Betaproteobacteria bacterium
AGATACATGCGCAGCATGCGTTCGATGCCGATCGGCGGGCGGCCCGCGCCTGTCTTCGGGTAATGCGGTTCGATCAACGCGCAGAACTCGCTCCACGGCACCAGCGTTTCCATGCGTGCCAGGAACGACGCCTTGCGCGTGGCGCGGCTGTGCTTTTCAAATCCGCTCACTGCTGCCAGCGTCATTTGTTTCATGTCTTGCCTCGTGGCTCGCGAATACGTCCTCCCAATCAGAACGTACCACTGGAATTCGCGTTTACAGAGCAATCGGGGACTTATTCAGCGCTTCCTTAGTAGTCTAGCCCAAGGCGCCTGGTTTCTTATACTTTTGACGGATCGTTAAGCCCGCTACATCTTACGTCCGTGGCGGGCTTACCACACGCGGCTGGCGATTACTGTCGACCGCTACGTAAGTAAGTGTCGCTTCGGTGACCTTCACGCACTGCTCTTTTTCCGGCCGGCGCTGCGCATAGACCTCGACGTCCACCGTGATTGAAGTGCGCCCCACCTTCACCACTTCAGCGTAAAAACTGACGACGTCGCCAACGAACACCGGTTGCCTGAACACAAACGAATTCACCGCCACCGTCGCCACCCGCCCCTGCGCCATGCGCGCGGCGGCTATGCTGCCCGCCAAGTCCACTTGCGACATGATCCAACCGCCGAAAATATCGCCGGTGTGGTTGGCATCGGCCGGCATGGGCATGACGCGCAGCGCCGGCTCTTTATCCTTGGGCAGCGAAACGGTTTCGTTGTGCTCAGCCATGCTCAATGGCCCGCATACATCCCGTCGATTTCCGCGTTGAATTTTTCCATCACCTTCGGCCGCTTCAACTTAAGCGTCGGTGTCAACATGCCGTTCTCGACGCTCCACGGCTCCAGTGTCAGCGTCACTTGCCGCACCTGCGCATAACCGGGGAAGGCCTTTAATTGCGCGCCCACGCGCTGGGTGATGAGTTCCTTGACGCCATTGTCGCGCAGCGTCGCGGCGTCCTCGGCCTTCCAGCCTTTTTCTCCGGCGAGCTTATTCCACTGATCGCCGTTTAGCACGGCGATCAAACTCAAATACGGCTTGGCCTCGCCCAGCAGCATAACTTGCTCGAACAAGGGATCTTGCAAAATCGCGTTTTCCATATCCACCGGCGGCATTTTTTCGCCGTTGGAGAGCACGATGATTTCCTTGATGCGTCCGGTGATGAACACGTGCCCTTTTTCGTCGATACGTGCGGTGTCGCCGGAATTCAACCAGCCATCGGACTGGATCATTGCCTTGGTCGCGACTTCGTTGTTCCAGTAGCCCATCATGATGTTGGGGCCCTTGATCAGTAGCGCATTGTTCTCGCCCAACTTCACTTGCACGCCAGGCACCGGCTTGCCGACGCTCGCCGGCAGGTTGTCTTCAGGGCTGTTGGCACACGCGATCGGGCTGGTTTCGGTCAAGCCATAACCTTGCAGCACGCGTAAACCCAAGCCGATAAACACGCGCGAAATATCCGCCGGCAGCGCCGCGCCGCCCGACATCGCCGCTTTCATGCGCCCACCCAAGCGTTCGAGTACCTTGCTCGCCACCAGCTTGTTCAAAATCGGCCAAAACAAGAACGACAGCTTCCACGGCCCGCGCCCTTGCGCGTGCTCAAAGCGCGCGAAGCCCACGTCGACCGCGGCAAGAAAAAGTTTTTTGCGCAGTGGCGGGCCTTCGTCGAGCTTGGCGCGAATCGCGCCCCAGATACGCTCGTATATGCGCGGCACCGAAATCAGCATGGTCGGGCGTATGCTTTGCAAATCCTCCGCCAACTGCGGAATGCCACGCGAGTACGCCACCGTCGCGTCGCACATGATGGTCAAGTAGTAACCGCAGGTGCGCTCGAAGGTGTGCGACAGCGGCAAAAACGACAAAAACGAATCCTCCGGCGTCACCGTCAACACCTGCAGCGCCGCAAACGAATTGGTGAGAATGTTGTTGTGCGACAGCATCACGCCCTTGGGCCGGCCGGTGGTGCCCGAGGTATAAACGATGGTCGCAAGATCGTTGCCGTTGCGCGCCACGTGTTTGACGTCGCCGGCCTGCGCTGGCAACCATTGCTCGACCGACTTCACACGCGCGTCGTCGACCGCGCCATCCAACGCTTCGACGATCAAAATGCGCAGCAGACCACCGAGCTGATCGCGCACGTCCTTGAACATCGCCCACTGCTCGTTGGTGCCAAACAGCAGCACCTTGCAATTGGAATCGTTGAGGATGTAGGCGACATTGTCGGGCCGATCCTGCGTATAGAGAGGCACCACCACCAGCCCCAAACCCATCGCCGCTTGATCGAACAACACCCACTCGGGCGAATTACGCAGCATCACCCCCACGCGATCACCCGCTTGCAAGCCGTCGGCAGCCAGCGCCGCCTGCCAGCGCGCGATCTCACGATACATCTGCTCCCAAGTGTAATCGCGCCAGTTTGACTGCTGATGATTATAGTCGCGATAAGCGACATGCGTGGGGGTACGCTTGACGCGCTCGCGGAACAACCCGTCCAGCGTGCCCGCGGCCTCGACCGAAATCACGTGATCCATTGCGCTTGCCATTTTTGCCTTCTCCTCGTTTATGGCGCAGATTACGTTTTTACTTCGAACCAAATTCAGTGTACAACTTCGCACCTGCCGTCACTGCCAGCGGGCAACGTTCGGCAACAGCTGCGCCAGCCTCAATTTCGCGGGTTGCGGCCCGCCGCTGCTCGCGCCAGAAGTGTGTGTGTCGCCTGTCAGAACAGTTTGCTCAACGTCCAATGCGCAACGGTTCATCCAAACCGCGCTTGTCGCTTGGCTACAAACGCATTCACACCTTCCGCGAAATCGGGATGCGCCGCACAGCGCGAAAACGCTTGCGCCTCGGCCTCAAGATGCCTTTCAAGTTCTTGATTTAATTCACTATTTACCAGAGCCTTGGTTTCCGCGTAAGCGCTCGCAGGGCCCGCCGCCAAGCGTTGCGCGAGTGTTCGCGTGGCGCTTTCCAACTCTGCCACGGGCACCACTTGATTCAACACGCCCAGCGCTTGCAACGTGTTCGTGTCGACCACATCGGCCAGCAACAACAGTTCCATCGCTTTGTGATGACCGACCAGCCGCGGTAAAAACCACGTTGCGCCGCCGTCGGGGCTGGTGCCAATTTTGCTGTACGCCAAGGTGAACTGCGTGCCTTCGGCGGCAACAATCAAATCGCAAGCCATCATCACGCTCATGCCCGCGCCCGCCACCGCGCCGTGCACACTGGCGATCACGGGCTTGGGCGCGCGCCGCAGCGCAAGAATGCCGTGATGTAATTCGCCTGCGAGCTCCAGCACCTTCAGCGGAAAATCCGCCAGATGCGCTTGAAACGCCGCCACATCGCCGCCGGCGAGAAACGCACGCCCGGCGCCGCGCAGCACCACCACGCGCGCGGCGGCGTCCTGCTGCGCGCGCTCGCACATTTGGCTAAACTCGATAATGGTAGCGAGGTCGAGCGCATTCATCACCTGAGGACGATTGAAGGTGATGATGCCAATGCCAGCGGCCACGTTGTATAGAATGTTCTCGCTCATCTTGGGTAAAACCCTTTAGCCACAGAGCACACAAAGGTCACAGAGAAAACCCCCGGTGTCCTCTGTGGCAAATGGTTTTTTGCTGTCACTCATGGCCGCGCCAACGCCTCGAAACTCACCGCTTGCGTGCTTTGCACAATTTCGCTGCGGCCAAAATCCTTGGGAAAATCATCCACCATAACGGCCTTGCGCCGCAACGCCTTGGCGCGCGCCAGTGTATCGGCCTCTTCACGCGTGATCACACCCTTGGCCAGCGCGTCGGCCGCCAGCAGATCGGCGAATTCACCGCTGATGGCGCCCTCGCGCGCGGCGGCGCGCATTTTCGCTTCCACCGGTTCGGCGGCGATCACCGCTTGCAGCGCCAAATCGATCACCGTCACCGGATCGTTTTCATCCTGCGGGATGCACATGCCGGCGGTCAACCGCTCGCGCGACGGCCCCGGCGTCATCAACAAGCCGACCACTTCGCTGCCCAACCGGTCGCGCGGCTCATCGAACACGCGGCCATACGGAAACACCGTCAAGCGCAGTGCCTTGCCCACCAGCCGGCCGGGCAGATTCTCGAACAAGCCGTAAAACGCTTCTTGCGCGCGGTAAAGTGCATCCTGCAGCGACCAGTGCACCAAAGGCAAATCTTCTTGCGGGCGGCCGTCATCTTCGTAGCGCTTTAACACGCACGAAGCCAGATACAACTGGCTCAAAATATCCCCCAGCCGCGCCGAGAGCCGCTCGCGGCGCTTTAACGCACCGCCCACCACGAACATTGACACGTCGGCTACCCACGCAAACGCGGCGGACAGGCGCGTAAGCTGCCGGTAATAGCGCCGCGTGTGGCGATCACCCGGCGCCAACACCAAACGCCCGCCGGTGAAACCCATCCAGGAGGCGCGCGCCTTGTTGGACACCGCGAACGCGATGTGGCCGAAAAACGCCTTGTCGAACTCACGCAGCGCGCGCGCTTCATCCGGGTCGTGCACCGATTGCATTTCCTTTAACACGTATGGGTGGCCGCGGATCGCGCCCTGGCCGAAAATGATCATCGAGCGCGTCAAGATGTTCGCGCCCTCCACCGTGATCGCCACGGGAATTTGCTGATAGGCGCGGCCCAAGTAGTTGTTGGGCCCCATGCAAATGCCCTTGCCGCCGTGCACGTCCATCGCGTCGTTGATCACCTGGCGGCCGCGCTCGGTGATGTGATATTTCACAATCGCCGAAATCACCGAGGGCTTTTCGCCCAGATCGACCGCGCCCGCGGTCATCACCCGCGCCGCGTCCATCAAATACACATTGCCGGCGATGCGCGCCATCGCTTCTTCCACGCCCTCGAAGCGGCCGATCGAGGTTTTGAACTGCGTGCGCACGCGCCCGTAACCGCCGGTGGTGCGCGCCGCGAGTTTACTCATACCCACCGAACTGCCGGGCAGCGAAATCGAACGCCCCGCCGCCAAGCAATTCATCAACATCTTCCACCCTTGGCCCGCGTATTCGACGCCGCCGATCACATAATCCATCGGCACGAACACATCCTTGCCCCAGTTGGGGCCGTTCATGAACGCGCCGTTCAGCGGAAAATGCCGCCGGCCGATGTTCACGCCCGGCGTGTCGGTCGGGATCAACCCCAGTGTGATGCCCAGGTCTTCGTTGCTGCCGAGTATGTGATCGGGGTCATACAACCGAAACGCCAGCCCCAACAACGTGGCCACCGGCCCCAGCGTGATGTAGCGCTTCTCCCAGGTGAGCCGTATGCCCAGCACGTTGGGCTCGCCCTGCCACTGGCCGCGGCACACCACGCCGAAATCGGGTATGCCGCCGGCATCCGACCCAGCCTCTGGGCTGGTCAACGCAAAGCACGGCATTTCCAAACCTTTGGCGAGCCGCGGCAAGTAGTGATCTTTTTGTGCCGCCGTGCCGTAATGCAACAGCAACTCTGCCGGCCCCAGCGAGTTGGGCACCATCACCGACACCGCGGCGGTGCCGCTGCGGCTGGTCAACTTCACAATCACCGCCGAGTGCGCCAGCGCCGAAAACCCCTTGCCGCCGTATTCCTTGGGAATGATCATGCCCAGAAAACCCTGGTCCTTGATGAACTGCCAAGCCTCACGCGGCAGATCATGCAACTCGTGGGTGATTTCCCATTCGTCGACCATCGCGCACAATTGCTCGACCGGACCGTCAAGAAATGCCTGTTCCTCCGCGCTCAGGCGCGGCTTGGGATACGCAAGGAGTTTTTTCCAGTTGGGTTTGCCGCTGAATAACTCACCGTCCCACCACACAGTGCCGGCTTCGATCGCTTCTTTTTCGGTGTTGGACATTTCCGGTAACACCTTGCGGAAAACATCCAGCAGCGGCCCGCCCAGCACCGCGCGGCGTATCGGGCCGGGGTTTAACAGCAGCGCCACGATCAAAAAAATAATGACTGCCAGCGTCAACACCACGATCGACGTCGCGCTCACGTAGCCGATGGCGATCAGCGCCGCCGCGCCCAACACCGTCCACACCATTGCCACCGCGCGAAAATACGCCAGCGCCCACATCACCGCGATAAACGCGCCGGCATAAAGCAGCGTTTGCATCAAAAGCCCCTTGTTGTTATTCTTGAAAAATATTCAATAAAATCATATACTTACGTTTTACCAGCAC
>VGIF01000239.1 GCA_016868015.1 Betaproteobacteria bacterium
GTGCGAGGACAGATTTTCACGGTTTTCAAGCGAATAGTTCGTACTATTCGCGCAGGAAACCGGGGAAATATGGACCGCATCCGCTCATTTTGCAGCCGGCAGGGTTAAGCCCGACAGGCTGCTAGAGCTTGGAACTTTGACAACGCGTGTTTTACGGCTTGGGATTGTAACGCGCGCAGCCGCAAGCACGCTTTGGCCTGGTCTAAGCCAAAAACAAAAATATAAATTAAATCAATAACTTACGATGTAGCCGCAGACACGGCAGCAAGCGCCGCCAGTGCTTGCAATTCGCGTGTATTCGGCTGCGCATGGTGTTGCGCATAGATTTCTCCCACCATCACCAGCGCGGGGCCGGCGCCGACGCGTTGCGCGGCGGCGGGCAATTCACCGACAGTGGTGGCAAAAACGCTGGGCGTTGCGCTCGATGCGTTTTCAACAATCACGGCGGGACGCGATGACGGTACCCCTTTAGCGATCAATGCCGTGCGCACGGCTTGCGCTTCACCGGCGGCCATATAAAGCACGGCGGTGTCCGCCGCGGCCGCCGCTTTCGCCCAAGTATTTTCGCGGCTGCCCGCGGCTTCGCGCGGCGTGGCGAACACCACACTGCGCGCGAGCGCACGGCGTGTCAGCGACACTTGCAAATCGGCGCTGGCCGCGAACGCCGCCGAAACACCCGGCACGATTTCGAGTGTGATGCCCGCGGCGGTGAGCGCATCGATTTCTTCCTGCGCGCGCCCGAACAGCATCGGGTCGCCGCCTTTCAAGCGCACCACAGTCGTGTACTTGTGCGCGGCATCGATCAGTTGTTTGTTGATAAAACGCTGCGCGGTGGAATGTTTGCCGCTGCGTTTGCCCACCGCGACTTTGATTGCGCGTTCGGCGAGCGCCAAAGTGTCCGGATGCACCAGCGCGTCGTGAAACACGATGTCGGCCCGCGCAAGTACGTTCGCTGCGCGCAAGGTGAGCAAGTCAGGGGCGCCGGGGCCGGCGCCCACCAGATACACCGCGCCACTCATGTCGTTACTCGTGAATTACCACGGGCTGAGCGCGCTCGCCGCCGGCTTACTCGGCGCACGCGCGCTGCCCAGCCGCGCGCCATCATCCACCGCCGCTTGGTACGGCGCGGTGAAATCGCCAAACGCGCTCAACGCGACTTGCGGATCTTGATCGTCGCGCAGCGCAAACGCATCAAAGCCGCAGCGCGTCATGTAAAACAATTGATCGCGCAGCACATCGCCGACAGCGCGCAGCTCGCCCTGCCAACCCATGCGCCGCAGCAGGCGCGCAATCGAATAACCGCGGCCATCGGTGAATTTGGGGAAGCGCACGGCGATCAGCGCGAGCTTGTCGAAGTCTTCCGCCAGCACGCGTGGATCGTCGGTGTTTTCCAGCAGCACGCCAATACGGCCGCCGTGGGCCGCGCGCTTTGCTTGCCACAGCGTGAGCGGGACGATCCAGTCACCGCTTTGCGGCAACTCAGACAGGCCGCCATCCACCGCAGGACTAAGCAGTTGCCAACTGTCGGGCGCGATGCGCTTGTTTTTGATGAGTGTCGCCATAAACATGCTTCTTGAAAGGTTCGATGCCGAGACGCTCCGCCACGTCGATAAAGCGCTCTTCGGCGGAATCGCGGTGTTCCAAATAATATTCAATCAATTTCTCGATCACGTCGGGCACTTCGGCGCGTGCAAACGAGGGGCCGATCACTTTGCCGATCGACGCATGGTTGCCCTGCTGGCCGCCGATGGAGATTTGGTACCACTCCTCGCCGTTTTTATCGACACCCAAAATGCCGATGTGGCCGACATGATGATGGCCGCAGGAGTTCATGCAGCCGGAGATATTCAAATCCAGCTCGCCGATGTCGTGCACGTAATCGAGATTTTCAAAACGCTCGCTTATTGCCAGCGCCACCGGGATCGACACCGCATTGGCCAGCGAACAAAAATCGCCGCCGGGGCAGGCGATGATGTTGGTGAGCAAGCCGAGGTTGGGTGTGGCCAAGCCCAGCGCCTTGGCTTCGCGCCAGAGTGCTAACAACTGCCGCTGCTCGACATCGGGCAGCACCAGGTTTTGCTCGTGCGTCACGCGCAGCTCGCCGAAGCTGTATTTATCGGCAAGTGCTGCGATGGCGTCGAGTTGATCGGCGGTGACATCACCCGGCGGCACGCCAGGGCGCTTAAGCGACAACGTCACCGCCGCGTAACCCGGCACTTTGTGCGCGTGCACGTTGCGGCCGTGCCAGCGCGCGAAGGCGCGCTCGGCACTGAGAAACGTCTTGAGTTCGGAATCTTCCTTGGGCAAACGGCGATACGCCGGCTGGGTGAAACGCGAGGCGATGTCGTCAACAATGTCTTTGGTCAACGTGCCCGCGCCATCGACCAACTGCGCCCACTCGGCCTCGACTTCCTCGCGATACGCCGCAAGGCCGCGCTCTTTCACCAGAATTTTGATGCGCGCTTTGTAGAGGTTGTCGCGCCGGCCGTAGCGGTTGTAGACGCGAATCACCGCTTCGAGATAAGTAATCAAATGCTGCCACGGCAAAAATTCGCGGATCACTTGCCCGACAATCGGCGTGCGGCCCAAACCGCCGCCGACATAAACCTTGAAACCGACTTCGCCCTGCGTGTTGCGCGTGGCTTGCAAGCCGATGTCATGCACTTGGATCGCCGCGCGGTCGGCCTCGGAGCCCGACACCGCGATCTTGAACTTGCGCGGCAAAAACGCGAACTCGGGGTGAAACGTCGACCATTGCCGCAGCACTTCGCACCACACCAGCGGGTTCACCAACTCATCGGGCGAAATGCCGGCGAGATGATCGGCGGTGATATTGCGTATGCAGTTGCCGCTGGTTTGCACCGCGTGCATTTCCACCGTGGCGAGGTCGGCCAAAATGTCGGGCACTTGCGCGAGCTTGGGCCAGTTGAATTGAATGTTCTGGCGCGTGCTGAAGTGGCCGTAGCCGCGGTCGTACTTGCGCGCGATGTGGCCGAACATGCGCACCTGCGCGGACGAGAGCAGCCCATACGGCACCGCCACGCGCAGCATCGGCGCATGCTTTTGGATATACAAACCGTTCTGCAGCCGTAGCGGCTTGAAATCATCCTCGCCCAGCGTGCCAGCCAGAAAGCGCTGCGTCTGATCGCGGAACTGCTCGACGCGTTCGGCTACGATACGTTGGTCGATTTCGTCGTATCTATACATAAGTATTTGATTTAATTTAATAACTTAAATACGAGCATTGCAGTAACTATGACACGGGGAGGCGGTTCAAGAGCGGGTTGCGATGATCACAAAACTCTTATATGCTGTAAACAAATATTTATGAACTTATTTATGTGTTTTTCGTATATAAGTTTTTCGTATATATGAATTTGCAGCAGTTGCGCGCGGTGCGCGAGACCTCGCATCAAAACTTCAACCTGACGCTGGTGGCCGAGGCGCTGCACACCACGCAGCCCGCGATCAGCCGGCAAATCCGCGAGCTCGAGCAAGAGCTGGGCGTGGAGCTTTTTACCCGCCGCGGCAAGCGCCTGACCGGCCACACCGCGGCCGGCGCGGCAACCCTGCCCATCGTCGAGCGCCTGCTGCAAGAGCAAGCCAACCTGCGCACCGCCGCGGCGGATTTCAAAAGCCGCGATCAGGGAGAGCTAGTGGTCGCCACCACCCACACCCAAGCGCGCTACGCGCTGCCGCGCGTGGTGGCGCAGTTCCGCAAAAAATTCCCGCAGGTAAAACTCGCGTTTCATCAAGCCGAGCCGCAACGCATCGTCGACGCGGTGCGTAGTGGCGAGGCGGATATCGGCATCGCCACCGAATCGCTGGCGCGCGCCACCGATTTGCTGAGTTTTCCGTGTTACACGTGGAATCACGTGGTGGTGGTGCCCAAGGATCACCCGCTCGCTCGCGCCGCGCGGCCGACGCTGGCGGACGTGGCGTTATATCCGATCGTCACCTACGAAATCATCTTCACCGGCCGCCCGCACATCGACGAAGCCTTCGCGCGCGCGGCCATCGAACCGGACATCGTGTTGACCGCGCTCGATTCCGACGTGATTAAAACCTATGTGCGCGAAGGGCTGGGTATCGGCATCATCGCGGCGATGGCGTTTGATGCGCGCAGCGATGCCGATTTGGTGGCGCTCGACGCCGCGCATTTGTTCGCCAGCAACGTGACCCGCCTCGCAATCCGGCGCGGCGTCGAGCTACGTTCGTATGTATATGATTTTATTGAATTATTTGCACCGACGTTGACGCGGGCTACGATTGCGCAGGCGCTGCGCGTGGGGGCAACGGGGGAGCAAGCGGCTTATAGTATTTAGGGAAACACTGAATAAGTTGATTCCATTCATGGGTCGACAGGCTCACCACGAACGGAATCAACAACTTAGCGTTCGTCCTGGGCTCGTCGAAGGACTTGTTCAGCGTTTCCCTAACAACAGCACGACTGCCGCCGCCAGCGCAATCGGAACGAACTCGTTTTTCAGCAGGCCTCGCGCCTGCGCGATAGCGTCCATGCTGCCTTCCCCGAATTGAGGCGGCACCCGCAGGAAGGCTTGAAGTTCTTATGTCATCATTGCAACGTCATTGGAGAAATACCAAGAGCAGCCGAGACAAACGCCCGCACTACGCCCCCGACTGCATGGCGTGGGAGCTGGAACGCGACATGCGCGCGGTGAAAGGCCCGCCTGTGACGGTGCGGCCCGAGTTTGGTGAACTGGACGACTGGGGCGACGCCGTCCCGTTCACGGCTATGGCCTTTCTCGCCATGCCGCCGCCGGGCGATGAGAAACAGGGAAACGAGGAATAAGCGGGCGGATTCATGCGGTTGCGGCTAAAGCCCAAGCCGCCGCCGCGCTTCGCTGTGCAGCCAGGCGCGGGGCACGAAGCGCGAGCTTCAAGGCGCGAGGCCTGCCTTCAAGCCCGCGCAAATTTCAGAATACAGCCGCTGGAACCACAATCGTAAAAGATACCGCCTTGGTGCATATTTGGCGCGTATTTGGCGTATGCGTCCGCTCGGATAACCCCTGCGCACCCCGCAATACATTAAGTCGTTGGCACCGACATTGACGCGGCCCACGATCGCACAGGCGTCGCGCGTGGGGGCGACCGACGAACGCGGCGCCTCGGGCAGCCTATAGCATTTAACCCGCGCCGCGGCGCTTTAAAGGCGATCCAGGTCGATGCCCAACTGGCGCAACGTCTCGTGCGCGAGTGCACAACCTCGGCAAACTCTGCTGCTTGTTCACTGTTGTTAAAGCGCGCGGCAATGGTAAGGCTATGCTTGAGCTGCCGCACGGCTGCGTCGGAACGACCTAAACCACGCTCGGCATAAGCCACGTAGAGCCGAGCGTCAGCACGCTCCCGCTCGAACGGCGCCTGCCCGGCAAAGGGCGCGGCGATGGTGTCCACCACCTCGGCGGCCTGCTCGGTTTGCGCGCGTTGCTCGGCGAGTTGACTGCGCGCATAGGCTACATTGCGCCACGCTTCAGCACGTTCCCGCTCGAACGGCGCCTGCCCGGCAAAGGGCGCGGCGATGGCGTCCACCGCCTTGGCGGCATCTTCCGTTTGCATGCGCCGATCGGCGTTAAGGGCGTAGGCCAACGTCAGCGCGTTGTGCCCCCACAGACGGATCAGCGTGGCCTGTTGCTCGGTCAACTGCGCTGGGGCCGCACGGGCCTGCAGCGCCTGCAACGCCGTTTCCACCGCGTCGACATCCGCGCTGCGCGCGGCATGGCGCATTCGCCAGCACGCCGCGCAATAGGCCGTTACTGGCGAATAGCGGCTATCCGCCGTTTGCCAGAGTGTTGCCAATGCCGCCAGCAAGGGCACGTGCGGGTCGCGGCATTGCCGCACCACGGATTCATAAACCGCGATGAGCGCAGCAAAGCGTTGCGCGGCATCAAGCTGGCTATCGATGTTGCGCAGCATGATATCGACCGCCTCGACAAACGGCTCGCTGACGGTTTGCTGCTGCGCGGCGGGGAAGTTGCGCAGATCGGGCAGCGGCAAAAGCAGCGCCTCGATGCGTTTTAGCGCCGTGTTGCGCAGCGTGTGATTTTGCGGCCCTGCTCCATCAGGCGCGCGGCGAGCCGGCAATACAGGCTGAAGTGGGCAACGCTGTCCGCCAACGGCCTGCCGTACTGCCGCTGCTGCGCGGCGGTGAGTACATTGAAACGCCGCAGCGCCTCGAAC
>VGIF01000240.1 GCA_016868015.1 Betaproteobacteria bacterium
GCGCCGACACCATCAAAATCGAACCGCCGGGCGCGGGCGATGCCACGCGCCATGAGCCGCCATTTATCGGCGGCGAGGCGCATCCCGACAAGAGCACGACGTTTCTGGCGTTAAACTCCAACAAACGCGGCGTCACCCTGGATCCGCGGCAAGCCGAGGGCCGTGCGCTGTTGCTAAAGCTCGCGGCCAACGCCGACGTCATCATCGAGAGTTTCGAACCGGGGCACCTCGGCAAGCTAGGGGTGGGCTACGACGCGCTGCGCACGGCGAATCCCAATGCGATCGTCTGTTCCATCACCTATTTCGGTCAGCACGGCCCTTACGCCCATTACAAGGGCGACGAGCTCATCGCCTCAGCGATGGGCGGTTATCTTTTTGGCGTGACCGGCTCCGCCGACAAGCCGCCGATGGGCAGCGCCTTGCAGCAAATGGAACTTACCGCCGGGCGCAATGGTGTGATCGCGATCATGGCCGCGCTGTTGCAGCGTGAGCAGGCAGGCACGGGCACCCACATCGACGTTTCGGTGATGGAAGCGGCGATTGCCACGCCCTCGGGGCTGATCCATCCCTACAGCTACACCGGGCGCAACATACGGCGCGGCAGCGGCGACAAATTCGTGATGGACGGCATGCACTTGCCCACGCGCGACGGCGAAGTGACGCTGACCACCGCCGGTACCGGCGGGCGGCCGATGCAAGTGTGGGCGGAATTCCTCGGTGAGCCGCGGCTACTCGATCCGAAATTTGCCACGCGGGTTTCGCGCAACGAAAACTGGGAAGAACTGCGCGATCTGGTCGCGCCCAAGCTTAAGCAATGGACCAACCTCGATCTTATGCGCGAGACCATGGCCAGGGGCTTGGTGATCGGGCTGGTGCAAAGCCCGCAGCAGGTGGTCGAGTCCCCGCATTTGAAGGAACGCGGTTACTTTGTCGAACTTGATCACGCCGAAACCGGCACGCTCAAATACCCCGGCCCCGGTTTCTTTTTCGACGGCGAGAATTTGATGCAGAACACGCGTGCCGCGCCGCGCCTGGGCGAACACAATGACGAGGTTTACCGCGCTTGCTTGGGGTTATCGGGCGATGCGCTGGCACGGCTGCGCGCCGCGCGAGTGATTTAGCCCGCCCAAAGGGCGCGTGCCAACGCGGCCGCGCTTTCGCTTAACGCGCGCCGCACCGCGGCCGAAAACGGGCCCGATCGGATAAAACCGTGCGGCAGCCCTTGGTAAACGTTCAAGGTGTGCGGCACATTGGCCTGGGCGAAGTGTTGCGCCAGCGCGCGGCTATCGTCCTGCAATGGATCGAGCGCACCGACGATGAGGTGCGCCGGTGGCAAGCCCGTCATCGCGGCGCTGAGCGGCGCCACACGCGTATCGGTTTTTTCGGCGGGGGTGTTGAGGTAGTTGGCCCAGATCCAATCCATTTGCGCGGCGGTCAGGCTGCCGTTGCCCAACGCCGACCACGCCGGCGTGGTGTTGTCGGTCGAATAAACGCCGTAGATCAGCAACATGAATTTGAGCGGCGCGGCCCCTGCATCGCGCAAGGTCAACGCGGTGGCCAACGCAAGATTCGCGCCCGCCGAGTCGCCGCCTACCGCCAGCCTGCTTGCGTCAATGCCCAGCGCAGCGCCCTCGCGCGCGGCGTGGCGCACCACCGCCAGCAGGTCGTCAAAGCCGGCGGGGAAACGATGTTCGGGCGCCAGGCGATAGTCCACCGACAACACCGCCACGCCGCTCGCGCGCGCCAGTTCGCGCAGCATGCCGTCCCACGCGTTAAGCGTGCCCAGCGCAAAGCTGCCGCCATGGGCGTAGACGATGAGCGGTGGCTTGGTGGCGCCATCGGGGCAATACAAGCGGCAGGGGATCGAACCGCCCGGCCACGCGATGGCGAGATCGCGTTCGCGCGCGAGCGGCACGGACTTTTCGTTCAACACCGCGGCGATGCGCGCTTGCATGGCGCGGCATTCGGCGAGCGGCGACGTCGATGGGTTTAACGCGCGCAGGCCGAGTGCTTTGAGGTGTTCGGCTTGCGCGGCGAGACCGGGGTCCAGGTTCATCTGACGGCTCCTGAAAATGCCGTTCACCCGGCGGCGGGTTTAGGGTTTGGGCCTTAGGGCTTAGGGTTTAGGGCGAACGGACAAGCAAAACTGCGCCTACCCATGCGCGGCCGCGCTATTGATTAAACCCCGCCTGCACTGTTTTGATTTCCTTTAACCGCGGCAACACTTCGCGCGCAAACAAGTTGACGCTTTTTTCCGTTTCCGCATGCGTCATCGGGCCGGAGCGCCCAATCATCATCAGGTGGCCGAAGCCGCCGACGTAGTCGTGGAAATCCTTGATTTGCTTGTAGACCGAATCGGGCGTGCCCGCGAACAATATGCCTTGCTGCTTGGCCATTTCCGGTGTTGTGCCCATCATGCCGCCCTGGGTGGCGACCGAGGGCTTTAACGCCGCCATCTTGGCGGCCTCTTCCGCGTTCTTGGGCGCGCGCGGCTTGGTGCGGTAGATGCTGGGCGCGGCCCACGGCGGCGGCCCGCCGGGCAGGAACTTGCCGAACTGCGGCGCGGATTTAAGGCTGGTGTTCAGAAACCACAGCAGTTTTTCGCCGATGCGCATGCCTTCTTCTTCGGTCTCGCCCACGCCCACCAGCGCCGCGTAGCTAAACAGATCGGTGGTCGAAGGCGGCAGGCCGGCCTCGGCGCGTGCCTTGATGTTGGCGGCGTAGGCGGCCTTGGTGCCTTCGGGCCCGCGCAGCACCAGTGTGTGCACCATACCGCGGCGGCCCACGTCGCGCGAGGTGGAGGCATCCCCGGTGGCCGACCACATGCGCGGTAATTGCTGATACGGCCGCGGCCAAATGTTGACGTGCCGGTGCGTGAAGTGGCGGCCTTCCCAACTGAACGGGCCGTCGTGCGAGGTGAGTGCCTTGGTGATGAGATCGATCGCTTCCCAATACCGTTCGCCGTTGTCAATAGCGCTCACGTTGCTTGAGGCGATTTCGCTGCCGCCGGATTTCACAAAGCCGATTTCCAAGCGCCCGCGGCTGATGATGTCGGCAGTGGCGTATTCCTCGGCGACGCGCACCGGGTCAGGGCGCAGGGTGATCAACGTGCCGAGGCTCAAAATGCGTACTTTTTTCGTTTGCCGCGCGAGGATCGACATCAGCATGGGATTGGACGCGAGCATCGAGTTGATGCCGCCGTGATGCTCGATGCCGATCACATTGATGCCCAGATCGTCACACAGCAAGAACTCGTCGATGCATTCCTCGAACAGATCCGCAGCGATTTTCGGATCGCAGTAGCGGTTGGGCAGGCTCGCGCGCACCGAAGGCGCGGCGTCGAGCACCTTTTGATCGACATAGGGATAGGGGATTTCGCACTGATACCAGGCTTCCATGGTGTTCTCTCTTGCCCTGACTACGATTTCAAAAACGCGCGCACGGCCGCGGCCAGCGCCTCGGGTTGTTCGATTTCCGGGTGATGCCCGGCGTTGGGGATGGTCTCGAAGCGCGCGCCCGGAATCAACTTGGCATACGCTTGGCCGTAACTTGGCTTGACGATGCCGTCGGATGCACCCCACAGCACCAGCGTGCTGGCCTTGATGCTTGGCAGCCAACGTTTGAGTTGCGGCTGATGCATGTATGGGTGATGCCCGTAACGGCACAGCGTCTCCCAGTTCTGCGAGCGTTGGATGATGTCCTCGTCTTCCATGTCGTCATAGCGCGGCGCGAATTTCTCCGCGTCGTGCCAGGATTTGCTGGTGACCTCGCGCGGATGGGCGTTGAAGATATCGAGGATGTCCGGCGTGGTGGGCTCGCTGATCCTGATGCCGAGTGCGTCGACGAGGATCAATTTGCCGATGCGCTTGCCGGCTTTGACCGCGATTTCCGCTGCCAGCCAGCCGCCGAAGGACAGGCCCATCAGCGTGACCGGACCCTGCGGCAGGGTATCGAGAAACCCAAGATACAGATTTACCAAATCGTAGACGCTGCGAAAATCGTCCGGCCGCGAGGATTTGCCAAAACCCGGGTGGGAAGGCGCGATCAAGCTCGCCTCGCGCGCGAGCAGCTCAACAAGCGGCGAAGCCGGATCAAGATGCTGAAAACCATGCAGCAGCAACAGGGGGTTGCCGGCACCGCTGCGCAACACTTCAAGCTCGACGCCAGCGAGTGCTACGCGCTCGGCGGCCGGCGCGGTGTTAGAGGTGGACATACGGGTGGACATGCGAAGTTCCTTGGTGCTAAGCGGAGAGTTACCGGGACATACGGGCGAATACCGAAATTTACCGCATTGCGGGCCGGAATTTCAAACAAGGTGATGCCGCAGAGCCCTTGTTTGGCCAATAGTTGGACTCACCATGCCGGCAGTTTACTTTTACACGCACACGTACGCGCTTGTCCGCGCCATGTTCCGTGCTATGGGAGCAAATCGTACACCGCGATGCCGTCCGTCACCGTCACCGCGAGCCGGTGGCTGCCGACAAAAGCGATTTCGGCGCGCCAGAGGCCATCGGCTTTGCGCCAAACCTCGCGGCCGGTTGCGGTGTTGATCACGAACACCGCGTCGAGTCTTGCGCTGACACTGAGCTTGTTGGAAACGCTGACGGCGATCAAGGTGCCGTCGCGATTCACCGACACGCTGTCGATGCCGCGTCCGCGCGCAATCTCGAGCTTGCCCTTGCCGCCGGCGAGCTCCCATTGAAGTTTCGCCCGCGGGTCTTCCGTATAACCTTCCCACACCACGTAGCCCTCGTGCAACCGGCGAAAGCTCGTCGATGCCAGGCCAAAGCCCAGCATGGCGAAACGCTGTGCCGCCGTACCTTCGCGCGCCGTCCACACCTCGCGTTCATTGCGCGCGAGTAGAAATTCCCCATCCACGTACGACAGCAACGTCCAACTCGATGGCATCGGCAAATCGAGCTTGACCGTCCGCGCGCCCACCTGTGCGATCGTTTGCGCCAGTCGGATCGTGCCGTCTTCCACCAGCAGGCCGTGGGGTTGAGCCGAGTTCGCGGAACGCGTAATCACCGCGCCGTCGGGGCGTATCGCCTCGATGATTTCCTGCGGGAAATTGTTGGGTCCGTCGATCGGTTTGATCGCACATTGGGCGTCGAGCAGGCCGTAACGCGGCGTGCCTTCACGAGCAACCCAGGCAACACCCGCGCGTTCAAGCTCGAGGCTCGCGCCGGCACGTACCGGCTCGATGCGGTAGTTTGGTGCGAGGCAGGCAGGTGATTGTTTGCCGATGATCGGTTTGTGCTCGCGCTCGATTAAAAACCACGCCGGCAACAGCGCGCCAAACCAGAGATTCGCGCCTGCCACGGCGAGGGGCGCAGCCACCAAGCCGAGCCAGAGCCGTGTGCGCAGCGCAACGTAGAGCGCGGCCTGCAGCACCAGCAGCGACGCGATTTCGCTCGCGGCCCATAGCGGGGAGGTTCTCGCATGGATGATCGGCAGCCCGCCGACGACGAACACCGCGTGGGGCCCGAAAACCGGAATCAAGTACACTGCAAACGACAATACGGCGGCTTTCATTTGTTCGCCTTGTGCCTATCCTGCCGCTTGCGCGGGAGTTTGCGCCGGCGCATGAGTAAGGGCGTCTTCGTCATCCTGGCCTTCTTCGTTATCCGGTGTCGCGCGTTTGCGCGTCGAAAGTGCGCGCGCCCTGCTAACGCGGGCGTAGCAGGTCTTCCGCAAACTCTTTTAGCAGGAATGCTTCGAGGCTGGCGGTATCGCGCGCGTGCGCGGACAATATCAAACTGCGTCCCAAGCGGTGCGAGGTCCACCAGAACTCGGCGTTTTCGGTGCGGCGGATTACTTGGATGATGCTGCGGATCACCGCGATGTCGATGTTCGCATGATCGCCCTTGCGCACTTCGATGAGCTCCAATCCATCGCGGCGGAAATTTTCGTTCCAGCCTCTAAAGACGTACTCGGCATAGTCGAAACTTCTGCGGCGAATTTCAAAAGTGCCGTAGCCGTTTTGCCGTTGTTGCGCGCGCGGCGCGGGCGCCGCGAAGGGCGTAATCCCGCTGCTTTGCGCCGCAGCGATGCCGCTGCGTTCATCGGTGGCCGCGGGGATGTCGCCGCGCGCGCGGCGGCGCGCTTCGACATAAGCGGCGAGGTCGCCTTCCACGGGCGCAGGGCTGGCGGCTGCCGCCGACTCTTGTGCCCTGGGCGC
>VGIF01000241.1 GCA_016868015.1 Betaproteobacteria bacterium
TCGCTCGTACCGGCGCGCACATCAAAGGCCAGCGTCTCGAGCGCCGCACCGTTGCCAAGCGCCTCGCCATGCGCGGCGATGCGGCGCAAGCTGTCGAGAATGGCCGCGCCAATTTCGACGTGCTGCCCGGAATCGGCATCGACACATGTGCCGGCCAGCCCGTGGCGGCAGGCCTGGAAGCGATTGTGGTTGTAAAGCGCGTACACCTCGCGTGACAGCGCATGCGGGCGCTCGCTCAGCAGATAATGCGCGAGCGATTGCACGTATGCGGCGATCAGCGCGGCGCGCTGCACCGTGAGCGGCGTGTCGAAAACGCGGATTTCCACGGTGCCGTATTCGGGCTTGGGGCGTATGTCCCAGTAAAAGTCCTTCATGCTTTGAACGATGCCGTAGCCGCGCATTTTGTTGAAGTACTCGCAAAACGCCTCCCAGGTATCGACGAAAGGCATGTTGCCAGAGAGCGGAAACGCGCTCACGGTGTTGAGCCGCGAGGAGTGGTAGGCGGTATCCACGCCCTGCTGAAACGGCGAAGACGCCGACAGCGCGATGAACTGCGGCACGTAGCGCGCAAACGCATGGGCGAGGTAGACCGCCGCGTCGCCGTCCGGGCAGCCCACGTGCACGTGCTGGCCGAAAATAGTGAACTGTTTGGCAAGATAACCGTACGTCGCCAATAGGTGCTTGAAGCGCTCGGTGGGGTAAATGCGCCGCTCGCTCCACTCGTGAAACGGGTGTGAGCCGCCGCCCGCCACCCGCAAATTGAGTTTGTCGGCGGCAAGCGCCAGCCCATCGCGCACCGCGCACAATTCGCGCAACAGCGGCTCATGCGCAAGGTGCACCGAGGAATTGATTTCCACCATGCTCTCGGTGATCTCGGGCTTGACCTCGCCGGGGCAACCTTGCCTGACGGCGGTTTCAATCAGATCGGCCGCGTCGCGCGCCAAGTTGAAATCGCGCGCGTTGAGAATCTGCAGCTCGAGCTCCACGCCCATGCTGAGCGCGGGCGAGGGCTTGAACGCCAAAAGGTCATCCGCCGGGTTGCTCATGTCTATCTCCTGTTTCCCCCGCGCGGCGCAGCGCAAACTGCAGCGCAATCGGGCCGATCAGTTCAAGCATCAATACCGCGGCCACCACGATGGCCGCCAATTTGGCGCCGAACTCCGGATACAAATGGCTGGTACCATGCACCATCGCCAGCGGCACGCCCGACATCAGCAGCAACGCCAGAGTGACCAGCCCACCCGCGCCCACGCGGGCGTTGGAAAAATAAGTGAAGCTCATCACCCCCGCCGCCTTGCCCACGAAGCGCGCGGCCACGAACACCAGCGCGAGCCCGGCGCCAGCCATCAGTTCCGGCCGCGTCACCGCCGCGCCGCTCACCACGAACAACACCACGAAAAAAAGCTGTCCCACCCGGCCAAACGCCACCGCTTCGAGATCGTGACGCCGGTCGAGGTGGCGCACCAACACCCCGAAGGTGAGCAACGCCAACAGCACCGACAACTCGAGCATGCGCGCCGCTCCCACCGCCGCCACCACCATGCCGAGCAGCAACACATAGGCACGATCCCCCTGCCGGCCCAGATAACGCGCCAGCGCGAGCGTGGCCACGCTCGCGGCATAACCCAGCAACAGCGAACCGGCAAGAAGATAGAGCGGATGCAATGCGGAGATACCCCAGCCCGCATCGTACTCGCGGTGGACCGCGGCCAGCAGCATGGCGAGCAGGGTAAACGCGAGCACGTTATTGGTGGCGGTCAGATGCAGCGCGCGCTCGGTCACCTGCCCTTCGGCGCGGCTTTCCTGCACCACCAGCAGCATCACCGCGGGCGAGGTGGCGACCGCGATCGCCGCCGCCACCGCCGCATACAATAACGGCACCTCGAACCACACCAGCGCCGCGCACACGCAGGCAAAGGACAAAGCGCTTTCCGCAACACCGGTGGCGGCAAGCCACGGGTCGCGCCGCAACCACACCAGCGTCAAGCGGCGCCCCAACTCAAACAACACCAGTCCGATGGCAATGTCGACAAACAGCGCCGCCTGCGTGAGCACCGCCTCATTGACCAGTTGCAGACCGCTGGCCCCCAACAAAAGCCCCACCAGCACATAACCGGTAATGCTCGGCAAGTTGAAGACGCGCCGCACAAACTCGCCGCCGACAGCACCGGCGAGCAGCAGCAGCCCGAACCACAGCAGCGGATCCGCCAGCAGCGGCCACTGCGGCAGAAATGGAAATGTCATCACCCCCCCCTACGCATGTTGGAATCATCGCGACGCCGCCAAACAACCACGCACAATGACTTACGCAAGTTCACACATGCCCGTGGATTGTTTACTAAAGTGAGACCACACCAGCCCGGGAAGTTCCGTTGGCCGTCTCTGGGCGCGGCGGCAAAGCAAAAGCCGCCAACGGAATCAGGGTTGCAGCGTACGCCCTTGTGCCTGCAGCGCCAAAATATCCCACACCGCGCGATTACACGGCGTGGCCACGCCGGCTTTTTTGCCCAGTTGCACCACGCCGCCGGCGAGCCATTGCACTTCGAGCTTATTGCCGTGTTTAAGATCGTGGTGCAGCGATGAATCCATGGTGGCGGGCAAGCCGTCGGCGAATTTCATGCGATCTTCGGCGTAGTCCACCGGCAAGTTCACGCCCAGCGCACGCCCGACCGCAACGGTTTCTTTCATCAGATCGAACAAGAACGCGCGCGTTTGCGGGTTCTCGCGCACCGGCCCCAAGGTGGTACGCATCGCCGCGGTGGTGCCGGATAAGCCGACGAGAAACGTATATTTCTCCCACAGTGTGCGGCGGATATCGCCGGAGAGTTCGGCTTGAATGCCCGCTTTTAGCAACGCCGCCAACAACGCCTCGGCGCGCGCCGAGCGCTGGCCGTCATATTCGCCGAACACCAGCCGCTGCATCGTGCCGACTTGATGAATCACCCCGGGGCACGCGATGTGCGTGCCGACGTAGGCCACGCCGCCCATCAGCGCTTGCTCGCCGAATACGCCGCGCAGGATGTCGTCTTTCACCACGCCGTTTTGCAGCGACAGCACGGCGGTATTCGGCCCGACAATCGGCTTGAGTTGTTTTGCAACCGCTTCGGTGTCCCACAGCTTGACCGCGAACAAGATCACGTCGGGCGTGCCCGCCGTCAGCGGATCATCGGTGACTTTCACCGGCTTCACCAACACGTTGCCGTGCACTTCGCTTTCGATCAGCAACCCGTGCTCGCGCATCGCCGCCAGATGCGCGCCGCGCGCGACAAAGGTTAAATCGTGCCCCGCGTGTGCCAGCCGCCCGCCATACAAACCGCCCACACCGCCCGCCCCCATCACCAGAATTTTCATCAGCTCTCCGTTACTTGCCACAGCTACGTCTTGACTCGCTTATCACGCTATACCAGCCGCCCACCACGATCAACAGCCCGCCGATCGCCACCCACGCGCTCGGCACCTCATGCCACAGCATAAACCCAAACAACGTCGCCCACAGCAGCGTGGTGTAGCGAAACGGCGCCACCGCCGCCGCTTCACCCAGGCGCAACGCTTCGATCAGCAAAAAATGGGCGCCGGCATTGCACACGCCGGCGACCACGAACCACAGCGCGCTGTTGGCGTCGACCGCGATCCAGCCGAACGGCGCGCTGGCGAGCCCGCCCAGCATCACGATCACGGTGGAGCACAACAAAATCGATATCGTGGTTTCACTGCGCGACAAACGCCGCGTCACCACGTCGCGCAACCCGTTGACGAACGCGCACACCACCGGCAACAACAGCACCCACGCAAACCCCGCCGAGCCGGGGCGCACGATCACCAGCACGCCCGCAAAACCAATCAGAACCGCCAGCCAGCGCTTCGCACTCACGCGCTCGTTAAGCAGCGGCAGCGACAACAACGCCACGAAAATCGGGCTGGCAAACACAATCGCCACCACGGTGGAAAGCGGCAACACGCTCAAGCTCGCCACCATGAACACTGCGCTGCCGAGAAACAGCAGGCCGCGAAACACCTGCCCCGGCCATTGCACCACGCGCGCCGCGCGCCAACCGCTCACCCATGCGATATACGGCACGATCACCAGCAACGTCGCGGCGTGGCGCAGGCAAATCACCTGGCCGATGGGATAGGATTGCGTCAGGTACTTCGACGCCGCGTCGTTGGCCGACAACAGCGCCGCGCCGGCGATCATCAGCGCGATCGCCTTGAGCGTTTGGTTTTGCGAGCGTGCCGCGGGCGGATTGGGCAAGATGCCTTCCGCTTATTCGACGCCGCATGGGTCAACGACAACGACTCGCACATCATGGCGCCTCACTTGCCACCGCCGTAAAATCGTTCGCGCATCTCGGCCATCATATTGCAAAAAATCGCGCCCTGCTCCAGCGCATCGTCGAGCGCCACATGGGTGTGCGGCAGCGGATCCCAAAAGCGCCGCGGCAAATGCTCCTTGGTGGTGCGCTGCCAGTTGGAGTTGGTGAGCACCATGCCGAGCGTGCGTATATCGATGCCCGAATGCCGAAACGGGAAAGCGCCGGTGAATTTGAACAAATACCAATTCACAAACTGAAAATCAAAGGTCACCGGAAAGCCCACGAACACCGGCAGCCCCGGCAACGCGCGCAGCCACTTGAGCATTTCCGCCATGCCTTTTTCCGGCGGCACGGTATTCTGGCGATGCGCCACCCACGCATCTTGCTGCGTCGCCCACCACGCCATGGTGGTCGGATGGCCGGCTGCGCCCGGCAGCGTTTCGAGGTTCACACTGAACGTACCGAGCAGCGTTTTATCGAGCTGGTACGCCGCACAGCCCACCGACAACATCGAATGCGGGCCGGGTATCGGGCCGTCGACCTCAACGTCGACGCTGACGTAGATTTCGGGTTGTTCTTCGGTCATAAAACTTAGAACCTCAAATCTTTAGACGCAGATTTACACAGATGAACGCAGATAAACCCAGAATACAATCTGCGAAAATCTGCGTTCATCTGCGTCAAAAAACGTTTTTGACGTTAAAGCGCCCGCAACGACTCGATCACCTTGCGCTTGACCACAATGCCCTCCACGCGCCGCCGTTCGCGTTCGCGATTGGCACGCTCCGACGGAATACGAATTTCGTTCACGCCCGGCCGCTTCGGCAGCGCTTTCATGTCGCGCACGAATTGCGACATGCGTTGTTTGAAGTCGTTGCCCGGCAGCATGATTTCCGGGTTCACTGCCCAGAACAAAAAACCGTAATCCATCGGCGTGTCGCGCACGATCGCCGAGCCGGCGAGCAGGCCCAGCGCTTGCATGGCAAAACTCAGCCCATAACCTTTGTAGACGTAATCCTTACCGCCAAACGGCGCGACGCCGCCTTTTACCGCCGCGGCCGCGTCGCGCGTGGGGTTGCCGTGTTGATCGACGCCTACGCCTTCGGGCAGCGGCTCGCCCAAGTGCGCGTGCAGTAGCACGTCGCCCCACATCAGCGCAGCGGTGCCCATGTCGACGATCACCGCGCCCTCCTCGGAGGGGAAACCAAAGCTGATCGGGTTGGTGCCCAGCGCCGGCCGCGCGGCGCCCGGCGGCACCACGCGCGGTTTGTTAGCGCCGCTGTGCATGCACACCAAACCCGCGTTGACGATGTGCTCGACAAAATACGCGTTGCGGCCGCTGTAATAGGTGTTGTAGACGCCCACGCAGCTCACGCCGTGCGCCTGGGCTTTTTCGATGGCCATTTGCGCAGCGTGGTAACAGGTGACGTAGCCGATATTGTTGCCGCCGTCCATCAGCGCCGACACCGTGGTTTCCTTCACCACTTTGATCGGCGTGCGCGCGTCGTTGATTTTTTCATCGCCCGCCATGGCGAGGATGCGCGGCAGCCCCGCGAATTTGTAGCCGCATAGCATGTTGTCGATCAATTGATCGACGACGATGCGCGCGTCTTCGGCGGTGTAGCCGATGCGCTGCACGGCGGTTTCGCCAATGGCGCGGGCTTCGGCTTCCGTTAGGCGAATGGTGTCGGGTTCGTCGGGGTCGAGCAGCGTGCTGGTGTGTGTTGCCGGAATCATTTGTTTTCCAAAATCATTAGACCTTCAAGACGCCGCGGACAAACCACCGTGTCGTTCCCGCGCAGGCGGGAACCCATAGGGTGTCGCAGGGGCAACGGTGTTATGGGTTCCCGCCTGC
>VGIF01000242.1 GCA_016868015.1 Betaproteobacteria bacterium
AGGATCGCAAATCGAGAAAACGCTGTTCAAATCGAGACCAGAAAAAATCATCTGTTATTTATTTACAATCAACCAATTAGCACGTTTCGGGCGCTCAACGTCCGGACACTACTGATTTATTCATAAAAACAACTACTTAAGTTCGCTTGCCCATCACGGCAAATTTAGATTGTGTCTATACTGGCCTTGGCATACGCTGTTACTGCTGTATCGCGCAGCACCACACATAGCTCTAAGGAGACACACATGGCTGAACAAGAAAAAATGCCGGATTTTTCCGACGTGCAATCGGGTGCGGAATCCACCGCAACGCGAATTTACGAAGTCAAACCGGGCGACACCCTGTCCAAAATCGCCAAGCAGGAATACGGCGATGCCAACGCCTATATGATCATCTTCGAGGCGAACAAGGATATCCTCAAAAACCCCAACCTGATCCACCCGGGACAAAAACTGAAAATTCCGCCCAAGTAATCGGCGCCGCTTTCGTCACCAACAATAACGCATAAGGAGCACAGATGGCACGACCCACGACCTATTTACTGATGGCAGCCCTCGTACTCGGCATCGCCGGCTGTAAAAAAGAAGCGCCGCCGCCCCCGCCGCCCCCGCCGCCACCGCCGCCTAAAGTCGAAGCGCCACCGCCCAAACCCGTCGGTGTTGCAGTTGCCAATGTGACGCTGGGCAACGCCATCGGCGCCGACAAAAAGGTTACCGCCGCGGCCGAAGCGTTCGCCAAGAACGACACCATATACGCCGCAGTGGAAACCACCGGCGCCGGCACCGCCAAACTCAAAGCCAAGTGGACCTTCCACCGGGGCGATCAAACCGCCGATGTCAGCGAATCCGAGGAAAACATCGTCCCCGCCGGCCCGGCCGTAACCTCGTTCAGAGTGGCCAAACCCAGCGGCTGGCCACCCGGCGATTACCAAGTTGAGATTTACCTCGATGGTAAATCGGTGAGCACCCGGAAATTCAGCGTCAAATAACCATGCCGGCATCGATTAAACGGGGACGTGACAGCGTCCCCGTTTTTTTTGCGGGTGCCTGATCACACCAGGCATTCGGTATCATCAGTGCTTGAACGAATTCGGGAACCGCCGCCATGCCGCTCGCCCCCATCAATAACGGCCATTTGTATTACGAGGAAAGCGGCAGCGGCGAATTGATCGTCCTGTTGCCGGGCTTGGGCCACGATCACGGCTATTTCGCCACGACGCTGCCGTTGATTGCCGCCGCCGGATGCGTGGTGACCCCCGATCCACGCGGACTCGGCCAGTCCTCGCCCGCGCAAAGCTACAGTGTCGAACAATGGGCCGCGGACTTGCTGGAACTCATCAGCCATTTCATCGCAGCGCGCGCATTTGGTGGGCTCTTCGCTCGGCGCCTGCGTATGCCTGCAAGCGGCGCTCGATCAACCGGCCCGCGTTGCCTCGCTCACGCTGGTGGCGGGTTTTTCCGAACTCGATCCGCTGCTGGAGATGAACTTTCGCACGCGCCTTAAAATTCTCGACGAGGTGGGCCTGGGCGATATCATGGCGAGCCACGTGTCGATGTGGACGCTCGGCCGCACCTTTCTCGCCAGCGCCGACGGGCGCGCACAAATGGAAAAGCTGTTCGCCTCGGTGCGCAAAAATACACCCGAACGCTACCGCGCGTTTATCCAGACGCTGCTCAACTTCGGGCGCTGCGAGCCCAGTCAAGCGGGCCAGCCCAAACTCACCGCGCGTTTGCATGAAATCAGCTCGCCCACGCGCGTGATCTGCGGCGCTGAAGACGTGATGACGCCACCCACGCTTTCCGAGGCGATGGCGCGGCGCATCGCCGGCGCGCTGTTTCGCGTCATCCCCAACTGCGGGCACATCACCTTTACCGAGCAGCCGCAAGAAACCGCGCGCCTGGTGGTCGAATTTCTGCGCGAGTGCATGCAATCGGCGGACTAACCCGTATACTGGTGAACACGCTGCTATAATGCGGCGCCGCGTGCGCGATCATGCGGTTTGATGATCGCTCCAACGCAAAAATTCCGGCCGGCCAATGCCGGCGCCAGGCACCTCCCCTTCCTGAACTTCGAATGAAATACACCCTCGGCGACAGAAAAGTCATCACGCGCGGCGAATATTGGATCGCCCCTGGCGCACACGTCATCGGCAGCGTCATCCTCGGTCACGACGTTAATATCTGGTTTAACGCCGTGGTACGCGGCGACAACGACCTCATCACCATCGGCGACGGCTCGCAGGTGCAGGACGGCTGCGTGTTGCACGCCGACCCCGGTTTCCCGCTTACGCTCGCCAACGGTGTCAGCATCGGCCACAAATCGACGATCCACGGCTGCACCATCGGCGAGAACACGCTGATCGGCATCAACAGCGTGGTGCTAAACGGCGCGGTGATCGGCAAGAATTGTTTGATCGGCGCCAACTCGCTGATTACCGAACGCAAGGTGATCCCCGACGGTGTGATGGTGATGGGCTCGCCCGGCAAGGTGGTGCGCGAGTTAAAGCCTCACGAAATCGCGTTCTTGAAGGAAACCGCCGAGACTTACGCCGAACGCGCCAAGTGGTACCGGCGCGATCTCAAAGTCGATAACACGCCCTGACCGCAGCATGCATCTCATCATCCAGGGCTCCGGGATCGAAACCGGCGATCTGAAAGCACTCGCCAAGGCGAGCGCTGCATCAGCCATCGAACGCATTTCCGAACATGCGTTCCGCTTGCGCAACGCCAGTGATTCGCCCGGCATCGCGGCAGTTTGCGAACGCGCACGGCTCGACTTCGCGCTGATTCCCGAGCATCGCAAGCTCGCGCATTTCAAACTGCTGGTGATGGACATGGATTCGACGCTGATCACCATCGAAACCATCGACGAACTCGCCGACCTGGTAGGCCTCAAACGCGAAGTCGCGGCCATCACCGAACAAGCGATGCGCGGCGAAATCGAATACAACGAAAGCCTGCGCCGCCGCGTGGCGGTGTTAAAAGGGCTCGATGAGTCGGCGTTACAGCGCGTTTACGACGAACGCGTGCGGCTTTCCCCCGGTGCCGAAATCTTGCTCGCCGCTTGCAAACAATACGGCATTAAAACGCTGCTGGTTTCCGGCGGCTTCACCCACGTCACCGACCTGTTGAAACCGCGCCTGGGCCTCGATTACACCCATTCGAACACGCTCGCGGTGGCCAACGGCAAACTCACCGGCGAGATCGTCGGCGACATCGTCAACGCCGACGGCAAGCGCGACGAACTGTTGCGCATCCGCGATTTGCTCGGCATCAAACGCGAACACATTATGGGCATGGGTGACGGTGCCAACGATTTGAAATTCATGGCCGAGTGCGGCGTCAGCATCGCCTATCATGCGAAGCCGATCGTGCGCGGACAAACCACGCATGCGATTAACTTCGGCGGGTTGGATGCGGTGGTGAACCTATTCAACTAAATTGGTGGATAGGTGGAGGCGGCGGGCCGTAACCCATCGGGGTTTCGCCAGGGTGAAGGATGAAAACAACCCGACCACTGGTCTGGTGTGGTCTGTTTTCATCCTTGCGCCTTCATCCTTATCCGAAAGACGTGATGGGTTGCGCTACGCCCCACCCATCCTACGCGCTACGCGCTGACGGTGTTTTGCGGCGTACCCGCGAGAAACCGCTCGACGTTCTCGATGGTCAACAACAACCCATCGCGCCGCACTTCCGGCGTTTGCCCCGCGTTATGCGGTGACAACACTGTGTTAGAGAGTTTCAACACTGGGTCGTCGGCCCTCAACGGCTCTTCGTGAAACACGTCTAGCCCGGCGCCGGCAATGCGTCGATTGGCCAAGGCTTCGTACAACGCATCACGATCCACCAGCGCGCCGCGGCCGGTGTTGATCAAAATCGCGTCGCGCTTCATTAGCGCCAATTCGCGCGCGCCGATGACACCACGCGTCTGAGGCGTTAAACGCATATGCAGCGAGACAAAATCAGCCTGCTTTAAAAACGTATCACGCTCCGCCAGCGTGTTACGCCGCGCGCTCCACGTGAGCACCGTCATGCCGAACGCCTGCGCAAGTTTGATCACGTGCGAGCCGATGGCACCGGTGCCCAGCACCGCCAGCGTTTTGCCGTGCAACTGGCCGAGCATTTCGCGCGGCCATTCACCTTTGCGCATATCGCGATCGATTTGCGGCAGTTTGCGCGCCGCCGCCATCATCAGCGCGATCGCGTGTTCGGCCACCGCGATGGCA
Source organism: Betaproteobacteria bacterium (assembly GCA_016868015.1). Taxonomy (GTDB): domain Bacteria; phylum Pseudomonadota; class Gammaproteobacteria; order Burkholderiales; family SG8-41; genus UBA5216. The sequence continues at coordinate 4,227 of VGIF01000242.1, forward strand.
TTCGCGCCCGGCGTGTTACACACCGTGATGCCGCGGCGCGCGGCGGCGCCGAGATCGACGTTGTCGGTGCCCACGCCCCAAATCGATACCATTTTGAGATTGGGGCACGCCGCGAACACCGCATCGGTAAAGTGCGCATAAGCGCGGATGTTCACCGCAACCGTCGCGCCGCCGATGCGCCGCGCAAGTTCCGCGGCATCGTCGGCGCCCTGTTCGCTGCACACCTTGAGCGCGCCCAACTGTTGCGCGCGTCCGTGCGCGGCGCTGCCCACGAACACCGACGGGAAATCATCCGGCACGACGATTAACGCATCACGCTCACTCATCTCGCAATGCCTTTGGCACGAACATGAAATACAAAAATAAATTAAATCAAATGCTTACGTTATTTTCGCCCGGTCGCTTGCTGATACAACGGCATCACGCGGGCGGACGATTTTTGCAGCTCGCCAATACGATTCGCCGCGGACGGGTGGGTGGACAAAAAGCTCGGCCCACCACCGCCCGCGGCTTGCTCCATCTTTTGCCACAGCGTGATCGCCGCGCGCGGATCGTAGCCCGCGCGCGCCGCGAGTTCGACACCCAGGCTATCGGCTTCGTGCTCAAACTCGCGCGAGCTGGGCAGACCCCACGTGACGTTGGCGACAATGCCGGCCAGGCCCGTACCTACATTGCCCAGCCCCAGCAGCGCCGCGCCGATATTCACCACCGCGGCTTGCGCTTGTTGCTGCGAGGCTTTTTCTCGGCCATGCTCTCTTAGCGCGTGCGCAATTTCGTGGCCCATCACTGCGGCAAGCTCATCGTCGGTAACTTTCAGTTTTTCAATCAAGCCGGTGTACACCGCCATCTTGCCGCCCGGCATGCACCAGGCGTTCACTTCGTTCGCGGTAATCACGTTGACTTCCCACTTCCAGCCGGGCGCATCCTTGCGAAACACCGCGGTATGCGGTAGCAACCGGTTGGCAATGGTGCGCACGCGGTTTAACTGCGCGGCGTCGCGGTTGAGTATGCCCTTGGCCCGCGCTTGCTGCATGGTTTGCGCATAGGCCTGCTCGGCGGCGGCGTTGATCTCCGCCGAGGAAAACATCATGCGTTGCGTGCGTTGCACGCCCACGGTGCCACCTTCGGTGGTTTGCACCGTTTCGCAACCGGCCAACGCCAGCGCCATAAACACATAAGCCACGATCAGTCTACGCATGGATCACCCCCAAATTAAAACGATTACATTGGTTACCGCTCACGCCGCGGTTGCGCGTTAAATAGTTTCTCACAAAACCGGCCGCATGCCCGCGCGCCCGACGCGACGCCACCTGCTTTCGTGACATTGCATCAATACACAGGGAACTTGCCGTCAGCATTATCATCCGAGAGCCGGTACGGGCGCCACGCGCCGTGCGCCGCGCGGCAAAGGCCGTAGCGAAACGGCCAGGTGCCGCGCCCCGGCGTAAAAAATTGCAAATCCTGAAACCATACGCAGGTCGACGGATTGACGCCATCGATCCGATACAACACCGGAAACCGCGAAAACCAGCGGAAAAATTCAAATGCGGGATCAGTAGTGTCCGGACGTTGAGTGCCCGAAACGTGCTAATTGGTTGATTGTAAATAAATAACAGATGATTTTTTCTGGTCTCGATTTGAACAGCGTTTTCTCGATTTGCGATCCTGCGAGCA
>VGIF01000243.1 GCA_016868015.1 Betaproteobacteria bacterium
TAGCCAGCTCCGCCCGGCGTGCAAATGCGCAGCACACTGCCGCGCGGCAGCGGCACATCGGCCGCCGCCGCGGGCAACTGCCGTTCGCCAGATGCGCCGGGGTTCAACACAAACGCGCCGCACGCACCCGACCCGCCGCCCGCCATGCCTTTAGCAGCGACGTGCTGCCGCTCGGACGACAAACTCACCACGATATCCTCCGCCAACACGCGGTAATCGCGCACCACGCCCGCGCCGCCGCGATACTGGCCCGGCCCGGACGATTCCTCCCATAGCGCATAACGCTCGACCCTAAACGGATACGCGTGCTCCAGCGCTTCACTGGGCAGATTAGACGAGCCCGACGCATGCACGCGCACGCCATCCACGCCGTCGCGATTGGCGCGCGCGCCCATGCCGCCAGCGACGGTTTCGTAATCGACAAAATAAACGCCGGTGCGCGGATCGGTGCCCGACAACACGAACAAATGATGCGGGCCGCTGCCGGCGAGCGCCTTATCAGGCATCGCTTGCGACAGCGCGGCGGCGATCACATCGCCTAGCACGCTCGCCGAAATCGAGCGGCAGCCGATCGCCGCCGGCGGCACCGGGCCCACCACGCAACCGGCCGGCGCGTGGATGTGCAGTGTGCGGTAGTAGCCGGCGTTGGCCGGTACTTCGGGGTCGAGCATGGCTTTCGCCACCGTGTACACCGTCGCCAGCAGCGCGCGATACGGAATATTGCGCGCGGTTTCCAACTGCTTGCCGGAACCGGTGAAATCGAAATCCATGCGCCCCTTCTTACCATGTGCGATGGTCAACGCGAGCTTGATCGCGCAAGTTTCGCCCTCGACATTGCCGTCGAGAAAATCTTGCGCTTCATAACGCCCCGGCGGCAAGCGGTTGATCGCCGCGCGAAAACGCCGCTCGGTGAAATCGAGATACCCCGCGATCGCCGCCTGCGTTTCCTTCACGCCGTAGCGATCAAAAAGTTGCAGCACACTGCGTGCGCCCACGGTGTTGGCGGCGAACTGCGCGTTAAGATCGCCCACGCGCTCATCCGGCGTGCGCGAGTTGAGCAGTATCACATCGACGACATCGCGGTTGACGACGCCTTTCTTCATAATGCGCACCGGCGGAATGCGGATGCCTTCCTGATAAATCGATTTACACACCGCCGCTTCCGAGCCCGGCACCATGCCGCCGACATCGGCGTGATGCGCGATGTTGGCGACAAACGCGACGATTTTTTTGCCCGCGAACACCGGCGCGATCACATTGATGTCGGGCAAATGCGTGCCGCCGCCGTTGTATGGGTCGTTGGCGACGAACATGTCGCCGGGTTTGATGGTGTTGACTGGGAAGCGTTTTAAAATTTCATCGACCGCGCCGACCATCGAACCGAGGTGTATCGGCACACGCTGTGCCAGCGCAATCACCTCGCCCGCGGTGTCGAAAATCGCGGTGGAGCAATCCGCGCGCTCCTTGATATTGGGCGAGAACGCGGTGCGCATCAGCGTGGCGCCCATTTCCTCGGCGGTGGCGAGCAGGAAGCGCGCGATGACTTCGGATTTGATGGGGTCGATTTTTTGTTTCATTCCATCGATCTCTTGATGACGAGATGCAAAGTCAACAACTCACCGCAAAGACGCGAAGGCGCAAAGAACAACCACGAAGAAAACCTTGCTTTTGATTTTCTTTGCGTCAACTCTGCGTCTTTGCGCCTTTGCGGTGAAGGTTTTTCGACGTTCATTTCAAACTCAAATGCAAATACCCCAACGCATCATGGTGTATCGCCGCTTGCGGCGGCACCACGGTCGTCGCATCCATTTGCTCGATAATCGCCGGCCCTTTGGCGCGCCAGTTCGTGGGCAATCGGTCGCGCTCGAACACCGGCGTTTGCACAAAACCCGTTTCCGGGAACCACACCTGGCGCTTTTCTGTAAGCCATTGATTTAATTTAATATTTTTTACCGCCTTCGCAAGTGGCGGCGCTTTGCGTGCAGCGGTCACGACCAACCGTAAATTCACAATCTCCACCGATTGCTTCGGCATGTCGTAACCGTAAAACGCTTTGTGCCGCTTGTGAAACGCGCCGATCAAACGCGCGAGCGTTTGCGCGCTCAAGCGTTCTTGCGCGAGCGGCATGATGAGTTCGAAGTTTTGGCCGAAGTATCTTAAATCCACAAACCACTCGAACTTCGCGCGCTGCTCGCCTTCGCCGCGCAGCCACTCGGCGCCGCGTTTTTTCAAGTCGGCGAAACCCGCGTTGAAGGTTTTCAAATTCGCGGCTTCGGCGCGCAGCAGCCGCGTCAAACTAAAATCGCCGCGGACGTCGGCATGCAGCAAACCGATCGCCGACAACAACCCCGGCCGCGGCGGCACCAGCACTTTACGCATGCCCATGTTGCGCGCGACATCGGCCGCGTGCAGCGGCCCGGCGCCACCGAAGGCCACCAGCGTGAAATCGCGCGGGTCTTCGCCCTGCTCCACCGAAATCACGCGCACCGCTCCCATCATGTTGACGTTGATGATTTCGATCACGCCCGCAGCGGCCTTGATCGCATCCACGTTCAGTGATTTCGCCAACGCGTCGATAGCCGCGCGCGCTTTGTCCGGGTGCATCGCCATGCGCCCGCCGAGCAGCGACTTGGGGCTCAACCGTCCCAGCACCACATTCGCATCGGTCACCGTCGCCTTAGTGCCGCCACGCCCGTACGCGGCCGGCCCCGGATAAGCGCCCGCGCTTTGCGGGCCGACTTTCATCAAACCGCCGGCATCGATCCACGCGATCGAGCCGCCACCCGCGCCGATGGTGTGGATGTCCAGCGTGCGCGTGCGCACCGGAAAGCCGCCCATCTGGCGTTCGCTTTTTTTCGCCGGTTCGCCGTCGCGGATCAAGCACACATCGGTGGAGGTGCCGCCCATGTCGAACGTAATCAGATTGAGCGATTTCAATTGCCGTGCCAGGCCGACGCTGCCGATCACCCCGCCCGCCGGCCCGGAAAAAAAAGTATTCACCGGCAATTTGCGCACCGCGCCGGGCGACACCGCGCCGCCGTTGGATTGCATCACGCGCGGTACGCTATGGATGCCCAACTCGGCCACGCCCTGCTCGAAGCGCTGCATATAGGCATCCATGATCGGCATCAAACTCGCGTTCACGGTTGCGGTGGAAAAGCGCTCGAACTCGCGGAATTCGCCCAGCACTTCGCTCGAGGTGCACAAGTAAATTTCCGGCCACAAGATTTGCACCAGCTTGCGCGCGCGTTCCTCGTGTTCCGCGTTGGCGTAGGCGTGCATGAAACAAATCGCCACCGCTTCCACGTTTTTGGTTTTTAGCATTTCGGCCGCGCGGCGCACATCGGCGTCGAGAAGCGGCGTCACTACCGAGCCGTCATGCGCCACGCGCTCATTCACCTCCAGCCGGCAATCGCGCGGCGCCGGCGGCATCGGCTTGGGGATATCGAGATTGAAATAATGCGGGCGGCGCTGGCGCGCAAGCTCCAGCACATCGCGAAACCCGGCGGTAGTAATCAAACCGGTGCGCGCCCACTTGCCTTCAAGCACGGCGTTGGTGGCGAGAGTGGTGCCGAGCACCAGAAACGCCACGTCTTCGCGCGCGATTTTGTTTTGATCCAGCAACTCGGCGATGCCGTCCAAAATACCGCGCGCCGGATCGCCGGTGGTGGTGGGTACCTTGTAATAACAGTAACGCGCGTTGTTAAGACCGGCGGCGACCAAATCGGTGAAGGTGCCGCCGGTATCGATGCCTACGAAATACTTGCTCACGATTTGCTCTGCGGAAAAATGCGTTTGCTACGGCACTCGCCACACCTCAGCCGTCATTCTGGCGAAAGCCAGAATCCAGTAACGTAAACATCGCCCGAACGGCCTTGAATACAGACGCTGCACGTCGGGTTTACGATCCTGGATTCTGGCTTTCGCCAGAATGACGGTGCGGGAAGACGTCGCTTGGTGTTATGGCCAACTACGATCAAAGAATAACACGCACCACAAGCCCACAAACACGCAACCCAGTTTGTGATAGCGTTAAGTTTCCATCTCGCCGGAGCACCACCATGAACAGTCCAAATGTTAAAGCGCTCTTCGCCGCAAAAACCTTGCCGCTGCCTGATGGCTACAGCCGCGCACTGTGCAACACACTTCACGGATTTACGTACGACATGCTGCCTGCGCCGGTGCTGCGCAATGTCAAGGCGCTGATCCTCGACACGCTGGGCGTGATCGGCGGTGCGGCTAACACGCCCGGCATTCCGGAACTGAACGCGCGTTTGTCGCGTTGGGAAAAATCCGGCAGCGCCACGGGCTTGATCGGTAAGCGCCGCTACTCGCCGCCCACCGCCGCGATGGCCAACGGCGCGGCGGCGCACGCGCTCGATTTCGACGATCAGCACGACCCCGCGCGCGTGCACACCAGTGCGGTGGTGTTGCCGACACTGCTCGCGGCAGCGGAAGACCTTGCCGCCGAGGGCAAACCGGTAAGCGGTAGAGATTTCATACTCGCCTACGCCATCGGCGCCGAACTTCACGCGCGGCTGGGGCTTGCGTGCTACAACAGCTTGGGTAAAGGCTGGCACCCAACGATGATTTTTGGCACGGTGTCGGCCGCGGTGGCTGCGGCGAAGATAATAGGGTTGGACGCCAACGGCATCGCCAACGCGCTGGGCATGGCGTTTCACCAAGCGTGCGGGTCGGCGCAGAGCATGCGCGATGGCGTGTTGTCCAAGCGCCTGGGCCCGGGGTTTGCCGCGCGCAACGCGGTGATGGGCGCGTTTCTCGCAGCCGACGGTTTGACCAGCACGCGCGCGACACTCGAAGGCAACGCCGGCTTGTTCGCGTTGTATGAACGCGACGAAGTGAAGCCGGAGATACTCACCGATGGCTTGGGCCGCGATTGGCGCGTGGCCGAATACAGTTTCAAACCCTTCCCCTGCTGCCGCTGCAATCACACGCCGATTGGCATCGGCATCGAGCTGCATCAAAAGGGCATTAAGCCAGCGGACGTTGCAGCGATTGAAATCGGCATGGGCAACGTCAACTGGTTGACCGTCGGTGCGCCGTATGACCCGTCACGCAACGACATCGTGCACGCGCAATTCAACACCGCGTATAGCTTTGCGCGCGCGTTTGCCGACGGCAAGGTGGATTTGCGCAGTTATCAAAAGCCGGCGATTACCGATTCGCGAATCACGGCCATTTCCAACATCACCAAGGTATTCGACGATCCGGCGATCGGCGCCACCGCCATCGAACCCGCGCGAGTAAAACTCACCTTGAAAGACGGCAACATCGTCGACCTCAAACGCGACACCATCAAAGGCAGCCCGCAAGACCCGATGAACGACGCTGAAATGCGCGCCAAGGTGCGCGGGTGTTTGGAGTTTGGGCTGGGGGCTAGCGCTGCCGAAGTGGATCAGCTCGCGGATGTGGTGGCGGTGTTGGAAGGCGCGGATGATGCGGCTAAGGCGATGTTGGATGCGTTTCCGGTGCAACAATAGCAAACCTATCGAGCCCCGGTCACTAAAACAAACTCAAAACCAACGCGTCGTTCCCGCGCAGGCGGGAGCCCATAACACCGTAGCCTCGCAATCACCGTATGGATTCCCGCCTTCGCGGGAATGACACCCGCGGTCAACCAATGCCCGCGACATGAGCGGACTCACTAAGGATACGCTGATCAAGTAGGTAAAAGGTGCGCCCGAGGAAAGCGATGATGCCGATTATGCGAAATGAATGCTGATTTCATCAGGCCGAAGGCGCTTTCGATGTTTAATTCGGTGTTTTTCGCCGTTTTAGGCTTCCGCTGCACGCACTTATCCCGTGAGCGGCCTATCCCATTTGTAAATGTTCACCATCGCCAGCATCGCAAAGGCGCGATTGGCGTTCT
>VGIF01000244.1 GCA_016868015.1 Betaproteobacteria bacterium
CCAATGATGACGACCGAGCGCGACGCATCACCCTTCACCGCCAGCGCGCCGCCGCTGGCGATCGGCGCCGCGGCGCTGACCCCCGCGGCGCTTTCGGCCTGGCGCATCAGCGTCGGCCAGCCGTCGAGCGTGGTCAGGCGCTGCGGCCGGGCCTGCACCGAAGGCCAACGCGGCGCCGCCTCGTCACCCGCGATCAACGGTGCGGCGGTCTCCTGCGGCGGTTTTAGCACCACGTGCGGTTGCGAGCCGGTGACGCGCTTGATCAAATCGGCCTGCACGCCGGTTAACACCGCGGTGATGAAATAGATCACCGCCACGCCCACCGCCGCACCACCGATGATGAGCGCCGTTTGCATGCGCCCTTCGCGCAAAAAGCGCAGCGCCACGGTTAACTCAAAGCCGCGCATACGGCGTCACTTACGCCGAGTCTTCACGCGCGCGTCAGCCTGCACCTCGCGCGTCAAAATCACCGCGTCCCCCGCGCTCACGCCCTGCACCACATGCACCCGCCCCTGCGTTTGCATGCCGGTGCGCACCGGCACGCGCGCCGCGACGCCCACGCGCGCCAGCAGCACGAACGGCGCTTCCGATTGCAACTGGCGAATCGCCTCCGCCGGCACGATCACCGCTTGCTTAATTACCGGGCCAGGCGCATCGATCGACACCGTCATGTCGGATTTCAGAAACGCCGGCGGATTGGGAATATCGAGCCGTAACTCCACCGTGCCGCGCGCGGCGTCGACACCGGGCGAGATGTAGGCGATCAGCGCTTCGAAGCGTTCGTTGGGAAAGGCATCGGCCGCCGCTGTCGCGCCGCGCCCAAGAGTTAACAACGGCAGATTTTTTTCGTCCACCTGCACGATCAGACGCGTCGGCCCGTCGAGTGCCAGCGTCATCATGCGTTTGGCGGGTTGCGCGATATCGCCGGGCTCGATGGTGCGCTCCAGCACCACGCCCGCGGCCGGCGCGCGAATCTCGCTTTGCGCAAGCCTGGCTTGCGCCACCTGCACCGCCGCCTCGGCCTCGGCCAGTTGCTGGCGCGCCTGTTGCGCTTCGGCGCCCGGCGCGCTTTGCGCGGCGACTTGCGTTTTGGCGCTCGCCAACTGGCTGCGCGCAATTTGCATTTGCCGCTCGGCTTCGTCCACGCGCGACTGGCTGATAAAACCCTGCGCCAGCAACTCCCGCGCGCGCTGGTATTCGCGCTCGGCAATGTTCGCGTTCAACTCGGCCTGGGTTTGCGCTTCGCGCGCGGTGGGTAGTGCGAGCTTGGCCACCGAGTCCACGCGCGAGCGCGCACGATCGCGCGCGGCACGCGCTTGCGCGAGCGCCGCCGCCAGTTCGCCCTGCTCCAATCGCACCAGAAGTTCACCCTCGGCCACGCGCGCGCCTTCGCGCACCGCGACATGTTGCACGCGAGCAGTGATGGTGGCGCCGATGTCCACGCGCGAGGGCGCCAGCACGCGCCCGCTCGCCACCACGCTGGTTTGCACGTCCTCGTGCTGGGCAATCAGCACATCCACCGTGACAGCCCTAGGCCGATTTACCCACAACACGGCGGCAGTCGCGATTAGCAACACCACCAGCAACCACCACCAGCGCTTGATGCCCGACACCGCGTTTCCGAAAATCAGTGACGGCAAAATGGTATCACGCTAAGGCGAGTACTTTTCGTAAAGTTAAGTAAAGGTAGCGCTGCGCTCGTTGTCCAATCTTCAATCGCGCCAAACAAAAAAGGGAAGGCCAGCGGCCTTCCCCTTTGCGATGACAAGCCTACGACAGCAGCTTACTTCTTGGCGGCGTCGTCCTTCTTGGCCTTGTCGTTGGCCTTGTCGTTGGCCTTGTCGTCCTTCTTGGCCTTGTCGTCCTTCTTCGCCTTGTCGTCCTTCTTTGCGCCACCCTTTACTTCGATATCCGTCGCGGTCATGCGGTATTCGATGGTGACACGGTCGCCTTTTTTGATTTCCTTCGCGCCCTTGGTATCCTTGTCGCGGGCGATTTCCCATTTTTCTTTGTTTTTCTCCACCACGATTTTGCTGTCGGTGACATCCAGCACCGGGCCGGTGACTTGATAGGCCAACGCGGCGCCCGCGAACATCATTGCTACGGCTACGGCTATCGTACGCTTCATGCTTTCCCCCAGATTAAGTTAAAAGGCTTACTACACTCTCCATAACGCATCTCAACGCAATTCGTTACAAAAAAAATAGTTGTTTAAAATCAGATACTTACGTTAAATCACCGCAGCCACCGCATCGCCCATCCGCTGCGTGCTCGCGTCGCCGCCAAGATCGGGCGTCAAATGCTTGCCCTCGGCGATGACTTTTTCCATCCCACGCTCCATGAGCGCCGCGGCCTCTAGCGCTTGGGCTACGCCGCGCTTGCGGCCCAGCCACGCCAGCAACATCTGCCCCGACATGATCAGCGCATACGGGTTGGCGATGTTTTTGCCGGCGATGTCGGGCGCGGAGCCGTGTGTCGCCTGCGCCATGGCTTGATGTTCGCCGCACACCAGGCCCGGCGCCAAGCCCAGCCCACCCACCAGCCCGGCGCCCAAATCGGTGACGATGTCGCCGAATTGATTGGTGGTGACGACCACGTCGAACGCGTGCGGATTGATCACCGCTTTCATCATAAAACCGTCGATCAGCACTTCATTAAACGTCACGTCGGGGAATGCTTGCGCCACCTTGCGGCACTCTTCGGCAAACATGCCGCACACCAGGCGATAGACCGGCTCCTTGTGCAGCGCGGTGACAATTTTGCGCTTGCGAGTTTGCGCGATCTCGAACGCCGCGCGTGCCACGCGATTCGCCCCCTTGCGCGTGACCACGCGCGTGCCGATGGCGATTTCTTCATTGGGCCGGAACTCGCCCGCGCCGGCGACCACGGTGTCCGACGATTGCAAGCCTTCCGTCACCTCGCGCAAAAACACGATATCGACATTTTTGTGCACCGAGGGAATATTCGCATACGACTTCACCGGCTTGATGTTGGCGTAAAGCTCAAAGCGTTTGCGCACCGGCGGCATGATCCACGTCGGATCGTTGCGCGGGTAGGCGTTGTGGCCGATCGGGCCGCACAACCAGCCGTCGACGTTTTCCAGTTCCTTTTGCGTCTGCTGCGGAAAGGTGTGGCCGTGTAATTCGTGGCCGCGCTTGCCGATGGCGTGCTCGCTCCATTGGATTTGCAGGCCGGTTTTGGCGGCGGCGGCTTTCATCACCTTCACCGCTTCGGGGACGACTTCCAGGCCGATGTCGTCGCCTAATAGGATGCCGATTTTTAGCACCGAGACTCCCTCAATTTCAAACGAATGCAAACCCAGAACTTCGACAAAGACCGAAAACGACTCTCTGTCATTCCCGCGCAGAGCCTGTCCTCGAATGCTTTAGTCGGGGACGGGAATCCACACGGTATCTCAAGTGCCACGTTATGGGTTCCCGCCTTCGCGGGAACGACAGTGTTGGTTTGCCACCTGCGACACGTTCCGAGTACCCGTGCAAAGTATAGCAGCGAAAAGTTGACAACCATCCCGATTGCGGCAAACTCAACAACATTCTGGAGGAGAAAAAAATGCACCACTCAAGCACTGCGCTCACCATAGCACTCGCCCTCGCCGCCCTCGCGCCCACCGCGGCGCAAGCCCAACAATACCCCAACAAGCCGGTGCGCCTGATCGTGCCCTTCCCGCCCGGCGGCGGCGTGGATTTCGTCGGTCGCGTGGTCGGCCAAAAATTAACCGAGCGCCTGGGCCAGCAATTCGCGGTGGACAACCGCGCCGGCGCCAACGGCATCGTCGGCCTGCAAGCGCTGATGGCGGCGCCACCCGATGGCTATACCATCGCCGCGGTATCCGCCGGGCCGCTCGCCTGCAACCCGCATATGTATTCCAAGCTGCCGTACGACACGCTGCGCGATTTCACGCCGATCGCCAACATGATCAACTTTCCGCTGATGCTGGTGGCGCACCCGTCGCTGCCGGTGAAAAACGTCAAGGAGCTGCTGGCGCTGGCGAAAGCACGGCCGGGCGAAATCACTTACTCGCATCCGGGCGTGGGCAACACCGGGCACATCGCCGGCGAATTGTTCGACGCGGTCGGCAAAATCAAAACCACCGGCATCCCCTACAAAGGCACGGCGCCCGCGGTGGTTGCGGTGCTGTCGGGCGAAGCGCAGCTCACTTATAGCAGCATTCCCAGCGCGCTGCCGCACATCCGCGCGGGCCGGCTGCGCGCACTGGGCGTGGGCAACGCCAAACGGCTGAGCGCACTGCCGGAGTTCCCGACGGTCGCTGAATCGGGCCTGCCGGGCTACGAAGCGTACGCGTGGGCTGGCATGCTGGGGCCGGCGAAAATGAATCCGGAGCTGGTGCAACGCTTGTCCAGGGAAATCGTCGCCGCGGTCAACAGCAAGGATGTGTCGGACCGCATGCTGAACGAAGGCACGGTGCCCACGCCTTCTTCGCCGGAGGAGTTCGCCGCCTACATCAAATCCGAAATCCAAAAATGGGGCGTAGTGATCCGCGGCGCGAAAATTCGCGTGGAATAAAATATTCAATTAAATCAGATACTTACAAAAATTCTTAGGGTAGAGTGCGCACCGCGCACGCGGCAACGTTCGTAACGCGTGTGCAATGCGCACCCTACGATCTGCTATTCTTCACAAGCTAACTTTGACACCCAATAAATCCACCGGGAGCCCCTCATGAAATACAAACGCAACGAAGCCAAAGAAGCCGCCAGGGAAATGCTGCGCGGCGTGTGGACCGCGCTGCCCACCAGCTTTCTCGACGCCGAGCGGCTCGACGAAAAAGGCATCGCCTCCAATCTAGAACACTCGATCACGCACTTAAAAATCGACGGCCACTATTGCATCGGCAACGTCGGCGAATTCTGGGCGATGACCAATGAAGAACGCATGCGCGTCGCCGAAATCAACGTCGACGTCAACAAAGGCCGCGTGCCGCTGATCGCCGGCTGCCACCACCAAAACCCGGCAGAAGCCGCCAAGCTCGCCAAGCACGCGCAGGATATTGGCATCGACTTTGTCATCATCCTCACGCCCTACATGGCCGCGCGCGGCGACGATGCGGTGTACGACTACTACAAATACGTCGCCGACCGTGTCGACATCGGCATTTGTTTGTTCAACACCAACCAGGGCCACCCGCTCTCGCCCAAGCTCGCGCAGCGCCTCGCCACCATCCCCAACATCTGCGGTTACAAGCAAGGTGTTGCTGGCATGGCCGGCGCCACCATGCTGCGCGACAAGATCGGCAGCCAAATCGAAGTCAGCATCGCCGACGAAGCGCCGTGGCTTTACAACATCGCTATCTGCGGCGACCACTGGCTCTTGAACTACTGCCCGCACCTCTACCAAGTGCCCGGCTACCTGCCGGTGCGCGACTACACCCTCGCCGCGCAAAAAGGCGACTTCAACAAAGCCGTCGAAATCTGCAAGAGCATCGAACCGCTGCGCACCGTCATCTCGCGCTGGATCCCCGGCTACGGCAGCAGCACCCGCATGGCGATTGCCGAACAAAAATACTGGATGGAACTCGTCGGCATGGTCGGCGGGCCGGTGCGCGCGCCTTGTGGGGAAATGACTGAAGCGGATAAAAAGGCGATGAAGGCGGATCTTGAGGCTACTGGGTTGATTGCTAAGGCTCAGGCGGGGTTTGCGGCGGCTCGGCAGGAGAAGCGGGCGGCGTAGGTTTCATTTTTCTTTTCTAGCAAAAAACGGCGGCTCTTAGGCTGCCGTTTTTTGTGCATTCCACAGAACCTTAAGGATACGCTGATCAAGTAGGTAAAAGGTGCGCCCGAGGAAAGCGATGATGCCGATTATGCGAAATGAATGCTGATTTCATCAGGCCGAAGGCGC
>VGIF01000245.1 GCA_016868015.1 Betaproteobacteria bacterium
TGCTGCCAGCGTCATTTGTTTCATGTCTTGCCTCGTGGCTCGCGAATACGTCCTCCCAATCAGAACGTACCACTGGGATTCGCGTTTACAGAGCAATCGGGGACTTATTCAGCGCTTCCTTAATTTAATATTTTAATCTGTGAAAATCCGTGAAAGCTGTGGCTAGAAAAGGGGTTAATGCAGTGAAAACCAGATTCAACGCCGTAACCCTGGAAATGTTATGGACGCGGCTCATCTCCATCGTCGACGAAGCCGCCGCCGCGTTGGTGCGCACCTCGTTTTCGACCATCGTGCGCGAATCGAACGATTTCGCTTGCGTGTTGACCGATGCGCGCGGCCGGTCGCTCGCGAAGGCAACCGACAGCATCCCCTCGTTCATCGGCACCGTGCCGCGCACCATCAAGCATTTTTTGCAGGAGTTTCCGGTGGACACGCTGGAGCCAGGCGATGTGCTGATCACCAACGATATTTGGCTGGGTACCGGCCATTTGCCCGACATCACCTGTGCCAAGCCGATTTTCTGGAAAAAGAAGTTGGTCGGGTTCGCCGGCTCGGTGGCCCATGCGCCCGACATCGGTGGCCGCATGCGCTCGGCTGATGCGCGCGAAGTGTTCGAGGAGGGTTTGCAGATTCCGGTGATGAAGGTGATTCGTCGCGGACAAATCGATGCCACCTTCGAACGTTTTGTGCGCAAAAACGTGCGCGTGCCCGATCAAACCATGGGCGATTTGTGGGCGCAATTCACCGCGCTGCATTTAATCGAACAGCGCGTGCTGACCGTGCTCGCGGAAAACCAGCTCAACACCTTGAGCGATTTGGCCGACGAAATCCACCGCCGTTCCGAAGCAGCGATGCGTGCGGCGATCCGCGCGGTGCCCAATGGGGTTTATCACCACAGCGCTGTGTGCGACGGCTTTGAAAAGCCGATCGAGCTGAAAATGGCGATGACGGTTTCCGATGAAGCCATCGCCATCGACTTTGCCGGCTCGGCGGCGCAAGTGCCGCGCTCGATCAACGTGTGCTTGGCCTACACCATAGCTTATACGTCGTATGGCGTGAAAGCGGTGCTCTCGCCCAACATTCCCAACAACGAAGGCGTGCTGCGGCCGATCAACATCACCGCGCCGGCAGGGTCGATACTCAATTCCACGCCGCCGGCGGCGGGCGGTGCGCGCGCGCTGATGGGACATTTTTTGCCGATGATGGTGATTACCGCACTGGCGCAGGCGATGCCGCACAAGGTGATTGCCACGGTGGGTTCGCCGCTTTGGTGCATCAATTTGTCGGGCGTTGAACGTGACGGGAGAACCTTTACCAACCTTTTTTTCATGAACGGTGGTTTCGGCGCCGCGTACGACCGCGATGGCGCGAACGTGTTGAGCTGGCCCAGTAATATTTCCTCGACGCCGGTGGAAATGATCGAGCAGTTGTCTCCGCTGCGCGTTAAGCATCGGCGTTTTCGCGTCGGTACGGGAGGGCGCGGGCAATTTCGTGGCGGCACCGGGCAGGAAATCGCGTTGGTCAATGGCGGTGAGACGCCGATCACCGTGGCGTTTCTCGCCGAGCGCACGCGTGCCGAGACCGCGGCCGCGGGCATCGCGGGTGGCGAACCCGGTACGCCCGGCGAGGTGTTGGTTAATGGCGCGCGTGTCGATCCCAAAGTGCAGCATGTAGTTCCGGCGGGCGCGGTGATGGAGTTGAAAACGCCGGGTGGGGGTGGGTATGGTCTGCCCGCGCAGCGAGACCCGGGTCTCCTCGATGCTGATCGTGTCGATGGCTACACAACGGCATAGCCTCCACCGTCATTCTGGCGAAAGCCAGAATCCAGGTTGTAAACAACGCGAAGCGCAAATTAGCGGCGCTACGCGCCGTATGAGTACGCACTGGATTCCAGCTTGCGCTGGAATGACGGTGTTGGTTTATCAGCTTTACCGCGCAAATCAAAAGTAGAAATTCAAGCAATGACGCAATACGCCCTAGGCCTGGACATCGGCGGCACCTTCACCGACATCGTGGTGTACGACCCCGCGAGCGGTAAAACCGCCGCGCACAAAGAACTCACCACGCCCGACGCACCGCATCGCGGCGTGATCAGCGGCATCCGCAAACTGTTCGAGGCGCGAGGCATCGCCTGCAAAGATGTCTCGCGTGTGGTGCACGCCACCACCTTGTTCACCAACGCATTGATCGAACGCAAAGGCGCGCCAACGGGGCTCATCACCACCGCGGGCTTTCGCGACACGCTGGAAATGCGCCGCGAGCACAAGTATGAGCTCTACAACTTGTTCATGGAATTGCCGCAGCCGTTGACACGCCGCAGCCTGCGGCTGGAAGCGCCGGAGCGCATGGGGCCCGATGGCAAGGTGGCGCAGGCGTTGGATGTTGCAACCCTGCTCACGCAAGTGGAAAAGTTAAAAACCGCGGGCGTCAGCTCGCTGGCGATTGCGTTTTTGCACGCCTATGCCAATGCCGCGCACGAAGAGCAAGCGCGCGCCGCCATCCGCGAAAAATTTCCCGAGTTTTTCGTGTCGCTGTCCTCCGAAGTCGCGCCGCAAATTCGCGAATATGAGCGCACTTCGACCACGGTGGCCAACGCCTACATCAAGCCGCTGGCGGACAGTTACCTCGATTTAATGAGTAGCGAGATTGCCAAGCTCGGCATTGAGGCGCCGCTGTTTATGATGTTATCCAACGGCGGGCTCACGCACATCGATGAGGCCAAGCGTGTACCGATTCAGTTGCTCGAATCGGGGCCGGCGGCGGGTGCGCTCGCGGGCTCCACGTTTGGGCTGCGCTCCAAGGCGCGCGATGTGCTGGCGTTCGACATGGGCGGCACCACCGCCAAGCTTGCCATTGTCGAAAACGGCGAACCGTTGATCGCGTATCAATTCGAAGCGGGGCGCCAGCAGCGTTTCATGGAAGGCAGCGGGCTGCCAATCAACATTTCCACCATCGAACTGATCGAAATCGGCGCGGGCGGCGGCAGCATCGCCACCATCGATGCGCTGGGCTTGCTTAAAGTCGGCCCGGAAAGCGCGGGCGCGGCGCCCGGCCCGGCGTGTTATCAGCGTGGCGGCAGCGCGGCGACGGTGACCGATGCCAACCTGGTGCTGGGGTATCTCGACGCCGGCAATTTCGCCGGCGGCACCATGAAGATCGACGTCGAGCTCGCGCGCGCGGCGATCGCGCCGTTAGCACAAGCTTCGAAATTGAGCGTCGAGCAAACAGCGTGGGGCATCCACTCGGTGGTGAATGAAAACATGGCCGCCGCGGCGCGCGTGCACGTCGCCGAACGCGGGCATCACGCTGGCGATTTTGCGCTGCTCGCCACCGGCGGCGGCGGGCCGTTGCATGGCTGCGAAGTGGCGCGGCGCTTGGGGATCAAGCGCGTGATTTGTCCGCCGAGTGCTGGGGTGGCCTCCGCCTTGGGTTTGCTGATGGCGCCGGCGCGCATCGACCGCGTCGCCACGGTGGCGAAGTGGTTGAGCGAATTGAACTGGCGTGAGTTTGAAGGTGCTTTTGTGAAATTGGAGGGCGAAGCCGGCGCGGTGATTGCGAAAACCCTAAGCCAGCGCAACAAGCCAACATTTGTGCGTGCTGCCGATATGCGTTTTGTCGGGCAAGGTTTTGAGCTGGTGGTGAGCTTGCCGCGCGGCCCATACACCGCGCGTTCGAGCACTGCGTTGCGCGCCGCGTTCATGACGGTGTACCGCAAAACCTTCGGCCATGTGCCGCCGGCGGGCGACATTGAAATCATCAATATTCGCGTGGCGGTGTCGGCGGCGGTGGGCAAGGGCGAACTCACGGTGAGCGCGGGTAAACGCGGCGACGCCGGCGCTTTGAAAGGCAAACGCAAGGCGTGGGTCGGCGCGCGTGAACGCTTCGAGGAACTACCGGTGTATGACCGCTATCGTTTGGCGGTGGGCGCTATCGTGCGCGGGCCGGCGATCGTGGAAGAAGATTCGACCACGTTGATTCTGCCGCCGAAGGCGTCGGCCAAAGTCGAACGCTCCGGGAATCTGGCCGTCGACTTGAGTTGAGTGGTTGTAGGACGGGTGGAGCCCTTCGACGTAGCTCAGGACAGGCTACGCGCAACTCATCAGCCGCTTTGATGGGTTGCGGCCTGCGGCCTGCACCCATCGAATCTAGCCGGCGTATCGAACGACTTTGCCGCGATTAAACAAATTGCGCGGATCCAGCGCATGTTTGATCGCGTGCATCACCGGCACCGCGTTGCCGTGTTCGGCGTCGAGGAAATCGAGTTTGCCGTAGCCGATGCCGTGTTCCCCCGTGCAGGTGCCGCCCATGCTGAGCGCGCGCGCGACGACGTTGTGGTTGACGCGTTCGGCTTCTTCCAGATCGTGTGGGTTGTTGGGATCGACCACGATGGCGAGATGAAAATTGCCGTCGCCGACGTGGCCGAACAGCGCGATCGGTATGGTCGTGCCTTTAAGATCGGCATTGGTTTGCGCCACGCACTCGGCCAACTTGGAAATCGGCACGCACACATCGGTGGACATGGCTCGCCCGCCCGGTTTTAAGCGCAGGCACGCGGGGTAGGCGTCGTGGCGCGCTTGCCATAGGCGCGTGCGGTCTTCTTGTTTGGTTGACCACTCGAAATCCATGCCGCCTTGTTCCTTGGCAATGGCTTGCACGGTTTGCGCTTGTTCTTCGACTGAAGCAACGCTACCGTGAAACTCGCAAAACAGCATCGGTGATTCTCGCAGGCCGAGTTTGCTGTGCAGATTGACCGCCTTGATGGTGACGCTATCGAGTAACTCGCAGCGTGCCACCGGCACGCCGAGCTGTATGGTTTGGATGACCGTGCGCACCGCCGCATCGATGGTCGGGAAGGCGCAGATCGCTGCCGACGCCGCTTCCGGCTGCGGATACAAACGCAGCGTCACTTCGGTAATCAACCCCAGCGTGCCTTCGGCGCCGACAAAGAGCCGCGTGAGGTCATAACCTGCCGCCGATTTACGCGAGCGCCCGCCGGTTTTGATGATGCGGCCATCGGCGAGAACGATAGTTAACCCCAGCACGTTTTCGCGCATGGTGCCGTAGCGCACGGCGTTGGTGCCGGAGGCGCGTGTGCTGGCCATGCCGGCCAGCGTCGCGTCCGCGCCGGGGTCGATGGGGAAAAACAAACCGGTGTGTTGCAGATGCAGATTTAACTGCTTGCGCGTGACCCCCGCTTGCACCGTGCAATCAAGATCGTCGACATTGACCGCGAGGATGTTATTCATGCGGCTCATGTCCACGCACACGCCGCCGTGCACCGCCAGCACATGGCCTTCGAGCGACGTGCCCACGCCGTAGGGGATGATGTTGGCATCATGCGCGGCGCACAGCTTGACGATCTGCACGCACTCGTCAGTAGTTTCGGGGAACACCACCGCATCGGGCGGCGCGATGGGGAACGCCGATTCGTCCTTGCCGTGATGTTCGCGGATCGCGGGCGAGGTGCTGAGCCGCTCGCCGAAACGCGCGCGTAAAGCGTCGATCAGCGCAGGCGAGGTTGCGCGCGGGATTTCCGGCTTATGCATGGCATTATAAAAAAATCAATTAAGGATACGCTGATCAAGTAGGTAAAAGGTGCGCCCGAGGAAAGCGATGATGCCGATTAGGCGAAATGAATGCTGATTTCATCAGGCCGAAGGCGCTTTCGATGTTTAATTCGGTGTTTTTCGCCGTTTTAGGCTTCCGCTGCACGCACTTATCCCGTGAGCGGCCTATCCCATTTGTAAATGTTCACCATCGCCAGCATCGCAAAGGCGCGATTGGCGTTCT
>VGIF01000246.1 GCA_016868015.1 Betaproteobacteria bacterium
CGCCTTGCGCGTGGCGCGGCTGTGCTTTTCAAATCCGCTCACTGCTGCCAGCGTCATTTGTTTCATGTCTTGCCTCGTGGCTCGCGAATACGTCCTCCCAATCAGAACGTACCACTGGAATTCGCGTTTACAGAGCAATCGGGGACTTATTCAGCGCTTCCTTAGATATTTTCCGCTCCACAGCGTAGCACGCATCGCCGGGTGGCCCAGCGGCCCAGTGGCGCATAGCGCGCGGGATCGAGCGCCCATCGCGCGACGGCTTGCGCCTAAGTGGCCGGTTGCGCAACGCCACATGCGCCCTACAATCGACGCTCTGTTCGATCGACATTTCCCGATGAAAAAACCACTCGAAGTCCTGCGTCTTTACGCCGAGCACGATTACACCTTGAACGGCGCGTTCGCCAGCCGCGCCGCGCGCGATGCGTATCGCGAGTTTATTTTTTACAACGGCCAGTCATGGTCGTGGCGGGCGTTCGGCGAGGCGATCGAACGCACCGCGCGTTTGTTTGTTGCGCGCGGCATCAAAAAAGGCGAACGTGTCGCGGTGATGGCGCGTAACTGCGACGGCCACGTGCTGGCGCTGTTCGCGCTGGCGCGCATCGGCGCGATCATGGTGCCGGTGAATCCGCAGTTCGGGGTGCAAGAGGCGCACTATGTGCTGCATCATGCCCAGGTGAGCGCGGTGTTGGCGGCGGGCGACACCCTGAACGTGGCGCGCCAGGCGGCGGCGGGGCTCCCGACGCAGCCCTGGTTTGCGCTGTTTGACGCGGCAAGCGATGACGTGCCCTTGTTGAGCGAACTGGCGGCCGGCGCGCCCGACGTGGCGCTGCCCGGCAACGTCAGCGCCGAGGACACCGTGCTGATCGTCTACACCTCCGGCACCACCGGCTTCCCCAAGGGCGCGATGCACAGCCAGCGCAGTTTTGTCAGCGGCGGCGAGGCGTTCGTGCAGCGCGTGTATTTGCAGGCGGATGACCGGGTGATGGTGGTGCTGCCGATGTTTCACATCAACGCGAATTTTTATTCGGTGGCGGGCACGCTGGCGGCGGGCGCGACGTTGATCATCGTGCCGAGTTTTTCCGCTTCGACGTTTTGGCAAACCGCGGCCGATACGCGGGCTACCGAAGTCAACATCATCGAGGCGATGGGCACGATTTTGCAAAACCGGCCAAGGCGCGAATACCGCCCCGATCACCGGCTGCGCGCGGTGTACGGCGTGCGCGGCAGCTACGCGGACACTTTTCGCAACGAATTCGGCATCCCGGTGCTGATCGGCGGTTACGGCATGACGGAAATTCCGGGCGTGACCTGCAACCCCGTCGAAGGCGTGCAAAAGTGGCACACCATGGGGCCGATCGGGCGCCACCCCGACCCGCATCGCCAATGGGCGCAATGCCGCGTGGTCGATGACGAAGGACGCGATGTGCCGGATAATGCCGAAGGCGAGATGTGGGTGAAAACGCCGATCGTAATGCAAGGTTATTTTCGCGATCCGCAACAAACCGCGCAAGCGTTTCACGACGGCTGGTTCAAGACCGGCGATCTGGTCAGGCGCGACGCCGATGGTTACTACAGCTTCGTCTCGCGCAAGCGCGACATCATTCGCCGCCGCGGGGAAAATATCGCCGGCGCGGAGCTGGATCGCGTGATCGGCGGGCACCCCGCGGTGCACGAGGCAGCGGCGGTGGCGGTGCCGGCCGAACTGGGTGAGGACGACATCCTCGTCGGGGTGGTGTTAAAGCCCGGCGCCAAGGCCACCGCGCAAGAGATTGCCGCGTGGTGCCGCGAGCGGCTCGCGCCGCAGAAGGTGCCGCGTTACGTGTTGTTTGTCGACGAACTGCCGCACACGCCCACCGGCAAGGTGCTAAAAGTGCAGTTCAAGGCCGACCGGACACTGGCCGAGCGCGCCGTTGATTTGGGGTAGCGGGCGCTGCACCTGCAATATCGCCGCGCCATCGATAACGGTCCGCTGCTTAAGTCTTATAATTCGCGGCTACAACAACGGAGGAGACCCGCCCATGGTTCGCTACGGCAAAATGATGTTGCCCATGATGCTGCTTTGCGCCGGCGCTGCACAAGCGCAAGCCCAAGCCCAAGCCCAAGCCCAAGCCCAAGCGTATCCCCATAAACCGATCCGCTTGATCATCCCCTTTGCGCCCGGCGGCGGCACCGACATTATCGGGCGCTTGATCGGCGGCGAACTGACCGAGTACATGGGCCAACCGGTGGTGATCGATAATCGCGGCGGCAGCGGCGGGGTGATCGGCACCAACATCATGGCCAAGTCGGAGCCCGACGGTTACACCATCAGCCTGTGCAGTCTGGGCTTTGCGTATGCGCCGGCGATTTATACCAAGCTGCCGTATGACAGCGAAAAAGACATCGCGCCGATTGCGCAAGTCGCCTCGCAGCCGTTTGTGTTCACCACACATCCCACGCTCGCCGCGACCAACATGAAGGAGTTGGTGGCGCTGGCGAAAGCCAAGCCCGGCGCCATCCATTACGGCACGGGCGGCGCGGGCGGCGCTTCGCATCTGGGCACGGCGCTACTGCAGCACATGACCGGCATCAATATGACGCACGTGCCGTACAAAGGCACCGGGCCCGCGCTATCGGCGATGATGGGCGGCGAAATTCAAATGCAATTGATCGGCGCCTCCGCGGTGGTGCCGGTGATGAAAAGCGGGCGCTTGCGGGTGCTGGCGGTGTCGGGCGGCAAACGCTCCGCCGCGATGCCGGATGTGCCAACGGTGATCGAAAGCGGCATACCGGGTTACGTGTTCGACGTGTGGTACGGCATGCTCGCCCCGGCAAAAACCCCGCGCGCGATCATTCAAAAACTCAACACCGAAATGAACCGGGCGCTGAAAAACCCGGCGCTGGCCCAGCGCTTCGCGGCAGCGGGGCTCGATCCCGCGGGCGGCACGGTGGAGGCGTTCGAGCAATTGATCCGCAGCGAAGTGCCGCGCTGGCGCAAGGTGGCGGCGGCGGCGAATATCAAGGTGGATTGAAAACTCAAAATCGACGTCAAAGGCCTTTTCGCCACAGATTCCACAGATTTACACAGATTAAAACCCACCGCTGTCAATCCCGCGCAGGCGAGAATCCATATGTCATCACCAGTGGCACTGTGTTATGGGTTCCCGCCTGCGCGGGAACGACACGGTAGTTAATCTGTGTAAATCTGTGAAATCTGCGGCAAAGGTTTTGACCTTGAAGTTAAACCGGAGAATCACATGCAACGCAATCCAATCGGTCTGGGCATCATCGGCTCCGGGCGCATCGGTAATCTGCGCGGGCGGCTCGCCAGTGAGCATCCTGCGGTGAAGTTCATCGCGACCGCCGACTTGAAGCCCGAAAACGCCAAGGCGCTGGCGGGCAAGATCGGCGCGCAGGTGCATTCGGGCAACAACCTCGACATCATCAACCATCCCGATGTCACCGCGGTGGTGGTGTCGACTGCCGAGGGCCAGCACACCGAAGCAGTGCTGGCGGCGATTGCCGCCGGCAAGCCGGTGTTGGTGGAAAAACCCATTGCGCTGGAGTTGATCGAAGCCGATTCCATCATCGCCGAGGCCGAGCGCAAAGGCGCCAACGTGCGCGTGGGCTACAGCCGCCGTTTCAAGGAGCGGTACTTGATCGCCAAGGAGCAAATCCTGCAAGGGCGCATCGGCCGCATGACCGGCGCCGGCGCGCGGCTTTACAACTCGAGCTCGCAGGCGCTGGCGATGTTAAAGCGCGATCCGCACGCCACACCGGTGGTTGACGGGCTCACCTACTACGTCGATCTGATGAATTGGTTCGTCGGCGGCGCGAAGTTGACCGAGGTCTACGCGCGCGGGCAAAAGGGCGTGTTAAAAGCGGCGGGGCATGACGTGGACGACGTGGTGCATTCGGTGCTCACCTACGATGACGGCACGGTGGTGAATTTAAGCGTGTGTTACGCGCTGCCGGAAAAATACCCGGCGCTGGGCCACGCCGCGCGGGTGGAGATTCTGGGTGATGGCGGGGTGATGATTCTCGATGACGACCACACCGACCAGATCATGTATTCCAACAAGGGCGTGCCGCATGTTTACCTGCCCGATCACAACGTCAACATGGTGTTCCTGCAAAGCGGCACGCCGGGCGATTGGGCGCTGGGGGATTTTTGGGGGCCGATCGCCAACGAAACGCGTGCGTGGCTCGATCACCTTGCCACCGGCAAGCCGTGCGCGCTGGCCACGCCGCGTGAAGCGCGCGCCACGCTCGAGGCCACGCATGCGATTCAGCATTCGGCGGCGAGCGGCAAGCCGGTGCGTTTGCCGCTCGCGGGGTAGTGTAAGCCCGGTGGCGGCGCGCGCCATTGGTTGACGGCCAAGCGCCGCCGCCTCTACACTGGGCTGGCGATTGATGAGTTCGACATGGAGAGAAATCGATGATGGCGGCAAAAGCACCCAAGACCAAGGACACCTGCGAAAAAAAACACCGCAAGCTCACCCGCAAGGACGTGCATGCGGCGGCGAAAAAATACCGCAACTGGGGACGCTGGGGCAAGGACGATGAAATCGGCACCTTGAATTTCACCACCGCGGATCACATCGTCGCCGCCGCGCGCTTGGTAAAAAAAGGCAAGGTGATGTCGCTCGCGCTGAAGTACGATCAACACGGGCCGCAGGGCGCGAAAAGCAAATATCCGGCGCTGGGGCGGTTTAACCCCATCCACTTGATGACGCGCACCGGCACCGATGCCTACTCGGGCATCCTCGATCACCGCGGCATCCGCGGCACCGACGACATTGTGATCATGCCGCTGCAGTGCGGCACGCAGTGGGACGGCTTGGGCCACATCCTCTACGAAAACTTCATGTGGAACGGCTACGACTGCCGCAATGTGTCCAGCAGCGGCGCGGCCAAGGGCGGCATCGAAAAAACCGCCGACAAAATGGTCGGCCGCGGTGTGCTGCTCGACGTGGCGCGCGCCATGGGTAAAAAGGCTTTGCCCGACGGCTTTGCCATCACCAATGAAATGCTCGATTACACCGAGCGCAAACAAGGCGTAAAAGTCGGGCGCGGTGATTATCTGCTGGTGCACACCGGCCATATTCAGCGCTGCCTGGACAGCAAAAGCTGGGACGGCTACTCCGGCGGTGATGCGCCGGGGCTCGCGTTCGAAACCGTGGCGTGGATCCACAAACGCGAAATAGCGGGTCTTGCCACCGATACCTGGGGCGCGGAAGTGCGTCCGAATGAAACGCCCGATACCACGCAGCCGTGGCACTGGGTGGTCATCCCCAACATCGGCCTCACCGTGGGCGAGATTTTTCATCTGCACGAACTGGCCAAGGATTGCGCGCAGGATAAACGCTACGAGTTTTTGTTCGTCGCGCCGGCGTTACCGATCACCGGCGCGGTGGGCTCACCGGTGAATCCGTTAGCGATAAAATGAAAATATCAATTAAATCAAATACTTATAAAATATGAGGAAAACCTAATCATGCGCAACGTTGTGTTGTTGGGCCTGCTGATCAGCGCGCCGGCACTGGCGCAAACCGATGCAACGAATTTTCCCACGCGCACCATCCGCATCATCGTGCCGCAATCGCCGGGCGCTTCCACCGATATCACCGCGCGGCTGATGGCGCGGCACTTGAACGAGGTGTTTAAACAGCCGGTGGTGGTCGTGACCTGCGCTTAAAAACTGATCCAGTATGAGTGAGAGAAACTGAGTGTTTTTATCATTCGAAAGGATTAAGTTATGCCAAAAGGTGTTCGATTA
>VGIF01000247.1 GCA_016868015.1 Betaproteobacteria bacterium
AGTCCTACCGTAACAGCGGGTATGGTTTCGGTGACCTTTATTTCCTGCAATAACAGATTCGAAGGCGCTCGCTCGAGAATATGCAGTTGCGTCAGGCTCAGCATGTCGCTATGCGCGAGCAGTGACATGGCCGTAACATGATTCGTGCTCTGAACAGCAGGGTGCGGCACTTCCAGGCCTGCTGAACGAAACATCCTGTCCGCCGCGGCGCCCGGTTCCCAGTTATTGCCAGTGGCCATCCACTCGGCGCCCGCGAGTTCCCTGAGCCTGCGTGCGCGGCCCAGGGGATGCCCCTTGCGCGCGCAGATCACCAATGGGCTTTGGAACAGCGGGCGAAAGCGGATGGCGGCGTCCAGGCCCTTGGTCGCCTTCTGACCAAAGGCGAAATCCAGGGATTCATTGCGCACGTCCGACAGCATCAAATGGCCATAGCCCTCGACCACGCGTATGCGCGCGAGGGGAAATTGGCGACGAAAGCGTGTCAACGCCTCGGGCAATACCGCAATCACCCCGACGGGTCCCATGCTGAAGGTGACCGAGCCTGCGCCGGTATGGCCGGTCTGTGCCGCTTCTTCTTCGGCCCTGCGCAGTTCCGCCGCGGCCGCCAGAGCACGCGTGTGAAAGGCGCGGCCGGCGGGCCTAAGTGCAATGCCGCGAGACGTGCGGCCAACCAGTTGCACGTGCAGCTCGATTTCCAGATCGCGCACACTTTTTGAGATGGTCGGCTGCGCGACTCCCAGTTTGCGCGACGCCGCACGCACGCCGCCGCATTCCACGACCGCCAGAAAATCCCGAATTTGTGTGAGCCGCATGGCGATATGGATTTGCCTATCACTATCAAGGTTTGAGTATCTTACGCTGATCGGGTGACCTGTGTTCCAATCAATGCTCGAAAACCAAAATGCCGGCTTGCCAATGCGGGCAACAGAAAGCGAAGAAAAAATGAATCGCAAGTTACAACTGGCAGTCCTGTTACTGATGCCTGCGGGCGCACTTGCGCAGACCGCTTATCCGGAAAAGGCAGTACGCGTGGTGGTGCCGTTTCCCGCGGGCACGGGCGCGGACATCAGCGCGCGAACCGTGACGCAAAAGCTTGGCGAGTTGTGGGCCAGGCCGGTGGTGGTGGAGAACGTGCCTGGCGCCGCCGGCAGTGTGGCGGCGGAGCGCGTGGCGAAATCGACGCCCGACGGTTATACGCTGTTGTTCAGCGGCGATGCGGCGATGACCACCAATGTGACGATCTACCCGAAGCTTGCCTACGATCCGCTGCGTGACTTCGCGCCGATCATGAACTTTGTCGAGACACCCAATATCCTGGTCGTCCATCCTTCGCTGCCGGTCAAAAGTGTGAAGGAGCTGGTCGCGCTGGCGAAATCGCGTCCGGGTGAGATCACCTACGCGTCGTCTGGCGCCGGGACATCGCAGCATCTGGGCGGCGCGCTGTTGGCGAACCGGGCAGGCGTCGATCTGAGTCATGTTCCGTACAAGGATCCAGCGATGGCCATGTCCGATGTGATCGGTGGCCGTGTGACCATGTTTTTCGGCAACACGCTGTTCATCGTGCCGCAGGTGCGTGCAGGCAAAATGCGCGCGATTGCGGTCAGTTCGTTAAAGCGCATACCGGTAGTGCCGGAACTGCCGACCGTCGCTGAATCCGGCTATCCGGGCTTTAGCGCTGTGGCGTGGTTCGGCCTGCTGGCGCCGAGCGCTGCGCCGGCAGCGGTGCTCACCAAACTGCAACAGGATGCCGCGCGCGTGATCGCGATGCCGGACGTGCGCAACAAGTTTGTCGAGAATGGCGGTATTGTCATTGGGAACACCCCAGCCGAATTCGCGGCGCAGATCAAGGCCGAGATCGTCGCCAAGGGCAATCTGGTAAAGGCGGCTGGGGCGAAGTTGAATTAGGGCCTGTTAACAATTGATTCGTGAGAGGCGTTGCTGTCCCAAGCGTCGCTGGCAAGGCCCTTGCGGCGGGCAATAGCGCGAATATTGCCAAGGTGAGTGCAGGCAAGGTGCGCAGATCAATGGTGCGCGATGCGTGCCCGGATGGGTGTGTGAGCGCACAGGCGCTACGCGAACGGTGATCCAGTCGTATAGAGTGGATGGGCGCTGCCGCTATTCCAGCGGATCGAGCCGGCTTGGCCCCATGCCGTAAAAATAAAGCACGGCGCCTTCGTCTTTGGTGAGCCCAAAGTGGCCTTGCAGCGCGGGTTCGGTGAAATAGGTGCCGATCGGGTGGCGATGCAGTTTGGCTTCGTCGAATTTTTCGCCATAGCCGATGTAGTGCACGCCGGATAGCACCAGCCCGCAGCGCGCGTCCGGGTGGGTGTGCGCGAGCGCCTTGCTGTGCGGCGGCCAGCGCGTGGCGTAGGCGTAGGGGCCGGGTTTACTCGGGTGTCCGAACAGATAGGCGTTTTCACGCCCGGATTTGCTGGGCTCCCATTTCCATTCCGACATCGCTTTGAGTTCGACGCCGGGCGGCAGCGGTGTTGCGTTTTGGTCCATGGTGGTTGCTCTCCACGAATATTTGGCAAACGGCACCGGTGCCCTGCAAAGGCCCCGATGCCGACAGTGTATACCCAACCCGCGTTGCCGCGCAGCGGGGTTATTGCGAGGGTATGCCGGCGGCTTTGGCCACTTTGCGGTAACGCTCGATTTCGCGCGGCAGCAAATCCGCCAACTGCTGCGTGGTGGCGATCCACGCTTCGGCGCTTTCCTGTTCGAGGAAACGTTTAAGCTCCGGGCCGGCCAGCACCTTGTTGATCGCGCCATTCAAAAAATTCAGCCGGTCCGCGGGGATGCCCGCCGGCGCGAAGATGGCCCACCACAACTCGTATTCATAGCCGGGCACGCCCGCTTGCGCGATCGATGGCATGTTGGGTATCAGCGGCGAGGGCTTGAGCCCCGTCATGCCGAGCGCGCGCACGCGCCCGGCGCGCAGTTGCGGGTTCACCGCGGCGGAGCTGGCGATCACCACTTCGACTTCGCCGGAGGCCACCGCGGTCATCGCCAGCGAAATGCCCTTATACGGAACATGCTGCATCCTGGTGCCCGCGGCCAGATCGAACAATGCACCCGCAAAATGGTTGTTGCCGCCAATGCCCGACGAGCCGTAGTTCAGCTTGCCGGGATTTTTTTTCGCGAGTTCAACAAACTCCTTGATGTTTTTCACCGGCAGCGAAGGGTGCACCACCATCACCAAATACGAGCGGCCGATGCCTGCCACCGGCACGATCGCGCGCACCGGATCAAACGGTAACTTCGCGCGCACCGCCGCGGTGCCGGTGTACGAGGAGGTGTGCCCCAACAACGTATGGCCATCGGGATCGGCCTTGGTGATTTGCTCGGTGCCGATCATGCCGGAGGCGCCGGGGCGGTTATCGACCACGATGTTGCGGTTTAACGCTTTGGCGAGCTCCGCCATCACCATGCGCGTCATCACGTCGATCGAGCCGCCGGGAGCGTAGGGCACGACCACCAGCAGGTTGCGCGTGGGGAATTGTTGTGCGTTGGCAGTGGAAAAAAACGCCACCAGAGTCAGTATCGAGATAATAATGTAAGTATTTGATTTCATTTAATTATTTATAGAAAACGAACGAGCGATGAAAGCGCAAATCAATAAAAACTTGCGGGCGCGATTATGGCACTATGGCGGCAAACGGTGTTGCGCCACATCAACGCGGGACGGCAATGGCGCAAAAACGCATGCGTGGCTTAAGCGGCGCGTTCCTGGGGCGCGTGAATTTCACTTCGCGCTCAATGCCGGGCAGGAGCCGCCGTGGCAATCGCCGCATCCGTGCGGCTAAAAGGTCTGGATGCCCAGGTCTTTGATGATCCTGCTCCAGAACGCATTCTGCTCTTTCGTAAAGACAGCGAATTCCTCCGGCGATTTGCTGGTGATTTGCTGCGCACTGGCTTTCGCATAACGCTCGCCGATCCAGGGGTCATGAACCACCTGGGTGACCACCTTGAACAGCCGGTCGACCACCGCGCGCGGCGTTGCCCTGGGCACATAGATGCCCTGCCAGGAGCCCAGATCGAGCTCCGGATAACCCAACTCGATCATGGTGGGCGTTTGCGGCAGGGCTTTGACCCGCTCCTTTGACACCACGGCAAGAATTTTGAGCTTGCCGCTACTGGCGTGGGGGACTACGGACGCGGTGGTCACCATGGTCGCGGCGACTTCACCGGAGATGGTCGCCACCGTGGCGGCCCCCGCGCCGCCTTTGTAAGGTACTTCGATCAACTTGATTCCGGCTTTGTGCGCGAAATACGCAAACGCCATGCCTTGCGCGCTCGCCGCGCCGGCCGAACCGAAGTTGAGCTTGCCGGCGTTTTGCTGTGCGTAGGCGATAAATTCTTTCAGGTTGTTCGGCGCCAGGCCGCCGTGTATGGCCAGCGCGCCCGGCACGTCGATAACCAGGCTGATCGGGGTAAATTCGCTCAACACGCCGGCGCGCAATTTAGGGAACATGCCCGGCCCTATACCCATGGCCGAAACGTTACCGAGCAGCAGCGTATGACCGTCTGGCGTTGCTTTTGCGGCCGCTTCGACGCCGATGTTTCCCGCGGCGCCGGGGCGATTATCCACGACGATTTGCTGACCGAGCACTTCGGCGAGCTTGGGCTGCAATATGCGTCCGGCGAAGTCCGAGGCGCCGCCCGGCGCGAACGGAATGATCATTCGTAACGGCCGCGAGGGATACGCTTCGGATTGGCCGTGCGCGTGGGGTGCGATCATCAGCGCGGTGGCGATCGGCAGGACTACGAGCGGCATTCGTGACAGGCGTGGCATCATGTGAAGTCCTCCGGTTAAGCCCGAGGTTTGACTATCGTCCAGCCCTCGGGGCGAGTGTTCAGTATCGGGAACACCCTATGCCTGCTCCGGCGGCCCGGTCAAGTCCGTGCTGATGTGTACGTCGTTTCGTGTATTGCGCGGCGGCGGATTTACCCGGGGGAGCTTCGTTCACCAACGGCTGCTGCTGAAGGTAGCTGGCGAGATTGCGCAAAAAAATTTCCACCCCCCGCGCATAAGTCCCCGTCGAAGCGCCCGCGTTATGCGGCGAGATCAGCACATTCGGCAAATCCCACAGCGGCGAATCGGCCGCCAGCGGCTCGCTGTGAAACACATCGAGATAGGCGTGCCCCAAGCGTTGGTGTTTTAACGCATCGATCAACGCCGCTTCGTCGATGATTTCACCGCGCGCGATGTTGGCGATGCCGGCGGTGGGTTTCATCCGTGCGAGCCGCCGCGCGTCGATGAGGTTACGCGTTTCGGGGGTTAACGGGCAGGCGATCATCAGCCAGTCACACGTTGGCAACAAGCTGTCTAACGCTGTATATCCATGCCCGCCGAGTAGACCGCCATCCATTGCAAGTTTTGCGCGCGCTCGATGATGCGCCAGAACGCTTGCGCGGCGGGGCTTAGCGCGCTTTTTTCCGTGCCCTCCCAGATGTCGCGCGAGTAGTAGGCGATCTCGATGTCGCCGATGTGCGTGGCATCGAGGGTGAGCTCAGGGCTAAACGGCAGTAGTTCGATGTTGCGCGGCGCCGCGGCGAAAATGTCATTTAAACGCGCGCCGAATTCGACAAGCACTTTTCGGGAAATCAGTAGTTTGCGAGGAATTTTCGTAAGTATTTAATTTAAGGATACGCTGATCAAGTAGGTAAAAGGTGCGCCCGAGGAAAGCGATGATGCCGATTGTGCGAAATGAATGCTGATTTCATCAGGCC
>VGIF01000248.1 GCA_016868015.1 Betaproteobacteria bacterium
CGAGACCGTGCCAGGCTACGAAGCGGTGGTGTGGTACGGCGTGGCGGGGCCCAAAGGCGTGCCGCAAAACATCGTCACGCGCTGGAACACCGAAGTGAATCGCATCCTGCAAATGCCCGACGTCAGGGAACGCATGGGGGCATTCGGCATGGATCTCGCCAGCGGTCCGCCGCAAACCTTTCGCGATGTCCTGGTCGCCGACATCGCGCGCTGGCAGCGGGTGGTGAAGGCGGGGAATATCAAGGTGAGCGGGTAACGCGAGAATCTGTTAAGCGTAGGGCGTTTGGCGTTCGGCGTAACACCCGCACTATTGGGATGTCGGTTTTTGCGCCCAGCGGTCAACCTACACCTCGGAGGACGCGCAAAACCACGGTGTCGTTCCCGCGCAGGCGGGAACCCATAGGGTGTCGCGAGGGCTACGGTGTTATGGGTTCCCGCCTGCGCGGGAACGACAGTGCGGAATTTAGTGGGTAAAGGTTAACGTGATACCTGCCACGCCAGGCAACCCCTGATACAGCGATTGCCATGTCTCTCCCGCCTTAATCGGCAGCGCATTGGTCAACGTTCCCGTCGTAATAATTTCACCCGCGGCGAGCCCGTCAAACGCCGTTTGCTTAGCCAGAATATCCGCCAAAAACGCCAGCGCTAGGCACGGATGATCGAGCGCGTTGCTGCCTTGGCCGCGATCCATCGCGTTGCCGTTCTTACTTAACGTGATGCTGCATTCACCGAGTTGGCGAGCCAGCATGTCGAGGGATGCGCCGTTCACCGGTACCGGCGTGCCGACAATCAAGTGCCAATGCAAGGAAAAATCCGCGGCGAATTCGGCGGGGGTGCATTTCCAGCCGTCAAAGTGGCAGCACACGATTTCAAAACTCGGCGCGTACCATTCGATGGCGTGCAGCATTTGCGCCGGGTCGGTGCAACCAAGCGGCGGTGCGCCGCGCAGGCCGAACGCGATTTCGGGTTCGATCAACGGTTGGCAACTGCCCGCGAGCGACAGCGTTGCGCTACCGTTAAGCGCGCGCGTTAACGTGCGGTCGTAAACCGGATGCCAGATCGGCGAGGTCGCGCCGTACTGCGGCCAGATGTTGCGGTTGGTGAAGCCGATTTTGCGGCCCAGCGGTTTTTCGCCGCGCGCGCGGCGCAGCCGTATGATTTCGGCCGAGACCGCATACGCGTCGTTCCAGCCGAAATTTTTTTCGCGCGCGCTGATCAAGGGGATGCAATGCCCGCTATCCCAGGCCGCCAGCAACTGCATCGCGTAGTGTTTCATATGGTTTACTTAAGTATTTCGTTTTATTGAATAATTTTTTGATGGCTTAAGGCGCAGCGAAAGCCGATGTGGTGGTGTCCCGCGCGTGGGTTGCGTGACACATGGCGCCCGCGCTGCGTGGTGGTGAGTTCTTGTGCCGGCGAGTCGTGGCCGCCGCCGCGCGTGCTGCGTAGCGGCCTCGGCGTTAAGTCTTCGCGGCCATCATCGGCACGATACGGGTATGGGCGATACGCGCTCGACACCCACTGCCAGACATTGCCCGCCATGCCGAGCACGCCGTAGGGGCTCGCGCCCGCGGCGAAATTTTCGATGGGCGCGGTGTCGTTAAAGCGCGCGGCGAATTGCGCGTGCGCGCGCGTGGGCGCGCTGTCGCCCCACGGATAACGGCGTTGATCGGTGCCGCGCGCGGCTTTTTCCCACTGCGCTTCGGTGGACAGCCGTTTGCCGCGCCAGGCGCAGTATTCGCGTGCGCCGAGCCATGAAGGCTCGACCACCGGATGATTTTCGAAACCTTTATCGGCGACGTATTTGCCGTTGACCTGATGAATGCGCGCGTCGTTGTCGTCGTAGTCATAATAACGTTCGCCTTTGGGCGAACTATGGCCGCGCGCGTTTAAAAATTCCGCGAACTCGCGGTTGGTCACCGGCTGTTTGTCGATCTGAAACGCCGGCAGCGTGACGGTATGTGCGGGGCGTTCGTCCTCGGGCCCGTCGTCGCGGCCCATGGTGAAGGGGCCGGCGGGGATGGTGATCATGTTGTCAGCGGCCATGGCGAGATGACAAAGTCCCCAAACGACAACTATGGCAAAAAGATTTTTGCGCCTCACGCCTCACCCCTCACGCCTCACCTCATTCGGGCTTGATCCCCGCCATTTTCACCAGCTTGCCGATGGAGGTGAAATCATCGCGAATCAGTTTGGCGAAAGCCTCGGGCGATGCGCTGGAGGTGGGCGCAAGCCCTTGCGCGGCAAACTGGTCTCTGACGTCCTGCATCGGCGCTACTTTGACCATGACGCCATGCACGTGTTTGATGATCGCGCGTGGCGTGCCGGCCGGGGCGAGCACGCCGGTCCAACTGCCAAAGTCGTAGCCGGGCACGCCCGCTTCGGCGACGGTGGGCAACTCCGGCAATATCGGCGAGCGTTGGGCGGATGAAATCGCCAGCGCGCGCAGCCGTCCGGCCTTGATGTGGCTCACCAGCGCGGCCGCCGGCGAGATTGCCCAGTGCGCCTCGTTGGCGATGACCGCCGCAGCCATCGGCCCGCCGCCTTTGTACGGCACGTGCACGGTATTGATGCCGGTGAAGCTCACGAACAACAAGCCAGCAAGATGACTGGACGAACCCATGCCCGCCGAGCCCATGTTGAACTTGCCCGGCTGCGCCTTGGCCAGTGCAATAAGATCCTTGACGCTTTTCGCCGGCACGGTCGGGTTAACCACCATCACCGCTTCGACATTGGCAAACAGCGAAATCGGCGCGAAATCCTTTAACGTATCGAAGGGCAGTTTTTTGTAGGTATAACTCGAGACGATCATCGAGCTCGACGCGCCGATGAGCAAGGTGTAGCCATCCGTTGGCGCACGCGCGGCCAGCTCCACGCCGAGCGTGCCGCCCGCGCCGCCGCGATTGTCGATAACGATTGGTTGACCGATCAGCTCGGACATTTTGGCGGCGAAAATGCGCAATATCGTGTCTAGCGACGAGCCCGGCGACTGCGCGGCGATCATGCGGATGGGGCGTTGCGGGTACTGCTGTGCCGCTGTGCCGAACGCGGTTAACGCCAAGGCTAGCGCCCAGGCTAGCACGGCTAAACCTTTGAATTGCGGGGTCATCTCAAATCTTCCTTGAGCCGCATTCTGGCATGTTCAGAGCGGCGGCGGGAAGCCGCTTTGCAAACGCGGGCATTTGGGCGCACAATAAGCAGCGCGACGATCTCAAAGGAGGCTGTCATGGGCAATATGGAAACCGTTGGTTTGACACTGGAACAATTCGCGGCCAAGTGCCACGACTTCATCAAGGCCGAGCCAGGCCCGGCTGGGCGCAAAAAAGTGTGCGGCTTGTTGTCTCAAGTATTGGCGGACGAGCAGTTCGTCGCCAAATACGTCGATCCGAACAAGGACGAGCGCCACAAGCTTTACGAAGATCCGGAATTTGGTTTTGTCATCCTCGCGCACAACTACGAGGGGCCGAAAGTGAGCGACCCGCATGATCACGCGCATTCGTGGGCGATCTACGGCCAGGCCCGCGGCGAAACCGACATGAACGATTGGTCGCTGGTGTCCGCCGCCGGCCCCGACAAGACGGGCAAGGTCAAGCATGTGCGCACCTATAAGCTCACGCCGGGCGTGGCGCATCTTTACAACGAAGGCGACCTGCATTCTCCCAGCCGCGATGCGTCGACCAAGTTGATCCGCATTGAAGGCACGGATATGACCAAGGTGAAGCGGTTTAAATTCGAGGCCGTTTAAGCGCCGCGTCGATAGTGGTAAAAAAGGCCGCGCGAGCGGCCTTTTTGTTTGGGTTGGATCGTGAGGCGTGAGGCGCGCCCCCTCCCTAACCCTCCCTCGTTTCACGGGGGAGGGGACGTGGGTTTTACGCCTCACACCTAACCCCTCACGCAATTAATGATGCGTCCCATCCGGTATATGCGGCAGCGGCCCGCTCGCCACGTTGTATAAGTGGCGCTTGCGCACCAGCCACATCACGCCCGACACCAGCGCCCCGAACAGCGCAATCACCACGTAGATCGACACGTCCATGCTGATGAGTAGCGCGTAAACGGCGAGCATCACCAGGATGGAGATGTTTTCGTTGAAATTTTGCACCGCGATGGAATGGCCCGCACCCATCAGGATATGGCCGCGATGCTGCAGCAGCGCGTTCATCGGCACCACGAAAAACCCCGCCAGCGCCCCGATCATGATGATTAGCGGCACCGCCAGGTAAATATTGCGCGCGAGGATCATCAGCATCACGATGATGCCCATGGCGATGCCCACCGGCACCACGTTGACCGCGCGATTCAGCGGCACGATTTTCGCGGCCAGCACCGAGCCCGCGGCGATGCCCACCGCGCACACGCCCTGCAAATAGGTGCCTTGCGACAAGCTGTAACCGAGCGCCACTTCCGCCCATTTCAGCACGATGAACTGCAAGGTTGCGCCCGCGCCCCAGAACAGCGTGGTGGTGGCGAGCGAAATCTGCCCCAGTTTGTCGCGCCACAAGAGCTTCACGCAGTGCGCGAATTCGCGCACCAGGAAGATGGGATTGCGATTGATCATTTTGTGATCGACACCGGTGTTCGGGATGAACAGGTTGAAGATCGCGGCGATGATGTAGAAAACGATAATGATCGCCACCGCGGCCTCGCCCGCGCTATTGATGCCGGTGTTGATGTAGGGCACATCGATCGCCAGCAATTTGGCGGACACCGCCTCGCTCACCAGCAGGCCGCCGAGCACGGTGCCCAGGATGATCGAGCTTACGGTCAAACCCTCGATCCAGCCGTTGGCCACCACCAGCTTGTGGTGCGGCAAATACTCGGTGAGGATGCCGTATTTGGCCGGTGAATAGGCGGCCGCGCCGATGCCCACCACCGCGTAACCGAAGAGTATCGTGGCGTAGTCCGCAAGCCCCGGAATCGACCACCATTGGTGCGTGAAAATTAGCAAACAGCCGCCGACCTTGACGGTGTTGGTGATGAACATCACGCGGCCCTTGGGCATGGAGTCGGCAAACGCACCCACGCCGGCGGCGAACATCACGTAGGACACCGTGAAAAAAAACTTCAGCATCGGCGTCATCCAATCCGGCGCGGCGAGCTGCATCAGCAATGCAATGGAGGCGATCAGCAGCGCGTTGTCGGCGAGCGACGAGAAAAACTGCGCCGCCATGATGATGTAAAAACCAAAGGGCATGGTGCTGATTTACAGGAAATTTCGGTAAGACGAAGACATGCCCTGGAAAACGGACGCGAAGTTATACCATACAATGCGGGCTTGGGTCGGCGGGTTTGACCCGCCCAATTGCGTATGGCTGGCGCGATCAGGAGGCGCGGTGATTAATCGTCGTTACAGGCTCATGCCTTGGTGTGTGTTTTTCGGTTTTGGTTCGATCAACGCGGCGGTTTGGGCGCAAAGCGCCGCCGGCGGGCAACCCTGGCCGACGCGCCCGATCCGTTTTATTGCGCCGTTCCCACCCGGCGGCGGCACCGATCTGAATGCGCGCATGATCGCGCCGCGCCTGGCGGCGGCGCTAGGCCAGCAGGTGGTGGTGGAAAATCGCCCCGGCGCGGGCGGCATGCTGGGCACCGAGATGGTCGCCAAATCGCCGCCCGACGGTTACAACATGGTGATCGCGACCATCGGGCCGATAGCCATTAATCGCAGTTTGTATTCCAAAATGCCTTACGACCCGGTCAAGGATTTGGCGCCGGTGACGATC
>VGIF01000249.1 GCA_016868015.1 Betaproteobacteria bacterium
AGGTGGAATTGTTCTTCAAATGGATCAAGCAGCATCTTCGTATCAAAGTCTTCTTCGGTACTTCGGAGAATGCGGTCAAGACGCAAATCTGGATCGCGGTCTCGGTCTACGTGCTGGTGGCGATCGTCAAAAAGCGGCTTAACCTGTCGGCGAGCCTGTATGAGATGCTACAAATCTTGAGCCTCACGATGTTCGAGAAAATGCCATTGGATCAACTACTTAACAAAATCGTCGCCGACGAAATTCCGGACATGTCCGCTAACCAATTGAATTTATTCGATTAACGTCCGGACACTACTGAAGGCCGATATTTTCAAAACGGATTTTTCCAGGGCCACGGTGCTGACGTTGTTTTTGCTGCCGACGATGAACGAGCGCCTGCGCCCGCAAATTCTGGCCATGAAGCCGGGCACGCGCGTGGTGGCGAATTACTTCGGCATCGGTGATTGGTCCGCCGATGCCGCGGTGCATCTGCCGCAGCGCACCGGCAAATGCGGCAACTACTGCAGCGCGTATTTGTGGATCGTGCCCGCCGACGTCAATGGCGTGTGGCAAACGTCGCGTGGCGAACTCGTGATTGAGCAGCGCTACCAATATTTCAAGGGCACGCTCGCCGGTGCGCCGATCGCCAAGGGGGTGCTGCGCGGCGAGGCGTTGAGTTTCGAAGCGAACGGCATCGGTTATCGCTGCCGTGTGCACGGCGAAGGCATCGAAGGTGCGATGGGGGCATCCAACGAGCGCTGGAGCGCGCGGCGAAAGGCGCGCTGACAGCCGCGTTATGACGCAGGAGCTTATCGATATGTTCACGGCTAAACGATCAAGTGGCTTGGCGGCGTTGATGTTGTTCGCGTGGGCCGCGTGCGCCAGCGCGCAGCCCGCGCCAGCGGCGCAGGAATACGTGCCCGAAGTCGGCCAGCGCGGCAGGGACGTGGTGTGGGTGCCCTCGGGCCTGGTGGTGGTCAACAAAATGCTCGACATGGTGAAGTTGACGCCCAATGACATCCTCTACGATCTGGGTTCCGGCGACGGGCGCACGGTGATCGCCGCGGCCAGGCGCGGCGCGCGCGCTTACGGCATCGAATACAACGCCGATCTGGTGGCGCTGTCGCGCCGCAATGCCCTGAAGCAAGGCATGAGCGCGCGCGCCACCTTCGAACAAGGCGATATTTTTCAAAGCGATTTTTCCAAGGCCACGGTGGTGACATTGTTTTTGCTGCCGGAACTTAACGTGCGGCTGCGCCCGCTGCTGCTCGACATGAAACCGGGCACGCGCATCGCGTCGAACTCCTTCGACATGGACGACTGGAAGCCCGATCAAGTCGCGCGCGTCAAGGGCGATTGCGGGTCGTGGTGCACCGCTTATTTGTGGATCGTGCCGGCAAAGGTGGCGGGGGCATGGACCCTCGCCGACTGTGAGCTCGTGTTACAGCAGCAGTATCAGATGCTCACCGGCACGCTGATGCGCGCGGGCAAAAGCCTCGCCATCGCCGATGGCAGGATGCACGGCGATCGCATTTCGTTCAACGCCGGCGGCACGCGTTATCGCGGCCGCGTCAGCGGCGACGTGATCGAGGGCGCCCACGGCAGCGCGAATGCGGCGTGGCGCGCGGCGCGCTGAGGGATGGCTACGCCGCCGCCTCGGCCGCGTCAAAATCCAATTCGATCTTGGCCTGATTCGGGTCGTGGAAAAAAATCTGCCAGGTGCCGTATTCGGGCAAGCGGCGCAGGTCGTACTCGATGCCGCGCGCTTTTAATTTGGCGATCAGGCCGGCGAGGCCCTTGCCGGTGAACGCCATGTGATCGATCACGCCCTTGGTGAGCTCGCCCTTGGGCTTGCCGCCGATCACATGCAGGATCGGATCGCTGCCCTCGCGCGCGTACAGCCACGCGCCGGGGAAGGTAAACGGCGGGCGCGCGCCGGGGTGCAGATCGAGGATGTCGGCGTAAAACGCCAGCGTGCGCTCCACGTCATCGGTGAGGATGGTGAAATGGTTCATGGCGGTGGCGGTCATGGCGGCTCCGATTAGGGATGGATGCGTTATTTTACGCGACCGATGCGGTTGCCGCAGCGAACCGGTGCGGTTGCGGTAAGCTCTGCCACGGACGGCCGCGTCAACCAAAACGCGGCGTACATTTTTGCCGGGGGCAGTAATGCAGTCGTTGCGGATTTTTATGGTATTGGCGTGCGCGTCGTTGTTGAGCCTGAGCGCCTGCGCGCAACTGGCCGCGCAATACAAACCCAAGGTCGGGCAAGAGGGCCGCGACGTGGTGTGGGTGCCGAGCTCGAACGTGCTGGTCGAAAAAATGCTCGACATGGCGAAGCTCACCGCCAACGATATTCATTACGACCTTGGCTCCGGCGACGGGCGCATGGTGATCGCGGCGGCCCAACGCGGCGCGCGCTCCCACGGCATCGAATACAACCCCGACTTGGTCGAGCTGTCGCGCCGCACCGCGCAAAAAGCGGGCGTTGCCGCGCGCGCCACCTTTGAAAAAGCCGATCTGTTCGAAACCGATTTATCCAAGGCCACGGTGATCACGCTGTTTTTGCTGCCCACGATCAATCTGACCTTGCGCCCGAAGCTGCTCGATCTTAAGCCCGGCACCCGCATCGTCTCCAACACCTTCGACATGGGCGACTGGGAGCCCGACAAAACCGCCACCGCCTCGCTCGGCGAGAGCACGAGTTATTACCGCAAGGCGCTGTTGTGGATTGTGCCGGCGAAAGTGGCGGGCACGTGGACATTGGAGGGCGCTGCCGTGGGTGAGATCACGTTTAAACAGGCCTATCAAAAATTCATCGGCATCCTCAACGCCGGCGGCGCATCCAAGCTTCTCGCCAACGGCCAACTGCGCGGCGATCAAATCGGCTTTAGCGTCGGCGCCACGCACTATAGCGGCACGGTGAGCGGCAACACCATCAGCGGCAGCGCCACCACCCAAGGCGTGAGCCACCCTTGGAGCGCCACCCGGGGTAATCCGTAAATATCTGATTTTATTAATAATTTTATGAAATGGCTGATCGCCGTGCTGATGCTGTGCGGGTACGCCGCGCAGGCGGCCGCCTATAAGCCCGAGTTGGCACAGCCGGGCAAGGACGTGGTGTGGGTGCCCACGCCCGATGCGCTGGTCAACACCATGCTCGAACTCGCGCAACTGATCACGGACGATTATTTGATCGACCTCGGTTCCGGCGACGGGCGCCTGGTGATCATGGCCGCCAGGCGCGGCGCGCGCGCGCACGGCATCGAATACAACGCCGATCTTGTCGCCTACGCAACGCGCGCGGCGCAGCGAGCCGGCCTTGCGCAAAAAGCCACCTTCGCGAAAGCCGATTTGTTCGTGAGCGACTTGTCGCGCGCGAGCGTGATCACGCTGTTCTTGTCGCCGGAGATCAATCTCAAGCTGCGGCCGAAATTGTTGGCCTTAAAACCCGGCACGCGCATCGTCTCCAACACCTTCACCATGGGCGATTGGGCGCCCGACGGTCAAGCGCTGTCGAGCGACGATGCGCAAGCGGTGTATTACCGCAGCGCGTTGTTGTGGGTAGTGCCGGCGAACGTGGCGGGCACGTGGCACGCGCCGCAAGGGCGGCTGCGCCTTACACAGCATCATCAAAAACTCCAGGGCACCTTGCATGCCGGCGGCAAGGCGGCGCCGATGGTGATTGCCCATGCAATACTGCGCGGCGCGCAACTGAGTTTTGTCGCCGGCGATGCGCATTATGCCGGCATAATCAAGGATAATGTGATCGAAGGCACGCTCACCCGCGGCGACACCACGCAGCCGTGGCGGGCGACGCGGGTTAAATCAACGAAATAACGTAACTATTTGATTTTAAAAGACTTTTTAAAACGCATGCTGGGCGCGATATGGGGTGCAATGCCGGGTACGATGCTGGGCACGGTGCTGGCCTTTAGCGCGGCCACCGCGCATGCGCAACCCGCCAGCGCCGCGCCCGCCGCGTTACCGTGGCAACGCATCGAACTGGGCGCGCCCAACCAGCGTTATGCGTTTGCGATCTACAGCAACAAGCCATGGGCGGGCGATGTTGCGCATACGCGCGGCGTGACTACGGCGGTGCTGATTTTTCACGGCATGGGCCGCAACGGGCGCGGCTACTATGCGGCGGCGGAAAAATTGCTTGCCGCGAGCGGCGCCAATGCGGAAGAAACACTGCTGATCGCACCGCAATATTTCGCCACCGCAGACGCTGACAAAGCCGCGGGTTTTCCGCAGTGGCGCGGCAGCCGGTGGAACAGCGGGCAAGACGCCGTCAACTGGCCGCGGCCGTTAAGCGCGTTCGAGCCCATCGACGACGTGCTCGCCGCGCTTGCGGATAAAACGCGCTTCCCGCAACTGACGCGCATCGTGCTTGCCGGGCATTCCGCCGGCGGGCAACTGCTGCATCGCTACGCGGTATTGAACAACATCGACGACACCTTGCGCGCCGCCGGCAAGCGCGTAAGCTACGTGATTGCCAATCCCTCGTCGTATCTGTATTTGACCGCCGAGCGCCCGAGCGCCACCAGCGCCAACGGCTTTGCGCGCTACGATGCCGCGGCGTGCCCCGATTACAACCAGTATCGTTACGGCACCGAAAACCTGTTGCGCTACGCCGGCAAGCAAGATGCGGCGGCGCTATTCGCGCGCTTTGCCGCGCGCGAGGTCATCTATCTACTCGGCAGCGCGGATAACGACCCGCAACACCCGCAGCTCGACCAAAGCTGCGGCGCGCAAGCCGGCGGCGCGCATCGCCTGGAGCGCGGCCGCAATTTCATCCGCTACGAACGCCACCTCGCGGGTTCAAGCGTCAAACTCAACCGCCGCGCGTATGAGGTGATCGACGTCGGCCACACCCAGTCGCGCATGTTGGGTTCGCAATGCGCGGCGGCGGTGTTGTTTGGGGGGGTGGTGGAAAAGCAAGCTGGCGGGGCGGCGTGCCGCAGCCTGTAGCGCTAGCAGCCTGTCGGGCTTAACTTGTCGAAGCGAAAAATGAGAGGTGCGAGGACAGATTTTCACGGTTTTCAAGCGAATAGTTCGTACTATTCGCGCGGGAAACCGGGGAAATAGGGACCGCATCCGCTCATTTTGCAGCCGGCAGGGTTAAGTCCGACAGGCTGCCAGGGCAGGGTAAGCCGCGCCGTGGGTTGGCGCCGCCGCGTTGCCAGCCGCGTGGGCTGTTTGTCCAAGGGGATTTTAATGTGTAAAAATCGTGGTTTGATCTGATGGACACTGTCAGAACAGATCAGATGCCCGGCGATAGACAGGTCGCGGCCAACAGCGGTAGTTGGCCTTCGCGATGTTGCTGTCGTTTGAGCGGCTGCTGAACCCAAAAACCTGCCGGATGCCCAATTCGAGTTGCTCGGCCACAGCCGCCGCTCGCGTTGCGCCGAATGTGCGGCAGAAATGCGGCGGACACCGGGCGCCCGACAATCGGTGATTGGCGGAACATACGCGGAGTCTACCACGGATAGGCAAAAGTGGAGACCCTTTCGCCCGACGGTCGTTTTTCGCCGAAGCGGCCACTCAGATACTTGAGCCTGGCCCTGAGTGGGTCCGCTCCCGAGGCTTTGGGTGCAACGGCTGGTTGGCTGTGCCGAAGCTAC
>VGIF01000250.1 GCA_016868015.1 Betaproteobacteria bacterium
CGCTAAGGCGCCAGGGCGAGGTGCGTAACCACATCACGCGCCTGCGCTCCAAGACCGGCGAGGAACGCTGGGTCGGCATCAACGCGCGCATCACCATCAACGAGGCGGGCGAGATGCGCGGCATACGCGGCACCGCGCGCGATATTACCGACGAGCAACGCGCGTTGCTGCAGGTCGAACACCTGGCGTTACACGATCCGTTGACCGACCTGCCCAATCGCCACGCCATGCATCGCGCGCTCGAAGCGGCGCTGGCATCGGACACACCCGGCGCGCTGCTGTTTTTGGACATTGATCACTTCAAATACGTCAA
The DNA here is from genome assembly GCA_016868015.1 of Betaproteobacteria bacterium. Lineage (GTDB taxonomy): Bacteria > Pseudomonadota > Gammaproteobacteria > Burkholderiales > SG8-41 > UBA5216. The sequence goes on from VGIF01000250.1 coordinate 314, forward strand.
CGACAACTTTGGCCACCGCGCGGGCGATCAAATCGTCACCGGCGTGGGCGGTGTGCTGCGTGAAGTAGTGCGCAGCCGCGGCGGCGAGCTTTATCGCATCGGCGGTGACGAGTTCGCCATTCATCTGCCGCAAGCGCTGCGGCCGGACGCGGTGCAAACGGCGGAACGCGTGTTGACCGCGATCCGCCACTACCAGTTGCAAGTGGCCGAAGGGCGCATCGTGTCCAACATTTCCGCCTCGGTCGGCATCGGCATTTACCCGTTTCATGGCGACGCCCTGCCCGCGCTGCTGTCCAATGTGGATCTGGCAATGTATCAAGCGAAGGATCTGGGACGTAACCGCTATGCGCTGTTCGACCCGGATTCAGGCGCGTTGCGCAAAACCCACAAGCGCCGCCACTGGGCAAAAAAACTGCAGGACGCACTCGATCGGGATCAAATCGTGTTGTTCGCGCAACCCGTGGTGCGGCTAAACGACCTGCAAACCACCCATCACGAAATTCTGATGCGCATCCGCGACGAGAACGGCGCCTTTATTTCGCCGACGGTGTTCATGGAAATCGCCGAAACCCTGGGCATGGTGCAGGAAATCGATCTGCGCGTGGTGGAAAAGGTACTCGATTACATCACGCGCAGCGGGCTCGCCGGCACCAAGGTGCGCTATTTTGTCAATCTCTCCGGCGCCTCGATGTCGAGCCAGGATTGGGTCGACCGTTTCATGGCGCTGCTGAACAGCAGCGACGTGCACCCTAACCAACTGGTGTTCGAAATCACCGAAACAGCGGCGCTCTCGGATATCGACGTCGCCATGCAATTCATCCGCCGCTTGAAGGAAATCGGCTGCCGCATTGCACTCGACGATTTCGGCTCCGGTTTCAGCTCGTTTTATTACTTGAAGCAGTTCGACGTCGATTATCTGAAAATCGACGGCAGCTTCATTCGCGATCTGGCAAACGACCACGGCAGCCGCTTGTTCGTGAAAGCATTAAACGACGTGGCGAAGGGATTAAACAAACAGGTGATCGCTGAGTGGGTGGAAGACGGCGCTGCCGCCGAATTGCTGGCGCGCATGGGCACGCAATTTGGCCAAGGCTATTTGTTTCACAAGCCGAGCTTGCTGGAAGAGCACCCGCCTCCCGATCCGACGCACACCCGCATCTCCGACGCGGCATAGGCGGCGCAGTGTAGGCGCCACTAACCCCGCTTGAGCAGCCACGCGCCGCTTAAGATCTTTTCGGCCCACAACAAGCCGGTCACCGCCTTGGATTCGGTGATCACCCCTTCGCGCAACCACGTCATCGCTTGATCGATGCCGACATGCAGCACTTCGATCATTTCGTCCTCGTCAAGCCGGCGGCTCACCGCGGTTAAGCCGCGCGCGAGATAGAGCTCGATGCGTTCGTCGGCGTAACCGATGGCCGGATGCATGGTAGTCAAGTGGTGCCATTCGCGGGCGGCGTAGCCGCATTCCTCGATGAGTTCCCGCTTGGCAGTATCAAGCGGATCCTCGCCGGGATCGATCTTGCCCGCGGGAATTTCGATGAAATGGCGGCGCAACGGATAGCGATACTGGCGCTCCAGCACCAGCCGGTTGTCATCGAGCAGCGCGATGATCATCGCCGCGCCCGGATGCAGGATATATTCACGCGACGATTCCTGCCCATTGGGCATGCGCACGCGGTCAAGCTGCACGTGCAGCAGCTTGCCCTTGAACACGGTTTGCGAACCGAGCGTGGTTTCGCTCAAGTCCTGCCCCGATCCGAGCGGATCGCCGCCGGCGGATATTGGCCGCGACATCGGGCAGGCTTAAAGCGACGCGAGAATGGCGCTGCCGCACAGCGCCATCAGCGGCTGCGGAAAAATGCCGAAGGCCAGCACCGCGAGGCCATTCACCGACAACAGCACCTGCGCATCGCCACGCGGCGTGATTAGCGCGGTATCGGTGGCGTCATCGAAGTACATGAGCTTGACGACTCGCAGGTAGTAAAACGCGCCAACCAGTGAAAAAATCACAGCGATCACCGCAAGCCACACGTGCCCGGCCTCGACCACCGCTTGCAGCACCGCGAACTTGGCATAGAACCCGACCGTCGGCGGCACCCCCGCCATGGAGAACATCAGCAGCAACATCAGGAACGCATGCCACGGGCTGCGTTGATTAAGCCCCTTGAAGTCATCGAGGTTCTCGGCCTCGAACCCCTGGCGCGAGAGCAGCATGATCATGCCGAACGCGCCCAGGCTCATCAGCACATAGGCCACCACGTAAAACATGCCCGAAGCGTAGCCGTTCAAGCCGCCGGCGAGAATGCCGATCAGCAAAAATCCCATGTGCGAAATCGTCGAATATGCCAGCATGCGCTTGATATTGGTTTGCGCAATCGCCGTGATGTTGCCGACGATCAGCGACAACACCGCCATCACCGCCAGCATTTGCTGCCAATGGCCTTGAATTTCATCCACGCCCAGCGCTTGCACCAGAATACGAATCACAAACGCGAACGCCGCGAGCTTGGGCACTGAGCCGATGAACAGCGTCACCGCGGTGGGCGCGCCGTGATACACGTCGGGCAGCCACATGTGAAACGGCGCGGCGCCCAGCTTAAAGCCGATGCCCGCGACGACAAACACCAGACCGAACACCAGCACCACATTGCGCGCGCCGTCATCGGAAATGGTGGAAAAGATGCGCGTGGTTTCCAGCGTGCCCGTCGCGCCGTAAATCATCGACATGCCATAAAGCAGCATGCCGGAGGCGAGCGCGCCCAGCACGAAATACTTCATCGCCGCTTCGGTGGCCCGCGTGGAATCGCGCTGCAAGGAAACCATGGCATACAACGACAGCGAGAGCAATTCGAGCCCCAGATACAGCGTGAGCAGGTGATTGGCGGAAATCATCACCATCAGGCCCAGCGTGGCGAACAGCGTCAGCGTGAAAAATTCGCCGCGGAACATGCCGCGCAGGCTGATGTAGTCGCGTGCATACACCAGGGTCGCCATCACGCCGAAATAGGTGATGAGCTTTAACACGTCCGCCATCAAATCGCCGACGAACATGCCGCTGAAGGTGTGATCGGGCTCGCCGCTCGAGTACGCCCAGGTGATCACCGCGCAGCCCGCCAGCGTGAACTGCGTCAACAAATAGGTCACGCCGCGGTTTTCGTCGCGCAGGAACAGGTCGACGATCAGAATCAGGCATGCCATGCCGAGCAAAAAGAGCTCGGCGTAAGCGGGCCACAAGGGTTGTATATATTGCATCGCGCTCGGTTCGCGGTCGTTTAGGATTATTGCTGCGCCACGGGAATCTTGCTGTGCATCACATGCGACAAAATGTCGTTGACCGCCGTGTGCATGACATCAGTAAACGGATGCGGCCACACGCCCATCACCAGCACTGCCACTGCAAGAATCGCCAAAATGGCGAATTCGCGCAGATTGATATCCTTCAACTGGGCGACATGGCTGTTGGCGACCGCGCCGAAGATCACGCGCTTATACATCCACAAGGTGTAGGCCGCTCCGAAAATCAGCGTGGTCGCGGCGAGGAACGCGTACCAGAAATTCGCCTGCATCGCCCCCATGATTACCAGAAACTCGCCGACAAAGCCGCTGGTACCCGGCAGCCCGGCGTTGGTCATCGCGAACAACATGAAAAACGCCGCGAACACCGGCATGGTGTTAACCACCCCGCCGTAGTCGGCGATGTTGCGCGAATGCATGCGGTCGTAGAGCACGCCCACACACAGGAACAGCGCGCCGGAAATAAAACCGTGCGAGATCATCTGTATCACCGCGCCTTGCATGCCTTGCGGGTTGAAAATGAACAACCCCAGCGTGACAAATCCCATGTGCGAAATCGACGAATAGGCAATCAGCTTTTTCATGTCGGTTTGCACCAGCGCCACCAGACCGATGTAGACCACGGCCACCAGCGACAGAAAAATCATGAAGCCGGCGAGCGCGTGGCTCGCATCCGGCACAATCGGCATCGACAGTCGGATAAAGCCGTAACCGCCCAACTTCAACATGATCGCCGCCAGCACCACCGAACCGCCGGTGGGCGCCTCGACGTGCGCATCGGGTAGCCAGGTGTGCACTGGCCACATCGGCACCTTGACCGCAAAGGCCATGAAAAACGCGAGGAAGATGAGAATCTGCGCGGTCAGCGTCAACGGCGTGTCGTAAAAATCGAGCAGCGAAAAACTGCCGCCGGACACGAAGTACAGATAAATCAGCGCCACCAGCGCGAGCAGAGAGCCGAGCAAGGTGTAGAGAAAGAACTTCAGCGACGCATACACCCGCCGCGGCCCGCCCCACACGCCGATGATGATGAACATCGGGATCAGCGTCGCCTCGAAAAACACATAAAACAACAACCCGTCCAGCGCGCAGAAAACGCCGTTCATCAGTCCGGACAAAATCAGGAACGACGCCATGTACTGTGCCACGCGCTGCTGGATCACCTCCCAGCCCGCAATCACCACCAGCACCGTGGTAAAACTGTTCAACAACAGCAACAGCAGCGATATACCGTCGATGCCAAGGTGGTAGTTCACGTTAAAGTGCCCGATCCACTCGAGCTTTTGCACATACTGAAAGCCGCCAAGCTCGGTGCTAAACCCGGCATAAATCGGCAGCGTGACCAAAAAACCCAAAAACGCGCCGATCAACGCCAGCACGCGCGCGGCATGCGCATTGCGATCGGAGCCCGTGGCGAGCACCAGCACGCCGAAGGCGATCGGTATCCAGATCGCAAGACTTAAAAGCGGCAACCCGTACATTTACGTAAGAATTTGATTTTATTGAATATTTTTATAAGGCCAATAGCTACAGCCAGCACTAAGACGTCAGCGACCACAGCGTGATCGTCAGCAGCAGCACAATGCCGAAGATCATCGCGAAGGCGTAGTTGTAGATGTAGCCCGATTGAATCTTGCGAATAATCGTGGCGAACCAACCCATCGCGTGGGCGGAGCCGTTCACCACCACGTTGTCAATCACCGTGACGTCGCCGCCCTTCCACAAGCCCTCGCCCACCCTGCGCGCACCGCCGGCGAAGAACCAATCGTTGAAACGGTCCAAGCCGTATTTATCCATCAGAACGTTGACTACCCTGCCCCACTTCGCGCGCAACACGCTGGGTAACTCCGGCCGCAAGATGTAAATGTAAAACGCGGCGCCCGCGCCCGCCACCGCAA
>VGIF01000251.1 GCA_016868015.1 Betaproteobacteria bacterium
TAGCGCGCCACGCAACGACGAAACGTCGTCAACGGAATGTGCTGCGTGAGTTGCGCGAACACGAGTTTGCCCAGGTTCATCGATATCTCCTGCGAGTGAGTTGCTCGCAGGATCGCAAATCGAGAAAGCGCTGTTCAAATCGAGACCAGAAAAAATCATCTGTTATTTATTTACAATCAACCAATTAGCACGTTTCGGGCACTCAACGTCCGGACACTACTGGTTCAACCCAAAAACCTTGAAGGAACACCATGCCCACGCAGCTCGTCCTCGCGTTTGTCTGTAGCGCGTTGCTGATGCTCATTGGCCCGGCGCAGCAGGCGCGGGCTCAAACCTACCCCGAAAAACCGGTGCGCATGGTGCTGCCCTACCCGCCCGGCGGCGGCGCCGATGTGGTGGGCCGGCCGCTCGCGCAACGGCTGTCCGAAAAGCTCGGCCGCCAATTCATCGTCGACAATCGCGGCGGCGCCAGCGGCAACATCGGCATGGAGATCGTCGCCAAATCGCCGCCGGACGGTTACACGCTGGTGTTGTGTTTAGGCCCGCAGTTATCGGTGAATCCGACGCTCTACAGCAAGTTGACGTACGATCCGTTTCGTGATTTTGCGCCGATCATGCTGATCGGCACGGCATCGTATTTTTTAAGCGTGCATCCGACGCTGCCGGTGCGCACGATCAAGGAATTTATCGCGCTTGCCCGCACCAAGCCCGGCCAGATCGTTTATGGCTCGTCGGGCAACGGCAGCGGGCTGCACTTGTCGATGGAGCTGTTAAAAACCATGGCCAACGTCGACGCGCTGCACGTGCCGTATAAAGGCGGCGGCCCGGCGCTGCCCGATTTGCTGTCGGGGCAATTGCAGGCGATGTTCACCAGCTGGGGTTTTGCCGGCAGCCACATCCGCGCCGGCCGTTTGCGCGCGCTGGCCGCCTCCACCGCCAAACGCTCGCCCGCCGCGCCGCAGATGCCCACCATCGCCGAATCCGGCGTGCCCGGTTACGACTCCGGCGTGTGGTATGCCACGCTCGCGCCGCGCGGCACGCCCGCGGCCATCGTCAACCGTTTACACGGCGAGATCAGCGCGTTGATCAAAAGCACCGATTTGAAAGAGCGCTACACCGCCGATGGCATCGACATCATTGCGTCGACACCGGATGAGCTAACGGCTTATATAAAAACCGATACCGCGCGGTGGGCCGAGGTGATCAAGCGCGCCAACATCAAGGTCGAATGATCGTCACGAGGTAATTTCCGTGAGCGTCCGCACCGGCGTGCCGTCTTTGCGCGTAATCGCGCGCGTGACGCTCAGGTTGTAACCCGCGGTGGGGATGAAATTCATGTGGCGTTGAAAACCGCCGGCCACCACGATGAGTATGTCGTTCGCGCTGGGCACCACCGGCACCATCGCGTTGTCGTCGTTCACGTCAACAAACTTCGGCAGCGGCGACATATCCCAGCCGCCGCGCCCGCGCATCTCGCCCACCGGCTGGCGCGCGCTGTCGAACAAGTATTGCTTCACGTCTTGTTTGGACCAACCGTTTTCATGCAACCATTGCGCCGACTCGGCGGGAATCACCAGCATTTGCTCGCTCTTGAGCCCGCAGCGATACAAACCGTTGGCGCCCAGATGGCACATCGCCGAAGCCGCCGAGCCTAAATAGAGCTGTGGCGTAGCGCTTTTTTGATCGTTGATATTGTGCGGCGCTTCGGCGCACAACATCGTCACCGCGCTTACCTCGCGCGCGAGGCCGCGTTCGACGTGAAACGGCGGCCACGGCGAATTTTCTTCATCCTCGCCCATGGTGTAAGTGAATTTGCCGGGATGCCCATGCGTCGCCATGTCGGTGACGCCGGGCTTGTTGCCGCCGAGGTTGATCAGAATCAGCCGCAGCGCGCGCCCCAGCGTGGCGTTGGCGCGCCAGCCATGGCCGAACACGCCGGCGCCGCAATTCACATCGAGCTCCTGCCGCACCGGGCCGTGCACAATCATCAAATGCGCGCCGGGGTGCGTGGTGGTCTGCCGGCCATACAGGTTGTAGTCGGGCTGCAGCATTGCCTCGATGGCGGTGATGATCACCGGCAAATATTCCGGGCGGCAGCCCGCCATGATCGCATTGATGGCGATTTTTTCCACGGTGGCGGCGCCGTTTAGCGGCGGAATCACGCCGATCACCTCATCGCGCGCGCGATCGGTACACGCCAGCATGCGTTCCAAGGCGCGTTGCGTCGGTGGAAATACCGGCAAGCCGTCGGTCCAGCCTTTGTCGTAGCAGTCGTCGAAAAAATCGAAAATATGTTCGAGCGTATTGTCGACTTCGAACGGCCGCGCGGCGCGCGCTTGGGGTTTGCTCGCAGCCATCAGCTTAAGTAATCGTCAGTGCCGCTTTGACTTCGTCATACACGCGGCGCACTTTGTCGCGCAGCTCGTCATTCGAGCGGCCCGCGATGGGATGCGGGATCACCACTTCCGGCAGCGCCACCATGTTTTGCATGCGCGCCAAGCCCCGCGCGTAAGCCGAAAACGCGTCGGTAATGAAGGTGGCGGTGGGAATACCCTGCCGTTCCAACGCCATGCTGTCGCGGACACTCCACGACGAGCATGAGCCTCAATCGCCGACCGCAGTGATCACCGCGTTGCATTGCGCGACTTGTTCCATCAAACCGGGCGGCGCGCCGCTCACCGACTCTTTGCGAAAATATTGAAAGCGCGCATTGGGAAAATCCTTCGCCAGCAGCGCTTTCACTTCGTTAAGCAACACCTCGACTTTATCCTTGGTGTTGTCGAGCAGGCCGATCAATTTGCCGTCGAGCGTTTCCATGCGCGGCGCGAGCGCGTCCTGTTGCGTGGCTACGCTGGCGGTGGGCTCGTACACAGTCACCGTCGTTTTCCCTGCGGGTGTTGTAGTCATCGCGGTTCTCCACATCGAGGGATTGGTGCAGTCTAACATTAGCCGTTTTGCAATTGAATATACTTAACCATTTGATTTTATTGGTCTTTTTGAAATGCAAAAAACCGCTTACGAGTTCATAATGGCGCGCACGTTTTTATTTCACCGACGCTCGCTGACGATCGCTGTGTCCATACCCGTCTCTCCCGCTCGCCGCGCGCTACTGATGCACACCGCTGCGGCGAGTTTGTCGCTGATCTTGCCGGCGTGCAAGCGCGACGAATCCGCGCCGCACGCAAGCACAGTGCAGAGCCCTTTCGAGCCCGGCGCGCTGCGCCTCGATCTGCGCCAACGCGTCACCATGCACGGCGAAGACTTCGCCCTCGAACGGCTGCGCCTGGAGCCGCACTGGCCGGCATCACTCAACCATCTCACCGGCGGCGCGGATAGTGGCGACTATCGCTTGAGCGCCTATGACGCGGCTGACGACACGCTGCTGTTTCGGCAAGGTTTCGACAGCGCGTTGGCGGCCGATGCCCGTGCCGCGACCACCCAGTTGAGCATTCGCCTGCCCATGCCAAGCCGCGCGCTCAAGGCGGTGATTGAAAAGCGCCGCGCGAACAATTTGTTTGTCGCGGTATCGACATTCACACCGGACCCGGCACACAACGACATCGACCGTACACCGCCGGCAATTTCCACACGCGTGCACACCATTCAAACCAACGGCGCACCGGCATCGAAAGTCGATCTGGCGATCCTCGGCGACGGTTACCGCGAATCCGAATACGACAAGTTCATCGAAGACGCGAAACGCGCGGCGGGTTATCTGTTCGCGGTCGAACCGTTCAAACGCCGCCGCAATGATTTCAACGTGTCGGCGGTGTTTGCGGCAAGCGCCGATAGCGGCGTCACCGATCCGTACCTGGGCTTGAAAAAAGACACTGCATTCGGCAGCGCTTACTACGCCGGCGGCTCGGAGCGCGCGCTGGCCGACAACAACAATCACGCCTTGCGTGAAGCTGCGTCCGCCGTACCGTACGATTTCCTGCTGGTGCTTGCCAACGCGCGGCGCTACGGCGGCAGCGCCTACTATGGCGGCCCGGCGGTAGCGGCGATCGACAGCGCCGCGGCGAACTATCTGGTGGTGCACGAATTCGCACACGTCATCGGCGGGCTCGCCGACGAATACTACCTGCCCGAAGCCGGCGGCCCCGCTTACAACGGCAACATCGAGCCGTGGTATCCCAACGTGACGATATCGCCGGCGAGCGGCAAATGGCGTGGGCCGGTCACCGCCGCCGGCGCGGCATTGCCTGCCCCCAGCGCGTGGAACAAAGCGGCTTACGAGCGATACTTTGCCGATTACGTCAAACGCTACGACGCGCTGCGCGCCGCGGGCGCCGCCGAAAGCGTGGTCGAACAGTTTCTCGCGCAAGAAAGCGCGCGCCAAGCCGCCCTGCTCGCGCAAAACGAGGGCAAGCCGAACGTGGGCTACTATGAAGGCGCCAATGGTTTTGCCATGGGCATGTACCGCGCCGAGGCCGATTGCATCATGTTCTCACTGCAAACGCGCCGCTTTTGCGCGGCGTGCGCCGCCGCGATCGAACAGACGATCGATGCGTTTTGCCGCTAGCCGTTCGAATTCACGCCGCTGTCGCACGCCTTGCGCGATGGCATAAAACCACGCTCATTTGGTCAACCCAAGCTCCGCCAGAAAAGCCCGCAGTGTTGTTTGTTCGCGATCGAGCATCTTCATCAACTCCGCGCGCGGCAGGAAATCACCGATCCACGCATTGGCTTCAAGTTCTTTTTTCCATTCAGCCGATTCGGTAAAACGCTTTAACGCATCTTCCCAGAACGCGACTTGCGCCGCGCTCATGCCCTTGGGGCCGACCATCGCGCGCCAATTCGACACCACGGCGTCAAAACCCTGTTCGCGCCAGGTCGGCACATCGGCCAGCACGCCGGGCAGGCGTTGCGGTGCTGCCACCGCGAGGACGCGCACCTGGCCGTTTCTGAGCAGCGACGCGCCAAACGCCGCGCTGATCGGCACTACGTCGACGTGCCCGCCGAGCAGCGCCGTGCTCGCCGCGCCGCCCGAGGGAAACACCACGTTGCGCGTGGCCCTGATATCCACGCCGGCGAGCTTTAACGCCGTGGCAACGCCCTGATGATTGGGCCCGCCGATGCTGGTGGCCAAGCCCAAACTGACCGATGCCGGATTGGCCCTGGCGCGCTCGATCAGATCACGCCCGGCTTTTAACGGCGAATCGGGGCGCACCGTGACGCTGATGTACTCGCTGAACAAATGCACCATCGGCGTCATCTCGCTGTAGTGCGGGCCGCGGCCGACGATGTTGTTGGTGATCATCGCCTTGGAGGCCATCACCAGCCGGTGCCCATCGCCGGCGTGCTGGTTCAGATAGGAAAACGCCACCGCGCT
>VGIF01000252.1 GCA_016868015.1 Betaproteobacteria bacterium
CCTCACGATGTTCGAGAAAATGCCATTGGATCAACTACTTAACAAAATCGTCGCCGACGAAATTCCGGACATGTCCGCTAACCAATTGAATTTATTCGATTAACGTCCGGACACTACTGATCCGGTTGGCTTAATTGTTAACAGGCGCTAGCGTCCATTAGATACACGCCACCGCATAAACATCCTGCACGCCTTGCGGCAGCCGATAATCCTGCCACGATGCACCGCCGTCCTCGGTGCCGATCACCTGGCCGCTGCGCGTACACGAGTAAAAGCGCGCGGGATCGGTCGGATGCGCGGCGATCGACATCACCGTCGATTCGGCCTTCACGCCGTGATCGATGCGCTGCCACGTTTGCGCGAGATCGTCGCTGCGATAAAGCGACCCGTCGGTGCTGAACGCCGCCGCCGACAGCGCCGCGTACATCGTGCGCGGATTGTGCGGCGAGACGATTACATCGCGGCAATAGGTAAGCGGCGAATAGCGCCCGACGTTGATGTCGTGCCAATGTGCGCCGCGATCCTCGCTCTTGAAAATGCCCATGCGCAGCGCGAGAAACGGCGTGCCCGGCGCCGCGGCGCTGATCGCCAGCGCGTGCGAGTCGAGCATGCCTTCGCAGTGGCCGCAGTGGCGGCCGCCGACGTTGCTTTGCAAATGCTTGTTGTTGTGGGCGAGATCGATCAGTGTTTGCGAAACATCAGTGAAGGTCTCACCCGCGTCGCTCGAACGGATCACGCCGCTCACTTCAATCGCCACATACAAATCGTCCGGCCGGCTGGGATCAACCGTGATGCGGATGGTGCGCGTATCAAAACCGCCGCGCTCGCAATGCGCCGGCGATTTCGCCGCGGGCAAGCGTTTCCAATTGTCGCCGCCGTCTTCGCTGCGATACACCACCACGGGTGCTGCGCCTGCGTAGACGATGTTGGGCTTGGTCGGGTGCACGCTCATGGTCCAGATCACCGCGTTTTTATCGGGGAAGTTCAATTTCTCCCAGCGGGTGCCGCCATCGATGCTGCGATACGGGCCATCTTGCGTGCCGACGAACAGGATGTTGCTGTCTTGCGGGTGCACGGCTATGGTGCGCACTTCGACCTTTTCAGGCAGGCCGTTGGCGAGCGCTTTCCATTCGCCTTCGCCGGGGTTGCGCAAAAACAGCCCGCCGCGATACATGCCCTGCGTTTTGCCTTCGCCGCTGCCGGCGCCGACGAAGATTTTAGTGGTTGTCATGATCGTATTCCCCTATCACTTCACAAGATTTGTTCCCGCTGCTTAAAGGTATCGGTATCTACACATCTTCGCAATTGCTGGCGCCGCCCCTCTCCCCTACCCCTCGGCACGGGCGAACTTGCTCCCCTCTCCCGCTTGCGGGAGAGGGGACGCGGGAGAGGGCAAACTTTGATAGAGCCTCGTGCGCTAAAGGGGAAGGAGTAAACGGCGGCACGCATTAAAAGCGTGCGCAAATTCAATTCCCCTCAAACACCGGCCGCTGCTTATTCGCAAACGCATGATACGCGCGATGAAAATCCTGCGTTTGCATGCAAATCGCCTGCGCTTGCGCTTCGGCCTCGATCGCTTCATCAAGGCCCATGTTCCATTCTTGATGCAACAACTTTTTGGTCATGCCGTGCGCGAACGTCGGGCCGGAGGCCAAGGAGCGCGCCATGTTTTGCGCCGCGACCAAAACTTTCTCCGGCTCGTGTATCGCGTTGTAAAACCCAAAGCGCTCGGCCTCAGCGCCTTCCATCGAGCGGCCGGTATACAACAACTCCGCCGCACGGCCCTGGCCGACGATGCGCGGCAGCAGGGTGCACGCGCCCATGTCGGCGCCCGCAAGCCCCACGCGCACGAACAAAAACGCTACTTTGCTGTGCGCCGTGCCATAACGGATATCCGAGCCGCACGCGATCATCGCCCCCGCGCCGGCGCAAATGCCATCGATCGCGGCGACGATCGGCTGCGGGCACGCGCGCATGGCTTTCACCAAGTCGCCGGTCATGCGCGTGAATTCGAGCAAACCCGGCATTTTCATTTTCGTGAGCGGCCCGATGATTTCATGCACTTCGCCTCCGGAACAAAAATTACCGCCCGCGCCGGTGACCACTACCGTCTTCACGTCGTCAACGTAATTCAACGCACGAAACGTGTCACGCAACTCGGCATACGATTCAAACGTAAGTGGGTTCTTGCGATCGGGGCGGTTTAACGTGATGGTGGCAACTTTGCCTTGCACTTCCCATTTGAAGTGCTGCGGTTTGAAGTCGGCGGCTTTGGTCATATCGGATGTTTTAAAAATATTAATAAAATCATATACTTAACTACATTTACCACCAAGGACACAGAGGAAAACCAAAGAGGGGTTCTCTGTGTTCCTCTGTGTCCTCTGTGGCAAAAAAATTTGTGACGTTCAATCCTGCATGGTCAACCCGCCGCTCACGCTCAACACCTGCCCGGTGAGATGAGATGCGCGGTCGCTGGCGAAAAACAAAATTGCATCCGCCACTTCCGAAGGTTTGGCGAAACGCCGGAACGGAATGATGCGCATCAGCGCCTCACGCTGCTTTTCCGGGGTGGACATCAACAGCGGCGTGTCCGTCGGGCCCGGGCACACGCAATTAATGTTCAACTTGTAGCGCGCGGTTTCACGCGCCAGTGATTTGGTAAACGCGATCACGCCGCCCTTGGTGCCGGCGTACACCGCTTCGCCGCCGCTGCCCGCGCGGCCCGCATCGCTCGCCACGTTGACGATCTTGCCCTCGGCACGCGCGATCATTTTCGGCAAAAACGCATGCACCACGCGCAGCGTGCCGGTGTAATTGAGATCGATCAGCTTGTCCCACAAATCAGGCGTGGTGTTCACAAACGGCTCGACTTTGCTCCAGCCGGCGACGTTGACCACCACGTCGATGGTGTCGGCCTCACCGTACGCGGCATCGCGAAATTTGAGCACGGCGGCCGGGTCGGTGACATCGAGCGGCACAAACACCGCGTTATTCGCGCTCGCCGCTTTTTCACCCGCCGCGACGTTGATGTCGCCGAAGATCACCTTGGCACCCGCCTTCGAAAACGCTTCCACCGCGGCAAGGCCGATGCCCGAAGCGCCGCCGGTGAGTGCAACTGTTTTACCGTTGAAATTCATACGTGCGATTCCTTTACCGCGGTTCAGGTTATGAATGAAAGATGCCGCTATTTTACGCCTGCACCCCTCGTGCGGCCACGCGGGCGGATGTGTTAACGTTCGCGCATGGCGACCGGTATTGCGATTAGCAACCAATTCCTCGAATGGCCGTTCTTCGACGACGCGCACCGGCGTATGGCGAATGAATTGGACGCTTGGGTAAGAGCGCACCACGCCGCGCTCGAATGCGAAGGCGCCGATGAACGCGACGCGGTGCGCACGCAAGCGCGCTTGCTCGGCGGTGCGGGCTGGTTGCGTTATTTGCTGCCCGCCGCGCTCGGTGGCCCGCCTGCGCGCCCAGGCGCGCTCGTGGGAACCAAAGTGGATGTACGTAGCCTTTGTCTTGCGCGCGATGTGCTGGCTCGTACATCCGGGCTTGCCGATTGCACGTTTGCCATGCAAGGTTTGTGCGGCGTACCCATCGTGCTATTCGGCACGCCGGAACAACAGCGCACTTACCTACCCGGCCTCGCCGACGGTTCGCGCATCGGCGCGTTTTGTTTATCGGAGGCTGAAGCGGGCTCGGACGTCGCCGCGCTCGCCACCACCGCGCGCCGTGACGGCGACAGCTATATCCTCGATGGCCGCAAGACGTGGATCTCCAACGCGGGCGTCGCCGACGCCTACATCGTATTCGCGCGCACCGGCGAAGCACCGGGGGCGAAAGGTTTATCCGCGTTTATCGTCGATGCCGATACGCTGGGGCTGATTTGCCCGCGACCGATTGAGGTGATTGCGCCGCATGTCATCGGCGATGTCGCGTTCACCCACTGCCGTGTGCCAGTGGCAAACAGTCTCGGTAAGCCCGGCGACGGCTTCAAAATCGCGATGGCGACACTCGATGTGATGCGCTCCACCGTCGGCGCGGCGGCGCTGGGTTTCGCGCGCCGCGCGCTAGCCGAAGCGCGTGAGCATGTGCGCAATCGCAAGCTCTTCGGCCAGGCACTCGCGCAGTTGCAAGCCACGCAAATGCGCATCGCCGATATGGCGCTAGAGGTCGACACCGCCGCGCTGCTGGTCTACCGTGCGGCGTGGGTGAAAGACACGCTGCGCGATCGCGTCACGCTTGAGGCCTCGATGGCGAAACTGCACGCCACCGAAGCCGCGCAGCGCGTGATCGATGCCGCCGTGCAGTTGTTCGGCGGGCTGGGCGTGACGGTGGGCAACGTCGCTGAAAGGCTGTACCGCGAAATCCGGCCGCTGCGGATTTATGAAGGGACCAGCGAGATCCAGAAACTGATTATCGGCGGGCAGGTGTTGGGCAAATAGTGCCTGCGCCATGCGACCGATTCGAACCGATTTTCAATCACATCAAAACAACAGGCAGGAGCAAAACAGCCATGAGCAATGACACCCACACCCACGATGGCCGCCGCGTCGAAGATACCCGTCTGGTAACCGGCGCCGGCCGCTACGCCTCGGACTGGAATGCGCCCGGGCAACTGTATGCGCATTTCGTGCGCGCCGACCGCGCACACGCGCAGATCACCGCCGTGGACACGGCACAGGCGCGTGCCTTTCCCGGCGTGAAACAGGTGTTCACGGGCGAGGACGCCGTGCGCGCCGGCTATGACACTGCGCCGCATACCATGGCCTTCGTCGGCAAAAACGGTATGAAAGCGCGCTCGCCCAAACGCCCGGTGCTGGCGCATGGCCGCGTGCGCTTTGTCGGCGAAGCCGTCGCCATGGTCGTCGCCGACAGCGCCGCTGCGGCGCAGGATGCGGCGGAGCTGATCAGCGTCGAATACCGCGATCTCGCCAGCGTCACCGACCCGGAAGCCGCGCTCGCTCCCGGCGCGCCGCAACTGAGCGATGACATCCCCGGCAATCTGGCATGGGAGGCCGAGGTGGGCGATGAAACTGCGGTGTCAGCCGCCTTCGCCGCCGCCGCGCACGTCACGCGGGCAAAGGTGATATCGACGCGCGTCGCGCCCAATCCGATGGAGCCGCGCGCCTGTCTCGTCACCTATGACGCGGCGGCCGATACCTACCGCCTGAACTGCCCGATGCAGGGCGTGACCACGCTGCGCGCGCAGCTTTCCGCCTACACCAAGGTGCCGCAGGAGAAAATCCTGCTCGAAGCGAACGACGTGGGCGGTGGCTTCGGCCAGCGCTCCGGCGCCTATCCGGAATATG
>VGIF01000253.1 GCA_016868015.1 Betaproteobacteria bacterium
AAGCAAGCTATAAGTGCTTGCTTTTAAAAGGATTTTTGGCTCCCCGACCTGGGCTCGAACCAGGGACCTGCGGATTAACAGTCCGTCGCTCTACCGACTGAGCTATCGGGGAAAAGTGCCTTAAAAACAAACTACTACCGCAAACGCAAGGCGCGCATTGTAAGGGTTAGGCCCAATCGGGTCAACGCTCACGCGTGAATTGCCGCCGCTTAACGCGAAACCAGCACCTTGGCGATGGCATCGGCCACGTAGTCGACGTTTTGGGAATTCAATGCCGCCACACAAATACGGCCGCTGTCGATGGCGTAAATCGAAAATTCCTCGCGCAGGCGGCGCACTTGTTCTTGCGTCAAGCCGGAGTAGGAGAACATGCCGCGCTGATCGACGACGTAGCTGAAATCGAAATCGGCGCGGTGCGCGCGGATTTTTTCAACCAGTGCTTTGCGCATCACTTTAATACGATCGCGCATTTCGCCGAGCTCTTGTTCCCATTGCTGGCGCAGCGCCGGCGTGGTCAACACCATCGTCACCGCTTGTCCGCCGTGCGTGGAGGGGTTGGAGTAGTTGGTGCGGATCACGCGCTTGACCTGACTCAACACCCTGGCCGCCTGCTCGGCGTTTTCGGTCACCACACTGAACGCGCCGACGCGCTCGCCGTAGAGCGACAGCGATTTGGAGAACGAGCTCGCCACAAACACCGCCGGGCACGCCCGGCTAAACGCGCGCACGGCGAAAGCGTCCGCGTCTAAGCCCTCGGCGAACCCTTGATAGGCGAGGTCGAGAAAGGGCAGCAGATTGCGCGCTCTAACCCGCTCGATCACCTTTTCCCACTGCCCGGCGGTGAGGTCCACGCCCGTGGGGTTGTGGCAACACGCGTGCAGAATTACCAAATCGCCTTCGGGGATTTTATTCAGGCTTGCCAGCAGCGCTTCGAAATTCAACCCGTGGCTGGCGGCGTCGTAATACGAATAGGTGTTGACCTTAAACCCCGCGTACTCGAGCAGCGCCCGATGGTTCTCCCACGAAGGATCGCTGATCCACGCCTGCGCGTTGGGGTTCATGCGCCGCCAGTAATCGGCGCCGACCTTCAAGCCGCCGGTACCGCCGAGCGTTTGCACGGTGACGATGCGGCCGCTTTTCACGGCCTCGCTATCGGCGCCGAACACTACTGCTTGCACCGCTTTGTTGTAGGCGGGCATGCCGTCGATGGGTAAATAGTTGCGCGGCAACGCGGTCTGGGCGAGCTCTTGCTCGGCGCTGCGCACGGCTTTTAATACCGGCACCTTGCCGCCGTCGTCCAGATAAACGCCCACGCCCAAATTCACCTTTTTCGGATTGGGATCGGCATGGAAGGTTTCGGTGACGCCGAGGATGGGATCCTTCGGCGCCATTTCGACATTGGCAAGTAGCGAAGTGCTCATGGGGGCGATTACAGAGACGGTTGCTCAGGTTAAACACGTATTGTAGCGGCGTATCGCAGCGCGGTGTTACCCTAAATGGATGAGCTCGCGCAGGATCGTGCGACAATCCACGGTTAGCGGAAAATCGACGATGAACAAACCTGAAAAGCCTGCCGGCGGCGAAGGCGAATCCGTCAAAATCCTGACGTTTGCGCACAGCCCTTATCGATTACACCAGACGTTCGAGCCGGCCGGCGATCAGCCGCAGGCAATCGACAAACTCGCCGAAGGTTTACGCGATGGTTTAGCGTATCAAACGCTGCTCGGCGTCACCGGCTCGGGCAAGACTTACACCATGGCACACGTGATCGCGCGGCTGGGCGTGCCGGCGATCATCATGGCGCCCAACAAAACGCTGGCGGCGCAATTGTATTCGGAGATGCGCGAGTTTTTTCCGGAAAACGCGATGGAGTATTTCGTCTCCTATTACGACTACTACCAGCCGGAAGCCTACGTGCCGTCAAAGGATTTGTTCATCGAAAAAGATTCCAGCATCAACGAGCACATCGAGCAGATGCGGCTTTCGGCGACCAAGTCGCTGATGGAGCGGCGCGACACGGTGATCGTCGCCACGGTGTCCGCGATTTACGGTATCGGCGATCCGGTCGATTACCACAGCATGATTTTGCACATCCGCGAGAATGAAAAGCTGCCGCAGCGCGACGCGATCAAGCGTTTGACCGACATGCAGTATCAGCGCAACGACACCGAGTTCAAACGCGGCGTGTTTCGGGTGCGCGGCGACGTGCTCGACGTGTTCCCCGCGGAAAACGCCGAAAACGCGGTGCGCGTGACCTTGTTCGATGACGAGGTGGAAAGCATACATATCTTCGACCCGCTGACCGGCCATGTGCTGCAGCGGGTGGGGCGTTTTACCGTGTATCCGTCAAGCCATTACGTCACGCCGCGCGCCACCACGCTGCGCGCGATCGAGGCGATCAAGGACGAATTGCGTGATCGCATTGCGTTTTTCCAGAAGGAAAACAAACTGGTCGAATGCCAGCGCATCGAGCAGCGCACGCGTTTCGACCTGGAGATGTTGAACGAAATGGGTTTTTGCAAGGGCATCGAAAATTACTCGCGCCATTTGTCCGGGCGCAAGGCGGGCGAGCCGCCGCCGACGCTGATCGATTATTTGCCCGACGATGCGATCATGTTCATCGATGAGAGCCACGTCACGGTGTCGCAAGTCGGCGGTATGTACAAGGGCGACCGCGCGCGCAAGGAAAACCTGGTGAACTACGGTTTTCGGCTGCCTTCGGCGCTGGACAACCGGCCGCTCAGATTCGACGAATTCGAAAGCCTGATGAAGCGCACGATTTTTGTATCGGCGACGCCGGCGGCGTACGAAAAGGAACACCAGGCGCAGGTGGTGGAGCAGGTGGTGCGTCCGACCGGGTTGATCGACCCGCGCGTGCAAGTGCGGCCGGCGTCGACGCAGGTCGACGATTTGATGTCGGAGATCAACGAGCGCGTGAAAAAAGGCGAGCGCGTGCTGGTCACGACGTTGACCAAGCGCATGGCCGAGGATCTCACCGAATACTTCTCCGAGCACCGCATCAAGGTGCGTTACTTGCACTCGGATATCGACACCGTCGAGCGGGTGGAGATCATTCGCGATTTGCGGCTGGGGGAGTTCGATGTGCTGGTGGGCATCAATCTGCTGCGCGAGGGGCTGGATATTCCCGAAGTGTCGCTGGTGGCGATCCTCGATGCGGATAAGGAAGGCTTTTTGCGCTCCGAGCGGTCGCTGATACAAACCATCGGCCGCGCCGCGCGCCACATCAACGGCACGGCGATACTTTATGCCGACGTTCACACCGAGTCGATGAAACGCGCCATCGGCGAAACCGAGCGCCGTCGCGCCAGGCAAGTGGCGTTTAACACCGAGCACAACATCACGCCGGTCGGCGTGCAAAAACGCATCAAGGACATCATCGATGGCGTTTACGACCGCGACGAAGCGCGCATGGAGTTAAAGGCCGCGCAAAACGAGGCGCGTTACGAGGCGATGGGTGAAAAAGAAATGACGCGCGAAATCAAGCATGTCGAAAAAGCCATGCTCGATGCGGCCAAAAATCTGGAATTCGAAAAAGCCGCCAAGCTGCGTGACGAATTAAAGATCTTGCGCGAGCGTTTGTTTATTCGGGCCGCGTGAGGCAGCATATCGTAAGTATTTGATTTATATGGAAAAAATTTCAGTGCTGTTTGTATGCACGGCGAACATCTGTCGCTCGCCCATGGCGCAGGCGGTGTTCGCGCATCACGCCGCGCAAGCGGGGTACGCCACACAACTCATCATCGAATCCGCCGGCACGCATGTCGGCCGCAGCGGTGACCCGCCCGATGCGCGCGCCAAACGCGCCGCGGCGATGCGCGGTTACGACATGAGCCGTTGCCGCACACGCGCCGTACACAACAAAGACTTCGAGCGCTTTGACTATGTGCTGGCGATGGAGCAGCGCAATCTTGATGTGTTGAGCCAAGACTGCCCGCTCGAGCACGGCGGCAAATTGCAGCTACTCATGACCTACGGCGCCGCAGGCGAAGCGCGTTCGGTGCCCGACCCGTATTACGGCGGCATGCCGGGCTTTGAACGCGTGCTGGATATGGTGGAGGACGCGGCGCAGGGTTTGCTGCGTCACATCCGCCAGCGGCATTTTTTATAACGGCGCGTTGTTTGCTGTGTTGTGCCGCGTTTCCACTTGAATCAACGGTGCATCGTCAAGCGCCGGCAACACCGGGCGCACGCGCGGCACGCGCGGCGGTTGAGCCACCAAGGCCGCGGCCGCTTGCGCGGCTTGCAGCTTGGCGGTGTCGGTTTCGACCTGCGCCACGCTGCCCCAATCAAATTGCAACGGTGTGGGCGGCACGATATAAGCGGGCCGCGCTTGAACCGCTGCCGGCGCATCGTCCGCGCCTTCCTCCAGCGATGCGGTTCTATCGCGCCCAAAAGGTAGCTCCAGCGCTGCCATGGGCGGCAGGGGTACCACCGGCGGCGCCTGCGGCACCAGCTTGGGGGCGAGTTCGTCGGGCGACAATTCCAGATCCGCGATTTGCGGCTCATTCGGCCCCAAGCCGGGTAGTTCGGGCGGGCGCGGGGGGATGGGCGTGGCCGGCGCAATCGGCTCACTGGGCGCGATGGGCTGCAGCGCTTGCGGCACGGCAATCTCTGGCAGGGCTACTGAAGCGGTTGAAGCAGATTGCGCCGGGAACTCGTCGTTATCCATACGCGGCCGCGGCACAAACGGCGTACGCGGATAACGATAACGCCGCTCGCCGCGCGCCTGGCCCTCGCGCCGTTGCTCGCCGGCGCCTTCGGCGCTGGCTTCACTCGCCGCGGCGGCATCAGCGATAGCGCCATCGACTGACGCGGTTTGTGCAGCGGCTTCGCCACCTTCACCACGGCCGCCACGCCCGCGGCCTCGCCGGCGGCCACGGCCACGGCCTTCACCGTTGCCGCCATGCGCCTGCGTGGCCGGCACTTGCGCCGCCGGCAAGGCATCGATCGCTGCCGCGGGCTCGGGCGTGGCGCCCTGATCCGCATCGCGTCTTGTTTCTTGCGCTTGCCGTTGTTGTTCGCGTGATTGACGGCGCTGATCTTCGCGCTCGCCGCGCGGGCCACGCCCGGCACGATCGCCGCCGCGGTCGCCTCGTTCCGCGCGCTCCCCGCGTTGGCGATTGCGCCCGCCGTCCCAGACACGCTCGCGATCCCGGTCCCGGCCACGCCCTTCACGGCCGCGCTCGCGGCGGTTGTCGTCGCGTTTTTCTTCCGTCGTGGCGGCAGTCGCCG
>VGIF01000254.1 GCA_016868015.1 Betaproteobacteria bacterium
GAATATCCGCCGCCTGCGCAAGGCGGTGGATCAACATCCGCTGTTGTGGGCGTTTGCGCAAGATCCGGCGGTGGTCGATCTCACTGCCGATCTGCTCGGCCCGAATGTGCGCTTTCACAGCTCCAAGCTCAATTTCAATTGGTCCGGCGGCGGCGATGCGGTGCAATGGCATCAGGATATTCAGGCGTGGCCGCATACCAGCTTTAGCGTACTTACCTTCGGCGTTTATCTCGAAGACACCAGCGCCGAGCAAGGCCCGCTCACCGCGCTGCCCGGCACGCACCGCGGGCCGCTGTTCGAACAGTACGATGACAGCGGCCGCTGGACCGGCGCGCTGTCGGCGCGCGATACGGCGGCGCTGCCGACCGGCCGCGCCGTCGATATGTGCGGGCCCGCCGGCACGGTGGTGCTGCTCGATTGCCGCGTGGTACACGGCTCGGCGATCAATCACTCGCCGCGGCTGCGCCCGTTGTTCCTGAACGTCTACGCCTCGGCCGACACTCTGCCGATCACGCCCGCGCCGTCGCCCACCACGCGCACCGGTGTACTGGTGCGCGGCGAGGAGCCTGCCCACGTGCACATGGAGCCGTATCCGGCGCGCCTGCCGCCGCGCTGGGATCAGGTCGGCTATCGCTCGATCTTCGCCGCCCAGAGCACGGCGCCCGCGGGCGCTTAAGCGACTAAGCGGTTAAGCGGTTAAGCGGTTAAGCGGTTCAGTTAAGGCGGCGCGCACGGGTGAGCCTTACCTGAGCGCCGCGATCAGCGGATAAACCGCTCGACGTAATCCTCACCCAGTCCCACGGCTTGGTAATGCGCGCGCGCTTTTTCCAAGCGCGTGAATACATCGTCGTAGCCGGTGGAAACGCCGTGCGGATCGACGTACATCAGGCTGCCGGTGACTTGAAACAGCGTGATCATTTCGTTGCAGCCCTCGGGCACCACCAGCGTATGGGTTTCGCCGGGCGGCTCCCAGATGTAGCTGCCCTGCTCGGCCACCCAATCGTGCTCCAGGTAGTGCCAACGCCCCTTAAACACCCACGCGTGCACGCCGCCGGAATGGCGATGGCGCGCGATCATGCCGGCCTTGGTGACGCGCATCAGGTGCGTGTACTGGCCCTGGGTGACGTTAAATTGCAGCGGGCGCACGGCGACACGTTCGGCGAGCGGCACCCAGGCGCGCGAGTCGCTGTGGGCAGACAACGCCATGGCATCGTGGATCACCAGATCGGGCCGCATATGCAGCGGCTGCGGCTTCTGATAGGGGATGCGTTGCGCATCGGTTTGCGCGGGGGTAAGCGGTTTATTCATGATCCCTGGGTGGGTAACGTATCGCGGTTCGGCGCTGGCGCACAGTGTAATCGAGATCCCTCGCGTGCGCGCACGCCGCGCAGGGCAAGCGGCGTAAGGCTTATCGTACGGGCCGCTTGTCCTGTAATATCGCGCTCGACTTGCGCAGGTGCAATTTAACGTCAAACCAGGGAATACCCATGACATTCATCGACCGCATCGGGATCGACATCAGCCGCCGCTTAAAACTGGAAACCGCCATCGAGTGGGCGGCAAAAAACGGCTTAAAGCACATCGATATTCAACTGGACACGGGGGACAACGCGCTCACCAGGTTCGACAACAAGCGCTGCGCCGCGGTGCGCAAGCTGCTGGACAAGCACGGCCTTGAACTGGGGCTGCACTCCAGTTCATCGGTGAACGTGGCCGAATATTCGCCGCTGGTGGAGGACGGGGTGACGCAATACCTCAAGCGCTACGTCGATCTCGTGGTCAAACTCGGCGCGAGCTGGACGGAGATGCACGCGGGTTATCACTTCACCAGAGACATTAAACAGCGCATGGAAGCCGGCAAGGCGCGCCTGCAAAAAATCGTCGCTTATGCCGAGAAAAAGGGCGCGCTGATTCTGCTGGAGAATTTGAACAAAGAGCCGAAAGACGCCGAGGTGCATTACCTCGCGCACACGGTGGAGGAGTGGCAGTACTACTGGGACATCAAATCGCCCAATTTCAAACTCTCCTTCACCGCCAATCACGCGCACCTGGTGCCCGAAGGCATCGAGGGCTTTGTCAAGGCGTTAAAGTCGACCGGCTTCAAACGCGTGCACGAGGTGCGCCTGGCGGATTGCTGGCGCAACGGTTTTGAACAGCACCTGGTGCCGGGCAAGGGCAATTTGAACTTCGGCAAAATGTTCAAGCTGATCGAGGGCGCCGGGTTCCGCGGGCATTACACTACGGCGTTTGGTACGCTGGATGACATGCTGGCGTCGCGCGCGTTTTTTGTGAAGAAGGCGAAGGCGGCTGGGGTTAAGGTTTAATTCAAAAACTTTTTGACGCAGATTAACGCAGATTTTCGCAGATGAAACTAAAACAATTTCGTGACCAAAGAAAAAAATCTGCGTTCATCTGCGTAAATCTGCGTCGAATGTTTTTTGTAGTTAGTGCGCTCGCCGTAACTCACGCGACAGCGCAACCTAAACTGCCGATGGATGCTCCCAAGCCCGCCGCCTACCCCGACAAACCCATCCGCTTTATCGTCCCGTTCGCGCCGGGCGGCACCACCGATTTGGTCGCGCGCCTGGTGGGGCAGGAGATGTCGAGAATGCTCGGCCAGCCGCTGGTGATCGACAATCGCGGCGGCGCGGGCGGCACGATCGCGGCGGACATCGTCGCCAAGGCCGCGGCGGATGGTTACACGCTGATGTTGAATCACCAGGGCCTGGCCATCAACGCCACGCTCTATGCCAAGCTGCCGTACGAGACGCTGAAGGATTTTGCCGCCATCGCAATGGTGGGTGTAACGCCCAACGTGCTGGTGGTCAACACCCAGGTCACGGCGAAATCGGTGAAGGAGCTCGTCGCGCTCGCCAGGGCCAAGCCCAAGAGCATCAACTATGGTTCCGGCGGCATCGGCAGTTCGGCGCATCTGGCGGTGGAGTTGTTTCAACGGCTCGCCGACGTGCAATTGCAGCACGTGCCGTATAAAGGCGCGGGGCCGGCGCTGACCGACACCGTCGGCGGCCAAATACAAATGATGATCGCCACCATGCCCGCCGCCGCCGCGCACATCCGCGCCAACCGCCTGCGCGCGCTGGGCGTTTCGGGGGCGAAACGCTCGCCGGCTTTCCCTGAATTGCCGACCATCGCCGAAGCCGGCGTGCCCGGTTACGACTACAGCACGTGGTATGGCGTGCTCGGCCCGCGCGCATTGCCGCAACCGATCGTGCAATATGTCGCCGCCGTCACCAACAAAACCATCGCGCAAAAAGACATGCGCGACAGACTCGCGCAGCAAGGCATGGAAGTGGAAATGATGACGCCGGAAAAATTCACCGAGGTATTGCGTAACGATGTCGCGCGCTGGAGCAAGATCATCCGCGAGGCGGGCATTCGAGCCGAGTAACGCGGCAAGTTTTAGCGTCGATGATTCTTTAAAAAATATTAATTAAATCAATAACTTATGTACAATCGCCGTTTTGACGCCAGCGGCGAATGCAACGCATGAATTAGGGTTAAATCGTGTCCGAGCCGGTCCTGCTCACTCGCGCGGGTGATATCGCCACCGTCGCGCTGAATAATCCGCGGCGCCTGAACGCGCTCGACAAACCGACCTGGACGCGGCTGGGCGAAGTGATGCACGAGCTGTCCGCGGACAACAGCTTGCGCTGCGTGGTGCTACGCGGCGCCGGCGATAAGGCCTTTGCGGCGGGCGCGGACATCGCTGAATTCGCCCACGAACGCGCCGATGCGCAGCAGGCCAAAATCTATGGCGAGCTCATCCACGGCACTATGCAAGCCGTCGCCAACTGCAAACACCCGACCGTGGCGATGATCAAGGGGGCCTGCGTCGGTGGCGGCCTTGAAATTGCCGCGTGTTGTGACCTGCGCATTTGCGGCGCGTCCAGCCGCTTTGGCGTGCCGATCAACAAACTCGGCCTCACCATGGGTTACGGCGAGCTCGCCGGCCTGCTGGCGCTGGTGGGGCGCATGGTGGCGCTGGAAATTTTGCTTGAAGGGCGCGTCTTCGATGCGCAAGAGGCGTTGCAAAAACGTTTGATCAATCGCGTGGTACCCGACGATCAAGTCGAAAGCGAAGCGCTCGCCAGCGCGCGGCGCATCGCCGATGGCGCGCCGCTGGTGGCGCGCTGGCACAAACAATTCATCGAACGTCTGACGGTGCGCGCGAATCTTTCGCCGCGCGAATGGGATGAAGGGTTTGCGTGTTTTGACACCGCCGATTACCGCGAGGGCGTAGCGGCGTTCCTGGACAAGCGTGCGCCTAAATTTGGCGCCCAATGATGCGCCCGGCGTTTTCATGTAACTAATTGATTTTATTGAGTTTTTTGTTTTGCGCGTGGGCCGGTGCGCAATCTCCGCCGCAGTCGCCTGACTACGCGCGCGAAAAGCGCTGGGCCGATGAAATCACCCCCGCCATCATCGTTGGCAAGCCGCTTTACCTGGCGCTCAAATCCGGCCACAAATTTCTCGCCATCCACACGCCCAACGCAACAGCGCGCGCCGGCGTGATCGTGGTGCACGGCATGGGCGTGCATCCGGATTGGAATGTCATCAACGCGCTGCGCAGCCAACTCGCCGACCAAGGTTACACCACGCTCTCCGTGCAAATGCCGGTGCGCGCGGCTGATGCGAAGGCCGGGCAATACCTCGCGCTGTTTCCCGAAGCGGCCGAGCGCTTGCAAACGGCCGTGAATTTTTTGCGTGATAACGGCAACCGCAAAATCGCCATCGTCTCGCACGGCATGGGCGCGCGCATGGTCAATCACTTCATCGCCAACAGCGGCGCGGGCGCTATCGATGCCTGGGTGGCGGCGGGCATCAGTTCGGGCGAGTTTGCGCAAGCCGAAACGTTTAAAGCGCCGGTGCTGGATATTTTCGGCGAAAATGATTCGCCCGCCGTGCTCGCCCATGCCGCCAAGCGCGCCGATGCGATCAGGCGTGTGCGCGGTTCTGAGCAGGTGTCGGTCGCCGGGGCGGATCATGATTTCAATAGCGCGCAAAGCGAACTAGTCAAACACGTAAAACGTTTTCTCGATCACGCCACGCGCTGAGTATGTCTCGCCCGATGCCGGCCGCGAGGCATCCGCCCTGCTACAATCAAATCAGGAGGGCGACATGACACCAAGAATGGGCGCGACCCCGTGGCTGCTGACCG
>VGIF01000255.1 GCA_016868015.1 Betaproteobacteria bacterium
GGCGGCCAGGAGCCGATGACGGTCAAGTGCCGCACCGTAATCATCAGCGCGGGCCTTAACGCGCCGCAAGTCGCGCGCCGCATTCAAGGCATCCCCGCCGCGACCATACCGCCGACCTACTACGCCATCGGCCACTACTACACGCTCACCACCCGCTCGCCGTTTAACCGGTTGATTTATCCGGTGGCGCGGCCCGATTGGCTGGGCGTGCACGTCACGCTCGATCTGGGCGGGCGCTGCAAATTCGGCCCCGACTTCGAATGGATCGACCGCATCGATTACCAATTCGATGAAACGCGCGAGGCGGCGTTTTACAAAGCGATACGCCATTACTTCCCCGACCTCAAAGACGGCACTTTGCAGCCCGGCTACACCGGCATACGCCCGCGCATCACCGGGCCGGGCGAGCCCGCGCAGGATTTCACCTTTCACAACGCCGATCAGCACGGTGTCAAAGGTCTGATGGCACTATATGGCATCGAATCGCCGGGGCTCACTTCGTCGCTCGCGATCGCTGACTATGTAGCGGCGAACCTGAAATAAAGTACTCAATAAAATCAAATACTTATATAACGCGCTGAGTTTGATCTAAAAACGCCCGCAGCGTATCCACCCACGACGCCTGCATAAACACAAACCCGTCGTTGTGGCCGCGCGCCAACTCTAAAAATGTTTTGGGCGGGTTCGCCGCTTCAAACAGGCGCCGGCTATGGGCATACGGAATGATGTCGTCTTGCGGGCTGTGCGCGATCAGCAGCGGCACTTTGATTTGCGCGACGTTGGCGAAATTGTCGTAATGAATGCGGCTTAACCAACGCACCGGCAGCCACGGATAAACTTCCACGCCCAGATCGGGCACCGAGGTAAAGGTCGAGGCCAAAATCAGTGCGCGCGGTTTTTCGTGCCCGGATTGCCTGGCCGCAAGCCAGGTAGCGACACCGGCGCCGAGCGATTCGCCAAAAAGCACGATGTCCGAGGCCTTCAACCCGCGGCTTTGCGTAAGCCACTGCCAGCTCGCGCTGGCGTCGCGATAGGTGCCCGGTTCCGAGGGCGTGCCGGTGCTTTCGCCGTAACCGCGATAGTCGACGAGCAGCGTGGCGTAACCCATGTCGTAGAACATGCGCGCATACTCCAGACGATGCGCGATGTTGCCCGCGTTGCCGTGAAACAGCAGCACCGCGCCGCGCGCCGGTTCGCCGACAGGCGCGGGGATCCACCACGCCGCCAGTGTTTCGCCGTCTTCGGTCTTGATGGCCGCGCGTTCGAAGGCGAGCCCGCGCGCTTGCGGCGTAACCGGATATGGCCCCTTCATCGGGAAATACACCAGTTTGGGCTGGGACATAAACACCAGCGCGAGGATCGCGGCGTAGGCAATGCCCAGGCCGAGCAGGAGTTTTAGCAGGCTGTTCATCATGCGTTTTGTAGGATGGGTGAAGCTTAGCGTAACCCATCAACACGCCGCAAACACCGACGATGGGTTACGGCCTGCGGCCTTCACCCATCCTACCTATTCTCAAGTTCGAGCGGCGCCTCATCCAACGCCGCCGCCTGTTCGCGCAGCGCGAGAATATGATCCTGCCAGTAACGCTGCGTGTTAAAAAACGGGAAACTGCGCGGGAACGCCGGGTCGTCCCAGCGCCGCGCAAGCCACCCGGCGTAATGCATGATGCGCAGCGTGCGCAACGGTTCGATCAACGCCAGTTGTGCCGGGTTGAAATCGTAAAATTCGCGATAGCCGGCGATGATGGCACCGAGCTGCTGTTGGCGCGCCGCGCGCTCACCGTCTAGCCACATCCAGATATCCTGCACCGCCGGGCCCATGCGCGCATCGTCCAGATCGACAAAGTGCGGGCCGCCGGGGTTACTGTCGGTCCATAAAATATTGCCGGCGTGGCAGTCGCCGTGAAGTCTGAGCGGCGTAAAGCGCCCCGCTTCCGCCCAGCGATGTTTCACGCGCCCCAGCACGTCAAGCGCGGTGGTCTCATACGCGGTGCGCAAATCCGCCGGCACGAATTCATGTTTCAGCAGATACCGCACGGGCTCCTCGCCGAACTCGCGAATGCTCAGCATTGGCCGATGTTCAAAATCCTCGAGCGCGCCGATAGCGTGTATGCGCGCGATAAAACGCCCCAGCCAACGCAGCGTTTCCTCATCCTCGAACTCCGGCGTGCGCCCGCCCTGGCGCGGATACAGCGCGAGCATAAAACCCGCGTGTTCGAACAGCGTGCCGCCCTTAATCATCATCGGCGCCACCACCGGCAGTTCGCCTTGCGCCAGCGCCAGCGCAAACGCATGCTCCTCGAGAATTGCAGCGCGACGCCAGCGCCGCGGGCGGTAGACCTTGGCGACGATGCTCCCGCCCTGTGCAAGCCACACCTGGTACACGCGATTCTCGTAGCTATTTAACGCGTTGATGCGTCCATCGCATGTCAAGCCGGTACTCTCGATGGCGTCGAGCAAACATTCCGGCGTCAGCGCCGCATAGGGTGTTGCGCCAGCCACGGCATCATTTTGCTTGGGCATCGCGAAGGACTGGCGCTAAAATGCACGCAAAGAAATTTTTGAGGTAAGCATGCTAACAGCCCACACCCGCAGCGGCCAGACGATGACTAAAAGGCTGGTCAATCTGCGCGCCGAGCTGCCGGCAGATGCGGTGTGGGTGGACCTAAACAACCCCACCGATCAAGAACGCAACTGGGTCAAGGCGCAATACGGCCAGGAGCTGCAATTCATCGAGGAACTGGGCGAAATCGAGGCGAGCTCGCGCTTTTACCGCGATGAGATGGGGGTGCATATACACCTGTATTTTCTCGCGCAAGAAAACGGCCGTGCGTGCAACGTCAACGTCGCCTTCACCATCAACAAAAACCGCTTGTTCTCGCTGCGCACCGACGAACTGGCGGAAATCCGCACCTATTTTTCCGTGCTCTCGCGCGACGCCGGGGAATACCCCGATGCGGCGAGCCTGCTGCTGGGCCTGGTCGCCACGCGCGTGGGCACCATGGCGGATACCTTCGAAAAACTGCAAACCGATCTCGATAACGTGAGCGGCAGCATTTTTCGCGGCGGCGCGCATACCCTGACCAACGCGCTGGAAGCGCTAGCGCGCATCGAAGATGTGAACGGCAAGGCGCGCCTGGGTTTCATGGAAAACAAACGCGCCTACACCAACCTGTCACGCCACGTTGATATCACGGTCAACCAGAATTCGTTGAACGAATTGCTGCGCGACGTGGAATCGCTGATGAACTTCTCCGACTTTCTCGCCGAGCGCACCAAATTCCTGATGGACGCGGCGATCGGCATGATCAACATCGCGCACAACCGCCGCCTCAACGTGTTTACCGTGCTCTCGGTAGTGTTGATGCCGCCGATGCTGATCGCCAGCATCTACGGCATGAATTTTCGCCACATGCCGGAGCTCGATTGGCTGTTCGGCTACCCAATATCGCTGGGCTTGATGCTGCTGGTGATGGTGGGAGCGATTTTTTTCTTGCGGCGGCGCGGGTGGTTCTAGGCGTGGCGTTGAGGGTTGAATTAAGCGTTTGCGCACCAAGCGCGCGACATTTCCAACGCAGCACTCAGCACGCCACCCCCAACGCTCGGGGAACGATCGTAAGTATTTGATATTATTGAATTTTTTATAGACGCTTAAGCCGCGTCCGCGCGCACCACGCCGCGCTCAATGAGGCTCGCGATTTCTCCCTCGCTCATGCCCGCTTCCGTCAGCAACGCCACCGTATGCTCGCCCACGCGCGGCGTCGGACGGCGGTTCATCAACGGCGAGCCCGAAAAACGCATCGGCAGGCGCATCGCGCGCACTTTACCCTCGCTCGGGTGTTCCTCGACCTGAAAAAAATCCACGTCGTTCAAATGCGGATCATCGAGGATGCTTTGCAAGGTATGTATCGGCGAGCACGGTATGTCGGCCTTGCCGAGCAGTTCCAGCCACTGCGCGCTGGTGCGCGAGGCGAGCGCGGCTTGCATCGCATCGTAAACTTCCGGCGCGTGCGCCGAGCGCGGCCCGCGTTGCGCGAAGCGCGGATCGCTTTTGAGCTCGGGGCGCCCCACCACGTCGCAAAAGCCGAAAAACATTTTGTCGCTGCCCGCCATCACGCAAATATAACCATCCTTGGTTTTGTACGGCCTGCGGTCGAACATGCGATTGCGGTTTTTGGATTTCGTCGGCGGCACGAAGTAGTTGTCCCACAGGTGTTCCGAGAGCACCATCTCCGCCATCATTTCGAACATCGGCACTTCGACTTCCTGGCCTTCGCCGGTGCGCGCGCGATGCAGCAGTGCGGCGAGCGTGGCGTTGGCGAGATAAACGCCGATGACGCGGTCGGCCAAGTTGATCGGCACGAATATCGGCCGCCCCGCCTGCTCGGCGAGCAGCGTGGGGAACGTGGTCAAGCCCTGGATCACGTCGTCAAACGCCGGCCGCCCGGCATAACGCCCCTTGCTGCCAAAGCCCACCGCGTAGCAATACGCGATGTCGGGTTTCACCTTGCGCACGCCCTCGTAATCGAGACCCAGGCGCGTCATCGCCGCCACGCGCGCGTTGTGCACCATCGCATCGGCAGTGGCGGCGAGCCTTAGAAATGCATCGCGCCCGGCCGGCTCTTTCAGGTTGATCGCGATCGCGCGTTTGGCGCGATTAAGCACCATGAAGGTATGGGCCATGCCGTTGGCCGGGTTGCGCGAGGGGCCCGACGTGCGGCGCGCCTCGCCCTCGAGCGGCTCGACCTTGATCACATCGGCGCCGAGGTCGCCGAGGATGCGCGTCGAGTACGGCCCCAGCAGTACCGTGGTGAGATCGAGGATGCGCATGCCGGCGAGCGGGCCGGTGGGGGCAGGGGTAGTCAAGGCCATGGGAAATGTTTCGCGAGTCGTCGTGGGGTTGGTCTAACGCGTGATGTTCACGCGGCATAATAGCAGCGCTTTGGTTGCTGCCCGCAACGTTTGCATGATCGGTTGCCCGCCTTATGGAACATATGGAACTAAGGATACGCTGATCAAGTAGGTAAAAGGTGCGGCCGAGGAAAGCGATGATGCCGATTATGCGAAATGAATGCTGATTTCATCAGGCCGAAGGCGCTTTCGATGTTTAATTCGGTGTTTTTCGCCGTTTTAGGCTTCCGCTGCACGCACTTATCCCGTGA
>VGIF01000256.1 GCA_016868015.1 Betaproteobacteria bacterium
CGGGTGCCGACCATGCGCTTTGAACCGCCCACCAAAATGACCACGACCAAGCCGCAAATGAAGGCCGCGCCGGTTCTTGCCAGCGGCCCCGGCAGGGTGGCGCGCGGGCAAAAGGCCGGCGACCATTTGCATGATCAACGTTCGTTGCCGGTACGGCCGGCGAAATACGAAATATCGAGGTAGCCCGTCATGAACGCAAACTTTTTTTGCGCATCCATGGGGTTGTTGCTCGCCGCCGTGAACGCAAGCGCCGCCTACGCGCAGCCTTATCCCGCCAAGCCGGTTCGCCTGGTCACGTCCGCCCCCGGCGGCGGCACGGATTTCACCGCGCGCCTGCTGGCGCAAGGCCTCACCGCGCAATTGGGGCAGCAGTTTGTTGTCGATAACCGCGGCGGCTCGCATGTGCCCGCCAACACCGTGGGCCATGCGCCGGCCGACGGCTACACCTTGCTCGTGCAGAACAACACCCTGTGGGTTGCGCCGCTGATGGAAAAGACCGCCTACGCCATGACGCAGTTCGCGCCGGTGTCGCTGCTTTCGCGTTCGCTTAACGTGCTGGTGGTGCATCCGTCGTTGCCGGTGCACAGCGTGAACGATCTGATTGCGCTCGCCAAGGCCAAGCCGGGTGAGATCAATTACGCCTCGGGTTTGGTGGGGTCCGCCAACTTTCTGGCGGCCGAAATTTTCAAGCAAATGGCGGGCGTGAACTTGACGCGCATCAGTTACAAGGGCGGCGGCCCGGCGTTGACCGATGTGCTTGGCGGCCAAGTGAAGGTCATGTTTGCCACCACTGGCTCGGTAATGCCGCACATCAAGTCCAACCGCCTGCGTGCGCTGGCGGTGACCAGCGCCGAGGCCACACCGCTGGTGCCGGGCTTACCGCCGATCGCCGCGAGCGTGCCCGGTTATGAATCGCTGACTTTCACCGGCCTTTTCGTGCCGGCGAAGACGCCGCTCGCGATCATTCAACGGCTGTATGAAACCGCGGTCAAAGTCGCCAACCAGCCCGAGATCAAGGAGCGTTACCTCGCCTCCGGCGTGGAAGCGCTCGCCAGCACACCGCAAGAACTCGGCGCCGCGGTCAAGGCCGACGCGGCGCGCGTGCAAAAAATGATGCAAGCCACGGGTTTGCGCGCGGAATAGTTTCATGCTCATGCGCCGGTCAACGCCGCTCACGGCGACGCCCGCGCGCAAGTGCGCCGGCTGCTGTCGGCGTGCTGCTTGACGGCTTTCCGGTTAATCTTATAAGTATATGATTTTATTAATATTTTTGTTTTGGCGCCATGAGATGGCCGTTCATCAACGGCGCCCATCTACGCCATCCCGACAAACCCCACATATGCGCCAAATGTCATTTCCGGCGTCGCCAGCATCGCTACCTCACCGGTGTTGCGCACGCCTTTTTGTAGCGGCGGCAACCCCTGCGCCTTGATCCACGCTTCCGCGGCGTTGGAACTCTTGGTACGGTAGAGCGCTTGGAAGGGCCCAGGGCCGCGGCGTTTTAAGGCTGCAGCCGCCGGGCCATCGGCGTACGGCTCGACCACGCCCAGGCCATGCTCGCCCAACTGAAACACCGCCATGTCGGACATGATCACCGTGCCCTTCACCACTTGCGGCTGCGGCAAGCCGAGCACCCTGGCGTAGAGCGCCGCGGTCGCGGGCAAATTATTGCAAACGATGTAGGTGCGCTCCAGCGTATACACGCGATTGGGGTGTTCACCGGCAGGCACTTGCTTGCGGCGTTCTTCCAGCGGCGTTAAATGCTGGATAAAAAAGATCGGCAGCGCATTCGCGGCACCCAACGTGGCCGATTGCCATTTCAACTCCAATCCCGCCGGCGTACGGCGGCTGCCAGGCGTGACATCGCTTACGTCCAAGCCGCGCGCGCACATCGCCGCGACATCCGCGGCGAGGTCGTCGCTTTGAATTGCGATATAGCGGATGCCGCCGCCGGCCGCGATGAAATCTGTGAGCCCGGTGTTCCACGACCCCGGCCCGCCAGTGGTACGTGAGGCGGCGTATTCGGCCACATCGCGCACCGCAAGCAGTTCGAGGTAATCCTCATTGTTCATCGCAATGGCGTTGTGCGTGCCCTTGCCGGGATGCGCGCCGCCTCCGTGCATGCTAAAACCGAGCTTGCGGTACTGCGCGATGGCCTGCACGAGATCGGGCACGCAAATCATCACATGGTCAATACGGGTAAACATGGTTGCCTCACTGTTTGCTGCTCATTGTATGTTGACCTGGCCGCCTTCGACGACAAATTTATGCTCGAACCCTTGTGACACGTTATCCATAAATCGCACTGCGTCGTCAAAGCGCGCATCATCGCGTTTGAGCACTTGCGGTCGCAATTGTTTATCGATCAGCACCGGCAGAAAGGCGGTTTGTTTTACACCGCTTTTGCCGATCACCGCCTTGGCGATCAAGCTGCGTTTGGCGTCCTCGCCATAGGGCAGGCGTGGATAATCGGGGTCGAGCCTGACATTGTATTTTCTCTCGAACACCGCGCCCGCTTCAGCCGACTTTTCGGTGGAAGACATGATGAAATTGCTAAGACTATAAAAACAGGTTTTACCCCCGTGCACCGCGATCGCCTTGGGTGTATGCGCGTGGTGCCCCAAGATCAAATCCGCGCCGGCGGCAAACGCGGCTTTCGCTGCCACCGGTTGATAATCCGCGATCAGCTTCGGTATGAAGTGAATCCCCCAGTGCAGCGACACCACCACCGCGTCGGCGTTTTGCCTGGCGGCCTGAATATCGCTCACCATGCCGGCGAGATCATCTTCAAACGGCACCGTCACCACGCGCGGCGGTATGCCGGCTTGATAATCGAACGCCTCGTAATAAGTGTGCGCGCGCAGCGGTGCCACACCCGCTTTGTTCGGTCCCGCGGCGTAGCCCTCGTGCAGGATCGAACTGTAAGCAAGAAACGCCACACGCACGCCGTTTTTCTCGATGATCGCCGGGCGCCGCGATTCCGCAAGGTTGCGCCCCGCGCCGACAGTCTTGATGCCTTTCTTCTCAAGCAACTCGATGGTGTCGAGTATCGGCTCGGGGCCCCAATCCATCGAATGGTTGCTCGCCACCGACACCACGTCAAAACCGCAATCGCTGAACACCGACGCGAACGCCGGCTTCACACGGCTGTGCGCGCCGCCGGAATGCAATTGCAGCGCACCGCGTTCGGAGTAGACACGCTCGCATTGGCCGAAGCGGATGTCAGCGCTGGCGAGCGTGGCTTTCGCGAGTTCGCTGTACGTGCTCATTGGTTCGTGGATGGGGCCGACATCGCCGACGCCCAAGAGGATGATTTCGCCTGTCGCCATAACACGTCTCCTATGGAACCGAATTACTTCAACACCAACAACGCATCCACCGCCACCACGCCTTTGTCTTTAGGCCGCACCAGCACTGGGTTGATATCAAGCTCCGCCAACCGCTCGCGCATCAACCATGCCATATCACCCACCGCCACCAGCAAATCGGCCAGTGCATCAACATCGCGCGGCGGCTGGCCGCGCACGCCCTCGAACAAGCGCGCGCCGCGAAGCTCGCGGACCATGCTCAGCGCCTCGATCTTGTCGAACGGCGGCACGCGATAGGTTACGTCGCGGATGGTTTCAGCGAGGATGCCGCCCAAGCCAAACGCCACCACCGGGCCGAAGCAGGCGTCGTGCACCGCACCGACGATCACTTCCAAGCCATCGGTGATCATCTCCGACACCAGCGTACCGGCGATGTGGGCGTTGGGCGCGGCACGTTTGGCGTTGGCCAGCACTTCGGCGACGGCTTGTTCCAGTTGCGTATTATCTTGCACATTCAAGCGCACGCCGCCGATGTCGGATTTATGCGCGATATCGCGCGAAGCAATTTTTACCGCCACCGGGAAATTCACCTTCGCGGGCAGCGCCGCACCCGGCGCCACCAGCACATCGTTCGCCACCGGCACGTCAAACGCACGCAGCACGTTTTTACTTTCGTGTTCATCCAGCGTTACCTTGCCCGCGGGCAGCGGCGGCAACGCACGCGGCTGCGGTTCGCGCGGATGCACTATGCGTTCGCGCCGTTGCAGCGTGTCGTAATAATCCGCGATCCGCCCCATCGCATACGCCACGCGCCGCGGCGAGGGCTGCATGGGGATGCCGGCTTTTTCAAGCAGATCAAACCCTTCGCGCGCGGTTTCGTAGGGAATGGAACAAAACGCGAGGATCGGTTTGTCGGTTTTTTTCAGCGCCTGCGCCGTGCCTTCGACACCGTTATACATGGTGCGCCCGGTGGTGGTGGCGAACAACATGCCGACCATGTGCACGTCGGGGTCGGCCAGCACCGCATCGAGCGCGCGCTGATACTTGGGCATGTTTTTGTCGCTGATAAAACCCGCGGCGTAATCGACCGGGTTTTCGAGTGATGCAACATTGGGCAATTCCTCGCGCAGCACTTTCATGGTGTTGGCGGAAAGCGGGATTAGCTTGAGTCCCATTTCATCCGCCGCATCGGAAAACCCCACCGCCGAGCCGCCAGAGCCGCCCATCACCACCACGTTGCGCCCCTTGGCAAGCCGGCCCGACGCGAAACATTGCGCGTAGTCGCCGGCCTCGTGCGTGTCGATCACCTCGATCACGCCGCATTGCTTTAACGCCGCGCGGAATATGCCGTAGCTGCTGGTGAGGTTGGCGGTATGCGATGCCGCCGCGCGCATGCCCTGCTCGCTGTTGCCGGCTTTTAACACGATCACCGGTTTGCCCGCGGCGAGCGCGCGCCGCGCCGCGGCCATCAGCGCGCGGCCGTCGGCGATGCCTTCGAGATAAGCGAGGATCACCTTAGTTTCCGGGTCGTCGACAAACGCGTCGATCATTTCCGGCGCCTGGATGTTGCTCTCGTTGCCGCTCGCCACCACGTAGCGAAAACCCACGCGCGCCGCGCCGGTCTGGATCACCACGCTGTTGCCAAAGCCGCCGCTTTGGATCACCGCCGACACCGGCCCGGGCTTTAGCATCGGCGGTTTGGTAATGCTGCCAAAGCCCGCGAACACCCGCGCATGCACGTTGACCAGCCCCAGGCAATTGGGGCCGATGATGCGCACGCCGGTTTTTTTCGCGGCGGCGAGCAAGGCTTTTTCGTTT
>VGIF01000257.1 GCA_016868015.1 Betaproteobacteria bacterium
TGAACATTTACAAATGGGATAGGCCGCTCACGGGATAAGTGCGTGCAGCGGAAGCCTAAAACGGCGAAAAACACCGAATTAAACATCGAAAGCGCCTTCGGCCTGATGAAATCAGCATTCATTTCGCATAATCGGCATCATCGCTTTCCTCGGGCGCACCTTTTACCTACTTGATCAGCGTATCCTTAAAGCTATGCTGGGCATAGGCATCGACCGTGCGCTGGTTGACGATGCCATCGTTGGCGATGGTGATTTCCTTAACGTACTGCTCGGGCGTGGCGTGGCCGGGAATCACTGCATTATTCAAGCCATCCATGCCCATCGAAATGGCGCCGCTGCGTTTGACGTTTGCCTTTTCCAGCAGCAGCACTTTTAGCGCGGGATTGGCTTCCTTGGCCTTTACCGCGGCCATTGGGCCGGCGGTACCGCCGCCAACCACCACCACATCCACCGTTATTTCACGCAAGCCAGTATTCATTTGCTCGTTCCGTTTGTGAGTTCATTGGTGCGCCGCACTGCGGCAGCATCGCGCCGCCGCCCAACCCTGACGTGGTACTGGAAGGCGTTGCCGGGGTGATACAAATACTCGAAGTCGATGGGCCGTTCGTGACTGGTAAAGGTCAGACGCTCGATACGCATCACGGCCGCGCCTTCTTCGATCGCGAGAATCTGCGCAAGCGACGCGTCCGCCTTAATGGCGTCGATTTTTAGTTCGGCGCACTCCAGCGCAAAACCATAGTCGTTGTCGAGGATCTCGAACACATCGCGGTGAGCCAGATCCTCCTTGATCAACCGTGTCCCGATAGCGGCCGGCACATAGGTCACATCCAGCGAAATCGGATTGCGGTCAAGAAAGCGCTGCCGGCGGATTTCCATCACTTGCGTCCCTTCGGCAAGTTGGAGGCGCGCGGATATTGACGCGCCGGCGCGAATCAGGCGGGTGCCCAACACGAGTGAGAACGTTTCGCGTCCCGCCCCCAACATCGCTTCGCCGAAACCCTCCACGCGCACCAGTTTTTGCACGACCTTGGGCCGAGCCACAAACGTTCCCTTGCCGTGGATCTTGAAAATCAACCCTTCTTTTTGCAAATCGTTCAGCGCCTGGCGCACGGTGATGCGGCTCACCTCGAAAGTTTTGACCATCTCGTTCTCTGATGGCAGCTTGCCGTTGCTTAAGTAAGTGCCGTCCAGAATGCAGGCGCGCAATCGTTCGCGGATTTGGGAATACAGCGGAATGGGTGATGCCGGATTACAGACGGACGACAGCCCTGCATGCAACACGGAGGGCGTCGTCGGTGGCGCACTGGCCCCGCTCAAGTCGGCGCCCATAGCCACGGCATCCGCCGCGGCAAACTGGGGGTTGGCCGG
Organism: Betaproteobacteria bacterium; assembly: GCA_016868015.1. Classification (GTDB taxonomy): domain Bacteria; phylum Pseudomonadota; class Gammaproteobacteria; order Burkholderiales; family SG8-41; genus UBA5216. Next base: position 1,369 of record VGIF01000257.1, read on the forward strand.
GGACGGCGCTTCGGAGGCGCTATTGATCACTTGTATTAACATCTCGCCGTTAATACTTGCAATCTGCGTGCCACTTTGGCCGGGGTTAGCAGGCCAAAATTTTTTTATTTAAATTCAATAACTTAGATTATTCCCTTGCAAAATGACCGAAGCAAAAATGGAGCGGCGCGCACTCGCTTTGTGCGTGGCACGAATCGTTTGCACAACGAAGGATTCCGACCGCCGAACGCGCGCGAACTTGTATTAACAGGGGCCCCGGCGACGCGATATTCGCCTGCCCGCCTGGTGGCAAGGCGATTCGGTTAACATAGTCGCAGCAGTTCCGTGCGTTCTAATGTTTACCGGCAAAGCCATGGCCTACTTTTCGCAAACCCGCCGCGCGCTGATCTGGGCCGTGTTGGCCTTGATCGTAGCGCTGCTGATTGCGGCTGGATTTCGCGGTTACTTGAGCAGCGAGATGTTGCTTAACTTCGCGAATATGTTCTACTGCTGAGAAACCAGCCGTGCGGCGGCGTTGACGGTATTCTCCACCAGCATCGCCACCGTCATCGGCCCCACGCCGCCGGGTACCGGCGTAATCCAGCCGGCGACTTCCTTCACCTCGTCGAACACCACATCGCCAGCGAGCTTGCCGTTGTGCAAACGGTTAATGCCGACGTCGATCACCGCGGCGCCGGGTTTCACCATATCGCGAGTGATTAAATTCGCCCGGCCGGTGGCCACCACCAGAATATCGGCCTGGCGCGTCATCGCGCCCAGATCGGGCGTGCGCGAGTTACACACCGTCACCGTGGCGCCGGCGTTGATCAACAGCAGCGCCGCTGGTTTGCCGACGATCACGCTGCGCCCCACCACCACCGCGTGTCTGCCTTCAATCGAAATTTTGGCGTGTTCGAGCAGCGCCATGGTGGCGCGCGGCGTGCACGGCACGATGCCGGGCGCGTTCTCCATCAGCGCGCCCAAGTTGTGCCAGCTGAAGCCATCGACGTCTTTTTCATAGGCCACCGATTGCGACACGCACTGCGCATCCAAGTGCCGCGGCAGCGGCAACTGCACGATAATGCCGTGCACCTTGGGGTCGTTATCGAGCCGCTCGATCAAATCGAGCACGTCTTGTTCGCTGGCGGTGGCCAGCAAATCGTGGTGAATCGAATTGACACCCGCCTCGGCGCAGGCTCTGGCTTTGTTGCGGATGTAAACGCGCGAGGCCGGGTCATCCCCCACTAGCACCGTGGCCAAACCGGGTGTGACGCCCTTGGCTTGCAGCGCCGCGACGCGTTGTTTCAGGTCGGCGATTTTTTGGCGCGCCAGCGCTGCGCCGTCGATCAGTTGTGCAGTCATAAAGTGACCTTGTGTCAGAAGGCCTTATTTTTTAGCCGCCGCGGGCAACGCCGGCGGTTTGCCGGCTGGCACCACCTGCCCGCGCTCCAGCACTTGAAAATACACTTCGTCCTGTTTGATCATGCCCAGATCGCTGCGCGCGCGCTCTTCAATCGCATCCAGGCCGTGTTTGAGATCGCGCACTTCCGCTTCGAGCACGCTATTGCGGGTATGCAGCCCGGTATTTTTGTCGCGCTGGGTCTTGATTTGCTGATCCACTTCCCATACCCGCGACCAGCTACCCTTGCCGAACCACAGCGGATACTGGATCAGCACGATCAACGCCACCAGCGCCACGCTTAATACCCGCATGATCCTCGCTTATTGTTCGCCTACTTGATTTGATAAAACGCGCCGCGCCCCGGGTAACTGGCCGCATCGCCCAAATCTTCCTCGATACGCAGCAATTGGTTGTACTTGGCCAGGCGATCCGAACGCGACAGTGAACCGGTCTTGATTTGCAGCGCGTTGGTCGCCACGGCGATATCGGCAATGGTGGTGTCTTCAGTCTCACCCGAGCGATGCGACACCACAGCGGTGTAGCGCGCACGCTTGGCCATTTCGATGGCGGCGAAGGTTTCGGTCAACGTGCCGATCTGGTTCACCTTGATCAGCACGGAATTGGCGATACCGCGCTCGATGCCTTGGCGAATGTACCTGGTGTTGGTGACGAACAAATCATCGCCCACTAACTGCACGCGATCGCCCAGCCGGTCGGTGAGAATCTTCCAGCCGTCCCAGTCGCTCTCCGCCATCCCGTCTTCAATGCTGATGATCGGGTATTTGTCGACCCAGGCCGCGATGTAATCCACGAACTCGCCGGATTTCATGCTGGCGCCCTCGGAATTGATAGTGTATTCGCCATCGTCAAAAAACTCGGAGCTCGCGCAATCGAGCGCCAGCGCGATGTCCTCACCGGGCCGATAACCCGCGGCTTCGATCGCCTCCAGCACCAATTTGATCGCGGCTTCATGCTTGGGCAAGCGCGGTGCGAAGCCGCCTTCATCGCCCACTGCGGTGGCCAGGCCCTTGTCGTGCAGAATTTTCTTGAGGGTTTGAAACACTTCCGCGCCGTAACGCAACGCCTCTTTAAACGACGGTGCACCTACGGGGATGATCATAAACTCCTGCATGTCCAAACCGTTGTTGGCGTGCACGCCACCGTTGATGACGTTCATCATCGGCACCGGCATCGCCATTGGCCCCGCGCCGCCGAGGTAACGGTGCAGCGGCAGCCCTGCTTCTTCCGCCGCGGCCTTGGCCACGGCCATCGACACCGCAAGTATGCCGTTGGCGCCAAGCCGCGATTTATTCTCGGTGCCGTCGAGATCGTTCAATGTTTTATCGACAAAACCTTGTTCGCTGGCATCCACGCCGATAATCGCTTCGCAGATTTCGGTGTTGACGTGCTCTACAGCCTGCAGCACGCCCTTGCCGCCGTAACGCGCCTTATCGCCGTCGCGCAGCTCGATCGCCTCGCGGCTACCGGTCGATGCTCCCGACGGCGCCGCCGCGCGCCCCATCACGCCCGATTCGAGCAACACATCGGCTTCAACCGTGGGGTTGCCGCGTGAATCGAGAATTTCGCGGGCGATAACATCGACAATGGCGCTCATCATTAACCTTAACGTAAGTATTTGATTTTATTAAACATTTTATGAAACCAATGTTTCAGCAAAACCCGCCTGTTTGGCCAGCGCGTCGAGTTGCTTGAGGGTTTGCAACAGCACTTTCATGTGCGGCAACGGCCACGCGTTAGGGCCGTCCGACAACGCCTTCTCTGGATTGGGGTGCGTTTCCATAAACACGCCTGCCACACCCGCAGCCACCGCTGCGCGCGCCAGCACCGGCACGAATTTGCGCTCGCCACCGCTCGCCGTGCCTTGCCCGCCCGGCAGCTGCACCGAGTGCGTGGCATCGAACACCACCGGGCAACCGGTGTCGCGCATGATCGCTAGCGAGCGCATATCGGAGATCAGATTGTTGTAGCCAAAGGTCGCGCCGCGCTCGCACACCATGATGTTATCGGCGTTGCTGGCACTGCGTGCCTTGTCGACGACATTCTTCATGTCAGCCGGCGCGAGAAACTGGCCCTTTTTGATGTTCACCGGTTTGCCAGTTGCCGCCACCGCGCACACAAAATCGGTTTGACGGCACAGGAACGCCGGCGTTTGCAGCGCGTCCACTACCTTGGCCACGGCTTCGATATCGGCGATTTCATGCACATCGGTCAGCACCGGCACGCCGATTTGCTTACGCACGTCGCCGAGGATTTCCAGCCCTTTGTCCATGCCCAAGCCGCGGAAAGACCTGATCGAACTGCGATTGGCTTTGTCGTAGGAG
>VGIF01000258.1 GCA_016868015.1 Betaproteobacteria bacterium
CAGTCGCGCGTGCTGGAACACGCGTTGTTCAACGCCTCGATGTCGTATCGGGTCTATGGCGGTTTGCGCTTTTTCGAGCGCCAGGAAATCAAGCATGCGCTGGCGTACCTGCGCCTGATCGCGCAGCAGGCGGGGAGCGAGGACGACGGCGCGTTGTTGCGGGTGATCAACTTTCCCACGCGCGGCATCGGCGCGCGCAGTGTCGAGCACATTCAAGATCTCGCGGCGCAGCGCGGGGTGAGCCTTTGGGCCGCGGCCTGTATGAACACGCTGTCGGGCAAAGCGGCTTCCAGTGTCGGCGCCTTTGTGGCATTGATCGAAAAAATGCGCAATGCCACGCAGGGGCTGCCGTTGCCGGAAATCATCGAGCACGTGATCGAGGCGAGCGGTTTGATGCCCCACTACAAGACCGAAAAAGAAGGCGCCGATCGGCTGGAAAACCTGTCGGAGTTGGTCAACGCCGCGGCCGCGTTCGTGGCGGAAGGCAACGTGTGGACGATCGGTGACGTGCCGGAAGTTTCGGCCGATGTGCCGACGGCGATGCAAACCGGGGCCATCTACGATGCGCCTAAGACCGATGACGTGCTGGCGTCATTCCTCGCGCACGCCGCGCTGGAAGCGGGCGAGCACCAAGCCGCAGTCGGCGCGGATGCGTTGCAATTGATGACGGTGCATTCGGCCAAGGGTCTGGAGTTTCACGCGGTATTTATCAGCGGCCTGGAAGAAGGCTTGTTCCCGCACGAGAACGGCATTACCGAACCCGATGGGTTGGAGGAAGAACGGCGCCTGATGTACGTGGCGTTGACGCGCGCGCGGCGGCGGCTTTATCTCTCGCTCGCGCAAAGCCGCATGCTGCATGGACAAACGCGTTACAACGTCGCCTCGCGTTTTTTCCGCGAAATTCCCGAAGGGCTGATGCGTCGCATTAATGCCAGGCCGCGTTATCAAGAAACCAGCCAGCGCGGCATTACCGCAATCGCCACGCCTCAACCCTCACCCCTCACGCCTCACGAATCACTACCTTGGCGCATCGGCCAAAGCGTGCAGCACGCCAAATTCGGCACCGGTGTCATCGTCAGCGCGGAAGGCCGTGGCGCGGAAGCGCGCGTGCAAGTCAATTTCCGCAGCCAAGGCCTTAAGTGGCTGATGCTCGATTACGCCAAACTCACACCGGTGTAGGCGAGGGCGGCGCGGGCTCGTCCGCGGGGAAGATATCCTTGTAGCTGGCGTAAATCGACGGGATCACCCACGGCAGCAGCAGCCACATGCCCAGATCGAGAACTTTGGTGGCAAGGCTGATCGGCGTCACGATCATCAGTGCGAATAACAGAACGACGCCGTAAACCAGAAACGGCATCATGTTTTGCAAACAGGCCTTGAGGCTGGTCAATATCGCCTGCGGGATTTTCATGTCGTGCAGGTAAACCAGCAGCGGGCTAAACCAAAACGCCATCAGTAACGGTATCGACAACAGCCAACCCGCCAGCACCGCGAACGTTGCTTTGGAGACTTGTTCGCGGATGAGATGCACGTTTTCCGGCGTGACCTTTTGCGTCGAAGTGAATTTCAGCACTTCCGTCAACGCCTCGCCGCCAAGCGCCACGATAAGCGCCACGATCAACAGGTTGCCGGTGAGGTAAAGCGCGCCAAGCGTCGCCAGCGCGGCCGTGCCGCGCGTGAAGCCGCTTAACAAATACGTGGGTTTGAGTGTTTGCCCGAGGTCGAGCGCGCGGCAACCTTCCATCAAGCCGACCAGGACGATCGGCATCAACAGGATGGCCGCGATACCGATCAGGGGAATCAACAGAATGAGCTTGAACGCGATGAACAACCCCAGCGTGATCATCGCCCACATTGCCGCGCTTTTTTGAAACAGCGTGAAGCCCTCGGCAAGCCATTTCCAGCCGTTGCCCGCCGCTACCGTACGAATGTGCACCATATCGCTTTATGTGTTGTGTTGTCGCCGCTACATTATAGGGAACTCATGTCGCACGCGTCAGCGCGGCAAGACAGGCAGCACAGTCTCGTGCGCGACGTGCGAACGCAGCAAGCGCTGAAAATGGCCCGGATCCTTGGCGTGCGTCAGTTCGCCGGGACGCGGCAGGTGAAAATCATAGAGCCGCGATACCCAAAAGCGCAGCGCGCCCAGGCGCAGCATGGTGGTCCATGCACCGCGTTCGGCATCGGTAAACGGGCGCACTGCGTGGTAACCCGCAAGCAGCGCTTCGGTGCGTGCCGGGTCGAGGCGGCTATCGGGCTGAAAACACCAATCGTTGACGGTGATCGCCACGTCATAGAGCAAAGCGCCGGTGCAGGCGAAGTAAAAATCGATCACACCCGCCACCTCACCGTCGTGAAACAGCACGTTATCGCGGAATAAATCGGCGTGGATGGCGCCCTGCGGAAGCTGGTAATTCGGTAGCTCGTAATTCGGTAGCTCGTGATTCGGCAGCGCGTGCGTTTGTAATCCGCCGTGATCCAACGGTGAAGGCCGTTCGACTTGCGTGCGCAGCATGGCCGCATCGTCCGCGTCAAGAAAAGGCAAGAGCGTGGGCAACGCCGCGCGCCACCACGCGGGGCCGCGCGGGTTCTCCATGTGCACGCCATAACCTTGCCCGGCGATGTGCAGCCGCGCCAGCACGTTGCCGACTTTGGCGCAATCGGCCGGGGTAGGGTTAAGCAAGTCGTGGCCGGCCAGCCGCGTGACCAGGCTCGCCGGCTTGCCGTTTAACGCACCGAGGTAACCGCCGCTGCGCGCGGCGATTGGCGCCGGACAGGGCACGCCATGCCGCGCCAGATGCGCCATCAGGTTCAAATAAAACGGCAGCTCGGCGGCGGTGAGTTTTTCAAACAGCGTGAGTACGTAGCGCCCGTGCGTGGTCGTCACGAAATAATTGGTGTTTTCGATGCCGGCGGCGATGCCTTTTAATTCGACCAGCGTGCCGAGATCATAGTTTTTAAGCCACGCCGCGAGTTCGTCGGGCGTGACGGTGGTGAATACAGACATGGCCGTAGCGTACCGCGTTTGGCGTGCGGGGTACAACCCCGCGCGTGGCGGCGGGCAATGCTACGGCGGAACTGACCAGCCGTGGATTACCAGGAGTGAATAACCCACATCGGCGGGCGCACGCCGGGATCTTGGGCGCTTTCGCGGATAAAACGCCCGTCACCGGTGTGGTCGATCAGGTAATACGGCGTGCCGCCGCCCGGCGGGGTAATTTTCATCATGTACAGACGGCCGCCGATGCGATACTCCTCGACCACTTCCTGCCCGCGCTTGCGGATGGTGATTTCCGGCTGCACCGCGCTATCGAGCTCGTAGCCGCGCGGCGGTGGCGGCGGCTCCGGCACCGGTTGCAGATTGGGCGGGCGTTGCTGCGCAGCCGCAAGGGGGCTCGCCAACGCAATTGCTAACGCCAGCAAGGAGAGTTTTGCGAATCTGGTGGTCGCGGCAGGCATGAGGTATCCTCGGTTCAGATTCGATTATCTGCTTTTCATCTCTGATTAGAAAGCGCCGCTCGTCAAAGGTTCATGATGTTGCCGGGCTTTCAAACCCTGGCGTTTGATTCAAATCAATCATGAAGACCCTGTTGTTGGTGGACGGTTCGTCGTATTTGTATCGCGCGTTTCACGCGCTGCCGGATTTGCGCAACAAGCAGGGCAAGCCGACCGGCGCGATTTACGGCGTGCTCAACATGCTGCGGCGGCTGCACAAGGATTATCCGTCGGCGCTGTCCGCTTGTGTGTTCGATGCCAAGGGCAAAACCTTTCGCGACGACGTGTATGCGCAATACAAAGCCAATCGCCCGCCGATGCCCGACGAATTGTCGTGTCAAATCGAGCCGCTGCACGAAACCATCGTGGCGATGGGGTGGCCGCTGCTGATCATCGAGGGCGTGGAAGCCGACGATGTGATCGGCACGCTCGCGCGCGAGGGCGAACGCGCCGGCATGCAAGTGGTGATTTCCACCGGCGACAAAGACATCACGCAGTTGGTGACGCCGCACATCAAGCTGGTCAACACCATGACCAACGAAACGCTGGATGAAGCCGGTGTCGAGCAAAAATTCGGCGTCAAACCCGAACGCATTATCGACTACCTGACGCTGATCGGCGACAGCGTCGATAACGTGCCCGGTGTTTCCAAAGTGGGGCCTAAAACGGCGGTGAAGTGGCTTACCCAATACGGCACGTTGGATAACGTGGTGGCGCACGCGGGCGAGATTGGCGGGGTGGTGGGCGAGAACCTGCGCAAGGCGATGAATTGGCTGCCCACCGCCAAGGGTTTGCTCACCATTAAGTGCGATGTCGAGTTGCCGGTGAAGCTCGATGATCTGGCGCTCAAACCACAAGAGACACAAAAGGTCGATAGCTTGTTCGAGCGCTTTGATTTTAAGTCATGGCGTAAGGAGCTTCAGGGTTCAGTATCGAGGATCGAGGATTCAGCGGCAGCGCCGGTCGCGCGCGCGCCTGCTGCGCCCGCTACGCCGGTCGAGAAACGTTATGAATGCGTAACTACCGAAGGGCAACTCGACGCCTGGCTTAAAACAATTCGTGCCGCGAAATTGACCGCGGTCGATACCGAAACCACCAGCCTCGATCCGTTCAAGGCGCGGCTGGTCGGCATTTCCCTGAGTTGCGACGCGGGGCATGCGGCCTATATTCCGGTGGGCCACCAATATCCCGGCGTGGGCGATCAGTTGCCGTTACAACGTGTGCTGGACAAATTAAAACCCTGGCTCGAAGACGACAAGGCGCCCAAGCTCGGCCAGCACATCAAGTACGACACCCATGTGTTCGCCAATCACGGCATCACCTTGCGCGGTGTGGTGCACGATACGCTGCTTCAATCGTACGTGCTGGAAAGCCACAAACCGCACGACATGGACGATCTCGCCGAGCGGCATCTCGCGGTCAAAACCATCACCTATGACGAGGTCACCGGTAAAGGCGCGGGGCACATTGGATTCGAGCAAGTGTCTGTCGAGCGCGCCACCGAGTACGCCGCGGAAGACGCCGACATCACGCTGCGTTTGCACCAGGCGTTGTATCCACAAGTGGCGGCGGACGAAAAGCTCTTGCACAT
>VGIF01000259.1 GCA_016868015.1 Betaproteobacteria bacterium
TTGGTGTGCGGCAGCGCGATCGGCGTTTCCGAAAACAGCATTTGAATTTGCCCGCCCATCACTTCGCCCAGCGCGAGCACCGTGCCTTTGTACGGCACATGCACGATGTTGACCCCCGTGCCGGATTTGAACAGCTCGCCCGCGACAAAAGCGAGCGTGCCGGTGCCGCCGGAGCCGAAGTTCAATTTACCCGGCTGTGCTTTGGCGAGATCGCTTAACTCTTTGACCGATTTCGCGGCGAGCGACGGGTTCACCACCAGCAACTGCGGCGCGGTGGCTACCAGCGATAGCGGCACGAAATCGCGCAGCGTGTCACACGGCAGCTTGCCGTAGAGGCTGGGATTGATGCCGTACTGCGCGAGGTTGCCGTGCATCAGCGTGTAGCCGTCGGTGGGTGCGCGCATGGCGATTTCACTGCCGATGATGCCGCTCGCGCCCGGACGAAAATCCACCACGATCTGCTGACCCCAGTGCTCGGTGATTTTTTGGCCGAGGATGCGGGCCAGCGTATCCGAGGTACCGCCGGGGGAAAAGGGCACGATCATGCGGATGGGTTTGGTGGGGTAGTTTTCGGCCGCATACGCCATCGGCGTTATCGCCAGCAACACCAACGCCGTCATTCCCGCGCAGGCCAGAATCCAGTTAGTCAGCTGGCGCGTTGCGTCTTGATTCAAGGCCCTGCGGGCCGATGTATAACCTGGGTTGTGGCCTGCGCCAGAACGACGAAGCCGGTAAATTGATTGTTTTGACGGCATGACGCCTCACTAACAGCTACAGTTTGCTTCGTGGCATTATGCATCATCGCGCGCGCTCGTGGCGTGCGGGCGCCTTCATTTTGTTCCAATTACAAATGCAAAGGATGATCACAACAAATTTTGAAGGGTTCGCCGCCTGCAGAATGGTGTTGGGTATCAGTGTCACTGCCCATGGCCAATCGTTTCCCGCCAAACCCGTGCGCCTGATCGTGCCGTTTTCACCCGGTGGCGGCACCGATATCGCCACGCGCATCATCGCGCCTAAGTTATCGGAGCGTTTTGGGCAACAAGCCATCGTCGACAATCGCCCCGGCGCCGCCGGCGGCATCGGCACCGAAGCCACGGTGAAATCCGCGCCGGACGGCTACGTGCTGTTGATCGGCTCGACTTCGGAAATCGCCATCAGCCCGAGCCTCTACGCCAAGCTGCCGTACGACGTATTGTGCGATCTGCTGGCCGCGGCGCCGTTCGCGTCGACGTCGATGGTGCTGGTGGTGATGCCCGCGCTGCCGGTGAATTCGGCGGCCGAGTTGGCAACACTCGCTCGCACGCCCCGGTGAAATCAATTTTGGCTCGGCGGGTGCCGGCACCGGCAATCATTTGTGGTCGGTGACGTTCGCGCATATCACGCAGACCAAACGCGTGCGCGTGCACGAGGGACAGATTCTCGTACCCGATGTATTGCTCGCGCATATGGCGGCGCGTGGGTTATCCAAAAACGACATGCCCGAATGCTACATTAGGCTCGACACGTTGCCGCTGTAGGCTAGCGGGAAGATTTTGAAGCGCGAGTTGGTGGCGCAGGCGCAGCGTGGGGAGATTGCGCCGATCGCCGTGCGCTGGGTCGATTAATCGGTAGACGGTAGGGTGCGCATTGCGCACGCGCTGAGTTGGTATCCGCGTGCGCGATGCGCACCCTACGGGTGACTGCTTCACCGCAAAGATGTTCCGCGACGGACCGATTTTCTCTGCGTCTTTGCGATAGGATGTTGAAGTTTGACGGCAGCCTAACCCACCACCGGCGTCATCCCATTCTCGCGCATGACCTTCGCCGCCTCGGGCGAACGCAACGCCGCAATCAGTGCTCGCGCCGCCGCTTCTTGTTGCGTGGTAGCGCCGATACCCGCTGCCACCCGCGTATTAAGCTGTAACGCATCCGGCAACGGTCCAACGAGATCGATGCCTTTCACCGCCAGCAGCTCGCTGATCTGCTGAAAGCCGAGTTCCACCTCGCCGCGCGCCACCAGCTCGGCCACCAGGCCGCTGGCGTTGATGGTGACTTTGTGGCGGATTGTGTCGGCTAAGCGAAGTTGCTCGATCACCTTGGCGAAGTGAATGCCGCTTTGCCCTACCTTGGAATGCGCGAGCGATTTTGCGTTGAGCAAGGTTTGTTTTAACGCTTGCACCGTGCTGATGTCGGGCTTTGCTGCACCAGCGCGCACGCACGCACCCACGCCGGATGTCGCAAGCTCAGTGCGCGAGCCCGCCATGATTTTGCTTTCGCGCGTGAGTTCGTCGAGCGCGCCGCTGGTGGCGATAATCAAGTCCGCCGTTGCGCCGGCGCGCATGTTGGCGAGCGTGTGGTTGGTGGAACCGAATTCCACCGCCGCCGTCACGTTGTTGGTTTTTTCAAACGCGGGTATGCACGAGAGCAATACCGTGCGTAGCGCGTTACTGCCGAAGATTTTGAAAGGTGCCGCCATGCTCGAATGTGTATTTTTTTAAGTATTTGATTTTATTGATATTTTTAAAAACTCATCCGCCGCACCGCTTTCAAGCGTTGGGTGTTATCCCCCGCCAGATGCGTCCAGATAATCCCGTCGCGCACCAGCTTCTGCGCGCGCGCATCGATCATGCCGCTGCCGGCGCCACTCGCACCAAGGGCACCGTGCACTTCAAGGTTCAAACGCGTCACACGTTGCAGCACATCGGTGGAGTAGGCCATCACCAGCACCGGGCTTAACGAGCCGTGCACTTTGTTGTCCATGTCCCACGCGGCGCGCATCACGTACGAGCGTAGCGTTTCGGTGAGCATCCTCATTTCATGCACTTTCAGCTGCACCAGTTGATGCTCGTAGAGCGCCTTGCCGCCGCGCTTTTCTTTTTTGGCGAACTGCATGCCGCATTCGACCGCGGCGTCGCAGATGCCGAGTGCGTTCGCCGCGAGTTCGAAATCGCTGAATTCGGCGGCGACACCGCTACGCACCTTTTGCCCTTTGTGCGGCTCGCCGACCACGTTGGCGTGCGGCAGGCGCGCGTTGTCGCAAATGAGTTCGGCGTTTTGATAAAAACGCCAGCCCGCTTTGTTAAAAATTTTGCCGATGCGAAAGCCCGGCGTGGTGAGCGGCACCATGAACACCGTGGTGCCTTCGCGCGCGTTCACGCTAAAGTCACTGCGCGCGTTGATGAAAAACAGTTTGCCCACCGAGCCGTTGGCGATAAAACATTTGTCGCCGTTCAAAATCCAATCGCCGTCGGCGCTTTCGCGTTCGGCCTTTAAACGAAAGCCCGCGTTTTTATCGTCGGGCGGGTAGCGGTTATCGGAGCCGGAGTTGGGCTCGGTGCTCGCCGAGCCGATGACATAGGTGTCATCCGCCAAAAACGGCGTGAGGAATCGATCCTTCTGATCCTTGGTGCAAAACTGCGCGATCAAATGGCTCCACTTCCAGTTTTGACTGAAGGCTTTGGACATCGCGCTGTCCGCCTTGGCGAGTGCCGCCATCACCAACCCTTGCGTCACAAAATCCGCGCCGTGGCCGCCGAGTTCCTTGGGCACGGCAAAGGTACGAAAGCCGATTTTCGAGCCGGCCTTGATGATGTCCCAATCCCACGGTTCGAAGGCGCCTTCGATTTGGTCGCGTTTGAGCGAATGGGGCAGCAGCACTTCCTGCGCGAAATGTTGCGCTTCGTCGAGCCAGCGGCGTTGTTCTTCGTTGAGTGAAAAATCCATGGGATGTCCTTAAAAAGCATTTTTGCCACAGAGGACGCAGGGGTCACAGAGACCCCAAAGAAATCTCTGTGAACTCTGTGTCCTCTGTGGCTAAACGGTTTTGAATTTTCGAACGTGAGGTTAGTCTAGCATGGTCGGCTCAGTGCTATGATTGATTCCAAATCTTGGGCGAGCCGTTACGCGTTGCTTTTCGAAAGCGACGTGTGCAAACTGAGCCCACAACTTTGGAGGAGCAAACGCTATGCATGCCGTGCGCTTATTATTGATCCTGCTTTCGATGACGCCGTTGGCCGCACTGGCGCAAAGCGCCGCGTATCCGGCGAAACCGCTGCGCTTGATCGCGCCGTTTTTCGCCGGTGCGTCGCAAATTCTGGCGTATCTGCTGTCCGAAAAACTCGCCGAGTCGCTGGGCCAGCCGGTGGTGGTAGACCCGCGCCCGGGCGGCGGCGGCAACATCGGTGCGGAGGTCGCGGCGCGCAGCGCGCCCGACGGTTATACGCTGGCGGTGTTGAGCACCTCGCACGCCGTCAGTGCCAGCATGCTTAGTAAGCTGCGCTACGACGTGCTCAAGGATTTCGCGCCGGTGTCGCTGGTGGCGACGGTGCCGCAATTGATCGTGGTGCATCCTTCGTTGCCGGTGAAAACGTTGAAGGAGCTCGCGGCGCTGGGGCGCGCCAATCCCGGCAAGTTAAGTTACGGCTCCGGCGGCGTTGGCTCGTCCGGGCACCTGGGAGGCGAACATTTTGCCGCGCTCAACAAAATTAAAATGCTGCACGTGCCGTATAAGGGCGGCAGCATCGCGCTGACTCACATTCTGTCCGGCGAAGCCGATATCGTGATCGTCACGGTGCCGGCGACCATTCCTTTTATCAATGCCGGCAAGCTGCGCGGCTTGGCCGTGCTCGACACCAAGCGCACGCCGCAGTTGCCGCATTTGCCGACCAGCGCCGAAGCTGGCATGCCCGAACTGCAAGTGGTCAGTTGGTACGGCGTGGTGGTGCCCGCGGGCACACCCGCCAGCATCATCCAGCGGCTGAACAAGGATATCGTGGCGCTGATGCAAACCGCCGACACCGCACAGCGCTTCGCCAAGGTCGGCATGGAAGCCGTGCACGGCACGCCAGCCGCGCTGGGCGATTACATCAAGGCCGACGTCGCGCGTTGGGGCAAGGTGATACGCGAGGCGAATATTAAAGTCGAATGATTGGTGAGGAGGTTTGATTCGACACTAAAGTCGAGAAATTCGATCTTTGAAAGACACAATCATTTATACAGTAGTGTCCGGACGTTAATCGAATAAATTCAATTGGTTAGCGGACATGTCCGGAATTTCGTCGGCGACGATTTTGTTAAGTAGTTGATCCAATGGC
>VGIF01000260.1 GCA_016868015.1 Betaproteobacteria bacterium
GTGCAAGCGCAAGCACGCGTGACGCTATTGGGCAAAGCAGAATGGGTGGCCAACCCGCTCGCCATCGAGCCGCGTTACGAGCATTACTTCCCCGCGACGCAAGGCTACCGCACGCAACTCGATTTCGAGTTCTGGCGCATCGTGCCGGTGACGCTGCGGGCGATCGCGGGTTTTGCCAAGGTGCATTGGGTGAGCCGCGAGGCTTACGCGCCGCCGGCGAACACACTCGCCGCCGCCGAAGCGGGCATACTCGAACACATGAATACCGATCACGCGCACACACTGATCGACTACTGCCGCTTGCAAGGCGTGCGCAACGTAAAAGCGGCAACGATGATCGGCATCGACTGCGACGGCTTTGATGTAAAAGTGGAAAGTGCGGAGGGCAAAATCTTGCGCTTCGATTTCGATGCGCCAGTCACCGATGCGCAAGCCGCGCGCACCGCGTTGATTGCGTTGGCGCAGAAAGCGCGTGCCGCGTGAGCAACAACATTTGGCGCGCGATCACCAGCGCCGCATTGATCGCACTGATTGTGCTGTGCCTCGCATGGGAACTGTGGCTCGCGCCGTTGCGCCCCGGCGGCTCGTGGCTTGCGTTGAAAGTGCTGCCGCTGCTAATACCGCTAATCGGCATCGTGCGCGGCAAACGCTACACCTACCGCTGGATCACGCTGTTAGTCGTGATTTATTTTGTCGAAGGCGTGGTGCGCGCGTGGAGCGACAAAGGACTATCGGCACAGCTCGCGTCAATCGAAATCGCGCTGACGATTATCATCTTCGCCAGCGCGATTGCCTACGTGCGCGGCCCAAAAAATATTCAATAAAATCAAATACTTACTGTAACTGCGGATTCACGCGCTTAGTCTTGCTTTCGAGCTTATTGAGCGCGTTGATATAAGCCTTGGCCGAAGCGACGACGATATCGGTATCCGCGCCCTGCCCGTTGACGATGCGATCGGCTTTGGACAGCCGCACCGTCACTTCGCCTTGCGCGTCGGTGCCGCTGGTGATGTTGTTCACCGAATACAACTGCAATTGCGCGCCGCTTTGCGCCACCGCCTCGATCGCTTTAAACGCCGCGTCCACCGGGCCGCTGCCTTGGGCCTCGCTGACATGCTCCTTGCCGGGTTCGGCCACCACCAGCTTGGCGTAGGGCTGCTCGCCGGTTTCGGAGTGCGCGGTCAGCGACAACAGGCGCCAGTGTTCGTTTTCGACATGCTCGATTTCTTCCTCGCTGATCAGCGCTTGCAGATCTTCGTCGAAGATCTCGCGCTTTTTGTCGGCGAGGTCTTTAAAGCGCTTGAACGCGGCGTTCAACGCCTCCTCGGATTCGAGCTGAATGCCCAGCTCCTGCAAGCGCGATTTAAACGCGTTGCGGCCGGAGAGTTTGCCCAGCGTCAGGCGGTTGGTGGTCCAGCCCACCGATTCGGCGCTCATGATTTCGTAGGTTTCGCGGTGCTTTAACACCCCGTCCTGATGGATGCCCGACTCGTGCGCGAACGCGTTGGCGCCGACCACGGCTTTGTTGGGCTGCACCGGGTAACCGGTGATGCTGGACACCAGCTTGGACGCCGGCACGATTTGCGTGGCGTCGATGTTGGTGTCGCAGTTGAAAATATCCTGGCGCGTGCGCACCGCCATCACGATTTCTTCGAGCGACGCATTGCCCGCGCGCTCGCCCAGGCCGTTGATCGTGCACTCGACCTGGCGCGCGCCCGCCACCACCGCCGAGAGCGAATTCGCCACCGCCAAGCCGAGATCATTGTGGCAATGCACCGACCACACCGCTTTGTCGGAATTCGGGATGCGTTCGATCAACGTGCGTATGAGCCCGCCGAATTGCTCCGGCAGGGTGTAACCCACGGTGTCGGGCACGTTAATTGTAGTGGCGCCGGCTTTGATCGCGGCTTCGATGATGCGGCACAAAAAATCGATGTCGGAGCGGCCGGCGTCTTCGGGCGAGAACTCGATATCGTTGGTGTAATCGCGCGCCCAAGTGATCGAGCGCACCGCTTGGTCGACCACTTGCGTGGGCTCCATGCGCAGTTTTTTCTCCATGTGGATCGGCGAAGTGGCGATAAAGGTGTGCAACCGCGGCCTTGCAGCCACGCGGATCGCCTCGCCGCAACGGCGCACGTCCGCTTCGTTCGCGCGCGCCAGACCGCAAATCGTGCTGTCCTTGATGATACGGGCGACGGCTTGCACCGCCTCGAAATCGCCGGGGCTGCTGTTGGGGAAGCCCGCTTCGATCACGTCCACGCGCATGCGCTCCAATTGCCGCGCGATGCGGATTTTTTCTTCCTTGGACATGGCGGCGCCGGGGCTTTGCTCGCCGTCGCGCATGGTGGTATCGAATATGATGAGTTTGTCTTTGGCCATGATGTTCTCCGTTGCTGCGTGCCTTGCACGGTTGCGTGGAATTAGCGCAAGGCAAAATTATTTTCCTGGCACAGTGTGCCAGACCGGGTACCGCTATGGGGGGTGTAAGTTATTGTGCGCTTGCGCGCAGCAGCAGGCCGGCCAGCAGCAGCGTGCTGGGCAAGGGAAGCAGTTGGGTGACTGCCGTAGAGCGAACTACGTTGGCCTGGTTGCGGGAGTTCATGCTTGTGAAATATAAAGGCTTTTTGACACTTGCGCAAGTCGCCGAGCGGCGACGGTGCATCGGCGATAATAGCGGCCTTGCAGCGTGAAGGACGTTAGCCTTGAAAAAGTCATTAAAGAAATCCTTAACCCGCCTCACCTACCGCGCCGCCGGCGTCGATATCGACGCGGGCGATAGCTTGGTGCAAAACATCAAACCGTTCGCCAAACGCACCCTGCGGCCCGGTGTGCTGGCGGGCATCGGCGGTTTTGGCGCGTTGTTTGAAGTGCCCAAGCGTTATCGCGAGCCGGTGCTGGTGTCGGGCACTGACGGCGTGGGCACCAAGCTGAAACTCGCGTTCGAGTTAAAGCGCCACGACACGGTGGGCATCGATCTGGTGGCGATGAGTGTGAACGACATTCTCACGCTGGGCGCGGAGCCGCTGTTTTTCCTCGATTACTACGCCTGCGGCAAACTCGATGTAAAAACCGCTACGCAAGTGGTGAAAGGCATCGCCGCGGGTTGCGAACAAGCGGGCTGCGCGTTGATCGGCGGCGAGACCGCGGAAATGCCGGGCATGTATCCCACGGGCGAATACGATCTCGCGGGATTCGCCGTGGGCGTGATCGAAAAAAAGAAAATCATCAACGGCAAATCGATCAAACCCGGCGATGCGATATTAGGGCTGGCGAGTAACGGTGCGCATTCCAACGGTTATTCGCTGATTCGCAAAATCATCGCCACACGCAAAGCCAATCTCAACGCCAAACTGGCGGGCCGCGCGTTGAAAGATTTGATTCTCGCGCCCACACGCATTTACGTGAAACCGCTGTTGGCGCTTGCGAAACAAGTGCCGTTAAAGGGCCTCGCGCATATCACTGGTGGCGGTCTGGTGGAGAATATTCCGCGCGTGTTGGCCGAGGGTTTGTGCGCGCGCATCGACAAAAGCGCGTGGCCAATGCCGCCGCTATTCGCGTGGCTGCAACAACAAGGCAACGTCGCTGAAAGCGAAATGCATCGCGTGTTCAACTGCGGCATCGGCATGGTGATCGTGGTCGACGCCAAGCACGCCGCCAAGGCGCAGCGGCTGCTCACGCGTGCGGGCGAGCGCGTGTGGCGTATTGGCGAAGTGGTGAAGCGCGCGCAAGGCCAAGCGCAAACGGTAGTGGTGTGAAACGAATAGTCATCCTCATCTCCGGCCGCGGCTCCAACATGGAGGCGATTTTGAACGCGCGCTTGCCGGCGACATTGGCCAACATGGCCGCGGTAATCAGCAACGATCCCGCCGCCAAAGGGCTTGCGACCGCACAAGCGCACGCCATCCCCACCGCCGTCGTACCGCACAACGCGTTCGCAACCCGCGAGGCGTTCGAGGCCGCGCTGAATGGTGAAATCGCTGAAATACTCCGTTACAAAGAACCCGATCTCATCGTGCTCGCGGGCTTCATGCGGGTGTTAACCGAGGCGTTTGTTACGCGTTATTCGGGGCGTATGATCAATATTCATCCTTCGCTGCTGCCCGCGTTTCCCGGTCTGCACACGCATCGGCGTGCGCTGCAAGCGGGCGTGCGTTTGCACGGCTGCACCGTGCACTTTGTCACGCCCGGTGTCGATAGCGGGCCGATCATTGCGCAAGCCGCGGTGCCGGTGCTCGCAAACGATGACGAAGACACGCTTGCCGCTCGCGTGCTGGCGCAAGAGCACCGCATTTATCCGCACGCGGTGCGTTGGTTTTGCGAAGGCCGCGTGAAACTCGGCAGCCAGGGCGCGGTCGAGTATTCAAATCTGGCTCTCGCGCATGGCGCGCTGCTTTCACCCACCCTCGATGAAAAATCGTAATACATTGATTTTAAAGTATTTTTTAGAATCAGCCTGGATCGCAGTGACGGCCCTGTCGCTGCTCGCCAGTGCGGGTGCGTACGCCGCCGCGCCCGCTTCCGTCGACATCACCTACAACCTGTTTCGCAATGGGATTTTGCTCGGTACCATCAGCGAGCGTTTCGAGACCGCCAACGGTCAATACCGCGCGAGCAGCGAAGCGCGTGCCACCGGGTTGTTCGCGCTGGTGCAGCGCGAGCCCGCGCGTTACGTGAGCAGCGGCGCGGTGACCCAAGACGGTCTGCAGCCGCGCCATTTTGAAGGCCACCATCGCCGACGGTCGGTGGCCGCCGATTTCGATTGGCCGGGCAAAAAACTCACGCTCACGCACGATGGCCAGCCTCATACGCTCGCGTTGCCGGCGGGCGCGCAAGATCGCTTGTCGATCATGTATCAGCTCATGTTTTATGCCAAACGCAAGCAGCCGGTGCTGGAGGTGAGCGTCACCAACGGCCGCCGGCTTTCGCACTATCGCTACGCCGTGCATCGCGATGTCACCATCGACACGCCGTTTAAGCGCTTGAACACCTTGCACTTCGTGCGCCAGCACGCCGCCGATCA
>VGIF01000261.1 GCA_016868015.1 Betaproteobacteria bacterium
CACCGAATTAAACATCGAAAGCGCCTTCGGCCTGATGAAATCAGCATTCATTTCGCATAATCGGCATCATCGCTTTCCTCGGGCGCACCTTTTACCTACTTGATCAGCGTATCCTTAATTTGTTAAGCGCCGCCTCGGCGCAAGAAACCATGGCGAGCGCGGCGAGCCACCCTGACTTGAATCTGGTGCTGCTCGATTTGTCTTTGCCGGATGCCAACGGCTTCGAAGTGCTGCACCAATTGCGCGAGGCCCATCCGGGCATCCCGGTGGTGGTGCTCTCCGCCACCGACGACGCCGCCACGGTGATGCGTGCGCTCGATGACGGCGCCATGGGCTACATCCCGAAAACCTCATCCAACGACGTGCTGCTGGGGGCACTGCGCTTGGTGTTGAGCGGTGGCGTATATCTGCCTGCGGAAGTGCTGCGCCAGTCGGCCCACCCGCCGGCGCCGGCATCCGCCGCGCCCGGCGCGACAGACACGCCAGAGCGCGAAATCACCTGCCGCGATCTGGGCCTTACCGACCGCCAGGCGCAAGTGCTGGCACTGGTCGTGCAGGGCAAGCCCAATAAACTGATTTGCCGCACACTCAATCTTGCCGAAGGCACGGTGAAAATCCACATCAGCGCCATCCTGCGCGCGCTCAATGTCACCAACCGCACGCAAGCGGTGGTGGCGGTGGGCAAGCTGGGGCTGAAGCTGTCGGCGCCGTGAGTTTCATCGCGGCCGCCGCAAGCCGGTGCCTGCACCAGCCCATGCCCGCATGAAAACGCCGAGTCTGCCCAAAGCGATCTGGCCGCCGCGCGTCGACACGCAAATCGAGACCCGGGTGCGCACGGAACAGGTGCGCATGCTGTTTCGCCAATTGCCGCGCACCTTCACCGGTACGGTGGCGGGTGGCTTGGTGCTCGCCGCGGCATTGCTCACGCAACATCCGCTGTGGCTGATCGCGCTGCGGCTTGCCGCCGTGGTGCTGGTCCAGATCGCGCGGCTTTCGCTTTATTTTTACGATAAGCGCACCGGCTTCGTCGACCGCAACCCCGGCCGCGCAGCGATTTTTTGGACCAGCGGCACCTTGATGTCGGGCCTGGTGCTGGGCTCGATCGCGTTTATTTTTTTCCAGTCGGGAGAACTGGTTTATCAAGCGGTGCTCGCCGTCGCCATCTTCACCGCCTGCACCGCGGCAGTGCCGATGATCGGCTCGCACATGCCGGCGTTTTATGCGTTTTTGTTTCCGGCGGTGATCCCGATCATCGCACGCAACGCCATGGAAGGGGACGTCGCGCATATCACCATTGCGGTACTGATGGTGATGATGCTGATTGCCTACTTGTCGTTCGGTCGCGACTACAATCGCATGCTGTTGGAATCGCTGCGCGACCGGTTTTAAAATGAATTGCTGGCGGAAAAGCTCGCCGCGCAAAACGTCGATCTGCAAGCCGCGCGCGATCAAGCGGAGCAAGCCAACCGCGCCAAAACGCAGTTTTTTGCCGCGGCGAGCCACGATCTGCGCCAGCCACTGCACGCGATGGGGCTTTACGCCTCGGCGCTAGCCGAAAAAATCCAGTACCCCGAAGTCGCCAGCATCGTCAAAAGCATCAACACCTCGGTACACGCGCTGGAGTCGTTGTTTAACGAACTCCTTGATATTTCCAAGCTTGATTCGGGCGCGATCAAGCCCAACCTGAGCGGTTTCGCCGTGCAAGACGTGCTGGCGAAGCCGCGCGGAGAGTTCACGGTGGAAGCCGCCGCCAAAAAGATCGGCTTGCACATCAGCGAAGAGGCGCACGCCATCCACAGCGATCCGGTGCTGCTGGAGCGCATTTTGCGCAACCTGCTGTCCAACGCGATCCGCTACACCACCGAAGGTCGCATCGAATTAACGCTCGAACGCACGGACAACGGCGTGCGCATTGCCGTGCGCGATACCGGCATCGGTATTCCCGAAGAGCATCGGCAGCGCATCTTCGAGGAGTTTTTCCAGGTAGGCAACCCCGGGCGCACCAGCAAAAAAGGCTTGGGCTTGGGCTTATCCATCGTGCAGCGGCTGTGTGAACTATTGGGTTACGCCGTGCACGTGGAGTCGGCCGCGGGCCAGGGCTCGGTGTTTAGTTTCGAGGTGCCGCTGGGCGAATTGCCGGCGCCGGCGCCGGTGCGCCCGCGCGCGAGCAGCGCGTCGCCCACCGACCTTGCCGGTAAATTAATCGTGGTGGTCGACGACGAAGAACCGATTGTCGACGGCATGAAAGTGCTGCTCAGCGGCCGGGGCGCGTAAGTGATCGGCTCCACCACCGGTGAGGACGTGCTCGATGCGGTGCACGAATCCGGAAGGCTGCCCGATTTGCTGATCGTCGATTACCGCCTGGGCAATGGCGAAAACGGCATGGACGTCGCGCAGCGCCTGCGCAGCGAACTCGACCCGGAAATTCCGGCGATTCTGGTCACCGGCAGCATCACCCCGGATCTGGGCGAACAAGCACGCCAGCGCAATTTCGAATTCATGCTAAAACCGGTACTGCCGGAAAAACTGCGCGCGTGCATTTTGACGGCGCTGGGGCACGGACTGCCGGCGGCGCAAACGGCGAGCGCGGGGTAGGCGCTTAGCGTGCGTCATAAAATGAAGGGACTTGCGTTTGTGGCCCGGCAAGCACACCACGAACGGCTTTTTCGTGATGCGTTCGCGCTGATGCCGGGCAACGTCGAAGCATCGAAGGGTGAACGTTCATTTCATCAGAACTACCCCTGGCACCACTCATGCGCGAATTCGCCGCCGATTTAATCCTGATCGTGCACTTCGCGTTTGTGTTGTTCGTGGTCGGCGGCTTGCTGATGATTTGGATCGGCCACGCCGCCGGTTGGCAGTGGGTGCGCAATTTCAAATTTCGCGTGGCGCATCTCGCGGCGATCTTGTTCGTCGCGCTGGAAGCCATCGCCGGCGTGATGTGCCCCCTGACGATTTGGGAGGACGCGCTGCGCGGTGTCACCAGCGACCAAAGTTTTATCGCGCGCTGGGTGCACGCCATCATGTTCTACAGCGCGCCACCGTGGGTGTTCACACTGCTGTATGTAGCGTTCGCGCTGGTGGTGGCGGCGACGTTTTGGTTGGTGCCACCGCGGCGAAATAAAAACAAACGGGCTTGATGCATCCGCATCAAGCCCGCGACAGCTCAAAACAATATTCAATTAAATCAAATACTTACGAACTAACGTGCGATCACTTTAAGTCAGCGAATCGGCCCAGATGTTGCGCGCCCAGCCCCAGGCGTACTCACCTTCGAGCGCGTTTGGCTTGTCCGACAGGCCGCCCGCGCCTTTGATCGCCACCATGGTTTTGTCCTTTGCGCTGTAGCGGTGCACCGAGGCCACGTGGATCACGTTTTTCGCATCGACGAAACTGTAGCAAGTGTTCATCAGCATCGGCTCGGGGTTTAGCGGCTGGCCCTTGATCATGGCGATCACCGCCGCCGCGCACACCTTCGCGTGTTGATTGGCCATGCTCGCCGACTTGGGCATCAGGCTCGCCGACAACGTGGCATCGCCCAGCACATGGATGCCTTTCACCGCGGTGGATTCGCAGGTTTGCCAATTCACGTCGCACCAGCGATCGTTGGTGGTGATCACGCCCGCTTGGCGCGCGATTTCGCCCGCGCGTTGCGGCGGCACCACGTTTAACACGTCACCCTTGACGTCGCCGAACTGCAGCTTGACGGTTTTGCTTTTGACATCGACATCGGCGATTTCGCTATTGGGCCGGTAATCGATCATGCCCTTGTAGGCGCCGTTCCACACCGCTTTGAACAACCCCGCCTTGGACACCACGTCCGGGTTGCTGTCGAGCGCGATGATTTTGGATTTGGGCTTGGCGCGCTTGAAATAATCCGCCACCTGGCAGATGCGTTCGTACGGCCCCGGCGGGCAGCGATACGGCGCGAGCGGTATGTGCAGCACAAACACACCGCCGTCGGGCATCGCCTGCAACTGTTTTTGCAACGCCAGCGTTTGCGGCCCCGCCTTCCACGCGTGCAGCACCTCGGCCTGCGCCGCGCCATTGTTAAGCCCGGGGATCGTGTTGTACATAAAATCCACGCCGGGCGACACGATCAAGCGGTCGTAGGCGAGCGTGCGCCCGCCCGCCAAACGCACGCTTTTGGCGGCCGCGTCCACCGCCACCGCATTGTCGCGCACCACATTGATGCCGCGGGCGGAAAGGCCGCCATAATCGCGCGAAATTTCCTTGATGGTGGTGCTGCCCGCCAGCACCAGGTTGGAGAGCGGACACGAAATAAAGCCCGAGTCGCGCTCGACCAGGGTGACATCGATATCGGGCGACCACAGCTTGATGTACTTCGCCGCGGTGCCGCCGCCAAAGCCGCCGCCGATCACCACCACACGCCCCGCGCTGCCGCTACCCGTCGTCGCGCAGCCCGCCAGGGTGGTTACACCGGCCGCCGCGGCCCATTGCACAAATTCCCGTCTGGATAAAGTCATGGTCGCGGCCTCACGGTTTTAACTTGGAAAAATAATCCGCCATCAGCTCGAATTGCTGGTCGGTGTAACCCTTGGCGTGCTGATGCATGATGGTCGCGGCACGCTTGCCGTCGCGAAAATCGCGCATCGCCTGCAACAAAATTTGCCGGTTTTGCCCGGCCAGCGACGGCGGCACGCCGCCCGCGCTGCGCCCGTCGGTGCCGTGGCAGGTCGCGCAAGTGGCCGCCAGCGCACGCCCGGCGTTAGGGTCTTGCGCGTGCGCAGAAAGACCTGTCGCCAATGTTATCAACGCTACCCCGGCCAGCGGCAGCCCGTGGAGCCATGTCCTCATGAGCCTCTCCTTCTCCTTATTGTTGTCGGTGCACACGTTAACGCCGCGTGTGCGACAGTGTCAACATTCGACTAACCAGTAGTGTCCGGACGTTGAGTGCCCGAAACGTGCTAATTGGTTGATTGTAAATAAATAACAGATGATTTTTTCTGGTCTCGATTTGAACAGCGCTTTCT
>VGIF01000262.1 GCA_016868015.1 Betaproteobacteria bacterium
AATACCTGAGGCTCAAAATCCTCACTTGCATGCTGCCAGCGCTCTGAAATGCCCCAAAATCGCCCACTCGAGTTCCTGAAGAGCCAAAATAAAAAAACCGCCGCTATCGGTGATCCCCGTGATCAACACACTGGAGCCCTTGGCCGGGTCGCGGCCCAGCTTGTCCATCACCATCGGAATCAATACGCCCATGAAGGCGGCGAGCAGCAGATTCAACATCATCGCCAGCATCATCACCAAGCCCAGTTGCCAGCTATGGTAAATCAAAAACGCGAACAGTCCGACCACGCCGCCCCACACCAGGCCATTGACCGCGCTCACCAACAGCTCCTTGGCGAACAATTTGCGCGCGTTTTGCCGCGTCACCTGCCCCAGCGCCAGCCCGCGCACGATCATGGTGATGGTTTGATTGCCGGAATTGCCGCCGATGCCGGCGATGATCGGCATCAACGCGGCGAGCGCCACCAGCTTGCCGATCGAATCCTCGAAAACGCCGATCACGCGCGAGGCGATAAACGCGGTAATCAAATTGATGGCAAGCCACGCCCAGCGGTTTTGCACGCTTCGCCACACCGGCGCGAACAAGTCCTCGTCCTCGCGCAAGCCGCCGGCGGTCAGTTTTTCGCGCTCGGCTTTTTCGTTGACGTAATCGACCACCGCGCTCACCGCAACGCGCCCCACCAGCTTGCCGCCATCGTCCACCACCGGCGCGGAAACGAGATCGTAGCGCTCGAACGCCGCCGCGGCCTCGGCCGCCTCGTCGTTGGCGTTGAACTTGGTGAAATCCTTCAACATCACCTCGCCCACCACCGTATCGACGTCGGTCACCAGCAGCACGTTCACCGGCACCAGGCCTTTTAATTGCCCGGCGCGGTCCACCACGAACATTTGGTCGGTGTGATCGGGCAACTGGTCAAGCCGCCGCAGATAACGCAACACCACTTCCAGCGTCACGTCCTCGCGAATCTGCACCATGTCAAAGTCCATCAGCGCACCGGCGGTTTCCTCCGGATACGATAGCGCCGCGCGCAACTGCTCGCGCTCGTCAGGCGCCAGCAGTCTGAACACATCCTCGATAACCTCGCGCGGCAAATCGGGCGCGAGGTCGGCGATCTCATTGGTGTCGAGCTGGCCGGTGGCGGCGACGAGCTCTTGCTCGTCCATCGACGCGATAAGCGAGGCACGCACCGCATCGGACACTTCAAGGAGAATTTCGCCGTCGCGCTCGGATTTGACCAGATCCCATACCACCAGCCGCTGCCCGCGCGGCAGCGCTTCGAGTATGTAGGCCACATCCGCCGGGTGCAGCGGGTCGAGCAGCGCGCGCAGCGCCTCGAGAATCTGCTCGCGCTTAAGGTTGTCGCGCGCGACTTCCTCCAGCGTGCGCGCCTCGGCTTCGGCGTCATCGACCGTCAGCGCCAGCAACTCGTCGTGCGCGCGCAACAGCGCCGCGGCGCGTTCGAGCGCATCATGCACGTCAGTGCTGACCGCTTGCGCGGCAGGGGTTGGCGGGGCCGATTCCATAGTCATACTCGCGCGCACGGCCCGTGCGCAATACCACGCCGGGGTCTCTTCGCGTCGAGCCGATTCTATGGCTCGCTCATTAATTTGTCTAAGTTTTTTTGCCCGCCGCGACGCCCAACATGGCGGCGCGTTCACACTGCCACTGCGCGGCGTACTCGCAATTTTGGTACTCGGCGAAGTACGGCCCGCCCAGCGTGTAATGCACCAACGCTGCATCGGCGCGCGGCGCGTTATAGCCCACCAAATGATTCCAGCGCTCGGGCAACGCGCCGATCAGCCGGTCATCGTCAAGCCACTTGAATTGATGCAAATCCAGACCCGATGCGCGGTTCACATAGTCGGGCGTGAGCGCGCGGCAGCGGGCGTTGTTAAACAGCATCACGCTCGACCAGTTCTTTTTTTCGTACCGGGACTGCGGCTCACCCAGGAACTTGGTACTCTCCCTGGGAATGTGCACGTGCTGCACCACCATCACCGCGTAACGCTCGTCGCGCAGCGCCCACAGCTTGGCGGCATCCTCGAGCATTAACATGTCGCAATCGGTAAACAGCGACCAGCCCGAGTAGTCCGACAAGTACGGCGTCAAAAATCGCGAAAAGGAAAAATCCGTGCTCTGCAGCGGATGGCGCTCACGCGTTAACACACCGCCCAGCTGCGACAACATCAGCGGCGTAATCGACACCGGCTGTGTTGCGCGCGCCTGAATACTGTGCGCCAGCACGCTAAATGCAACGGCTTCGCGCGGGTCGTAACCGATATACCAGTGTATCATCGTAAGTTATTGATTTTATTAACTTTTTTAATTTACCTTAGAAAGCCCCACGCACACGCCTCGGGCGCGTGCGCGGCGCTGGTTATCATACAATGCCAGCCCATCATGGCCTACAACGATCCGCTGCAAAAGGCGCGGGCTTTCCTGCAAAACGGCAATATCGCCGGCGCGCTTGGCGCCATCGAGGCGCTACTGCGCAAGGCGCCGCGGCACCCCGAGGCCAATCACCTGCTGGGTCTTGCGCGGCTGATGCAAGGCGACGCGGCGAGCGCGCTGCCGCCGCTTGAGCTGGCAATCAAGCCCGACCCGCAAAACGGCATGGTGCTCGATCACCTGGGGCTGTGTTTTTTGATGCTCAACCGCCACGCCGAAGCCGAGCAGGTGCTGCGCCGCGCCTGCGCGCTGCCGCGGGTGCCGCCGGTGACGCTGATGCGCCTCGCCCTCGCGCTGCTCAATCAAAACCGGCCCGCCGATGCGATCCCGCTGCTTGAGCGCGTGGTGGCGCTGGCGCCGCGTGAAGTGGATGGCTTGATCAACCTTGGCCGCGCGCTGCACATGAGCGGCCAAGCGCAACAAGCGCGCGCCGCGTTCGAGTCCGCGCATGCGCTCGCGCCCGGCAACGCCGATGTTTTGTTTAACCTCGGCGTGTTAAGCCTGGAGCAACAGGCGCTCGATGAGGCCGCGCGCCGGTTTGCCGAGGCCATCGCGCTCGCGCCGCGCCACGCCGATGCCTGGGTCAACCTGGGCATCGTGCAAGAGCAGCAGGGCAGCCCGCAAGCGGCGTTGCGCTCGTATCGCAAGGCGCTGGACATCGAGCCGAACTCGCCCGCCGCAAACAGCAATCTTGCCCACGCGCTGGCGGCGTTGCGGCAGCATGAAGCGGCGCGCGAGCACTATCTGACGGCGCTGCGGCACGCGCCGCAACTCATCGCCGCGCACGAGGGCCTCGCCGGCGCGTGCCTCGCGCTGGGCCGCGTGCAAGAGGCGATTGTGCACTTGCGCGCCACCGTGCAAGCGGAGCCCGCCAACGCCGGCGCCACCCTCGCGCTTGCCGACGCCTTGCTGGAAACCGGGCAACTGGATGAAGCCGCGCCGCTGGCGCTACGCGCGTGCGAGCTTAATCCCGATGCCGCACCACCGTACGCCACTCGTGCCACGCTCGCGAGCCTGCGCGGCGCGCTGGCCGAGGCGGTGGCGGCGCTTGAAGCCGGCTACGCGCGCACGCGCAACGGCGGGTTGCTCGGCATGCTCGCCTTTCACTACCGGCAACTGTGCGATTGGCCAAAGTGGCGCGAAGCGTGGGCGGTGCTGGCGCCGCTGGTCGAAAAAGTGGGGGACGGGGCGGGTGCTGATGGTACTGATGGTACTGATGGTACTGATGGTACTGATGGTACTGATGGTGCCGACAGCGCCTTAGGCAGCCCGTTCTGGCTGCTGTGCCAGCCGATCAGCGCGCAACAGCAGCGACGCTACACCGAGGCGTGGGCTCACGCACGCTATAAAGCGATTACGCCGCTGCCGCCGCGCGCGGCGCCACGCGCGGCCAATGAACGCATACGCATCGGCTATTTATCGTCGGATTTTCAAGAACACCCCGCCGCCTATTTGATCGCCGACGTGCTGGAGCAGCACGAGCGCGCGCGTTTTGAGGTTTTTTCCTACTCGCATGGCCCGAGCGACGACGCGAGCGCCATGCGCCGGCGCATGCGCGCGGCGTGCGAGCATTTTGTCGACATCGCGTGGGAAACCGACGACGCGGCGGCGCGGCGCATCCGCGACGATAACATCGACATCCTGATCGACATCAAGGGCTACACCGTGGGCGACCGCATCACCATCATGGCGCGGCGCCCGTGCGGCATTCAGGCCACCTGGCTCGGTTACCCCGGCACCACCGGCGCGGCTTTTGTCGATTATTTGATTGCCGATCCGTACATCATCCGCGAGGGCGAAGAGGCCACCTGTACCGAGCGCGTGCTGCGCATGCCGCATTGTTACCAGCCCAACGACCGCAAGCGCGTGACGCCGCCGCCGTTAAGCCGCCACGAATACGGATTGCCCGGCGAAGGGGTGGTGTTTTGTTGTTTTAACCAGACTTACAAAATAACGCCGGAGGTATTCAACGTATGGATGCGGCTGTTGCAACGCGTACCCGGCAGCGTGCTGTGGCTGGTCGATGGCGGCGCCACGCCCAACTTGCGCGCCGCCGCGAAAGGGCGTGGCGTTGATGCCCGGCGTTTGATTTTCGCGCCGCGGCGGCCTTATCTAGAACATCTCGCGCGCTACCGCGTGGCCGATCTTGCCTTGGATACCTTCCCCTATACTTCGCACACCACGTTAAGTGACGCGTTGTGGTGCGATTGCCCCACGGTGGCGCTGGTGGGCGACACCTTTGCCGCGCGCGTCTCCGGCAGCATCCTCACGGCGGCCGAACTGCCGGCGTTGATCTGCTCGAACCTGGACCACTACGAAACGCTCGCCTTGCGCCTGGCGACTGATCCCGCCGCACTCACAGCACTGCGGCTTGACATCGCGCAAGCCCGTGAGCGCGCGCCGCAATTCGATTCGCGGCGCTTCACCCGCGATCTGGAAC
>VGIF01000263.1 GCA_016868015.1 Betaproteobacteria bacterium
GACAAAGTCGCCGGCGCGGGGCATTACGTGCAAACACAGCCGTGGCTGGCGGGCGTGGGCGTATTCGCGGCGGTGGTCGTGTTAAGGCGCAATTTGTTCCGCTGGGTGCGCCGCGGCTTTACCGCGTGGCGTACCTGGCGTTTTGCCATGCGCTGGCTGCGCGAGCAGGGTTATATGAAAAGTTGAATAAAATCAAATGCTTATGATTTTTACCGGCAACGCCTTGAGGGCGCATTACGGGGGAAGCGGAGCGCGCGCGCGGCAGCGTTTGCGTATTGATGTTGGCCAGCGGCGCGGCGCGGCGCAAGCCCGTAACCGGCCGTGCCGAGCCGAGGCCAGTCTATGTCTATGATTGTTGTGCCGATGCTGGTGCTGGTGGCTGCGGGGGCGATCGGATTTTTTGTGTGGAACTACCGGCAAAAAGCGGCGGCGCTCGAGGCCGCCAGTGCGCAGCGCATGAAAGCATTTCTCGAATCGGCGCGTGCCGCGGTGCCGCCCGCATCCAATGCGCAGGCCCATCCGAGCACGCAGCAAACCGCGGCTGCGCCGGCGCCGCCCGTGCGTCAAGCGCCGCCGCCCGCGCAAGTCGGCGGCTTTGGCGCGCGCTCGCCGCTGCTCACGCCCGAGCAACGCGTGTTGTATCTGTTGTTAAAAGGCGGCTTGCCCGACCACGAAGTGCTGGCGTGCGTGAGCCTGGCTGCGCTTGCGCAACCC
The DNA here is from genome assembly GCA_016868015.1 of Betaproteobacteria bacterium. GTDB lineage: Bacteria > Pseudomonadota > Gammaproteobacteria > Burkholderiales > SG8-41 > UBA5216. The sequence goes on from VGIF01000263.1 coordinate 715, forward strand.
GCCGCCGACCTCACCGGCTTTGCGCGCGAGGCGCAACAGCGGCGGTTGGCCGATAGCGTGCTCGATTTTGTGGTGTGCGATAAAAGCATGAAAGGCGTCATCGCCGTGCAATGCGGCACGCGCGCGGGCAAGGCGGCGGAGCAGGCCGCGTTCGCCGCGGCGTGTGTGGCTGCGGTAGGCATGCGCTGGCTGGAGATTTCGCCCAAGGCGCTGCCCAAGCGCGATGAAATTCGCGCGCTTGTGCTGGGCGATGAACAGCGTGCCGGCGTGCCGGGTGCTGCAAGCAGCGCACGCGCCGCGGGCGCGTAGGCCGCGCGGGTTTACGCGGCGTTAGACCATGCCGTCACAGCGCTGGGATATTTTTTGCCGCGTCATCGATAACTTCGGCGACATCGGCGTGAGCTGGCGTCTTGCGCGCCAACTCGCCGTCGAACACGGTTTGAGCGTGCGTTTGTGGGTGGATCAACTGGCAAGTTTGCGGGCACTGGCGCCGCAAGCCGACGCACATGCGGCGCGGCAATCGCTGCACGGGGTCGAGGTCTGCGCGTGGGAGGACAAAAACGAATTTCCCGAGCCCGGCGACGTGGTCATCGAAGCGTTTGGCTGCGGCCTGCCGGCGGCCTATGTGCAGGCGCTGGCGGCGCGCGCGCAACGCAATCAGCCGTCGTTGTGGATCGTGCTCGAATATTTGAGTGCCGAGCCGTGGGTGCGTGAGCATCATGGTTTGCCCTCGCCGCACCCGCAACTGAATCTTAAGCGCTACTTTTTTTTCCCGGGCTTTACCCAGGGCACCGGCGGCGTGTTGCGTGAAGCGGCGCTGCTGGCGAGCCGCGATGCGTTCGATGATGCGGCCCGGCGCGCTTGGTGGTCGCGCCTGGGGTTTGCCGATGTGCCGCGCGGCGCGTTGACGGTGTCGCTGTTTGCCTACCCGCACGCGCCGCTCGCGCAACTGCTGGATGCATGCGCGCAGGGTGAAACAGCGGTGGTGATGGCCATCCCCGAGAGTGCGTTGGCCGCGCGCGCGCGCGAACACTTGCGCTGTGCCGCCGCGCGGCAAACACAAGTGGGGCGGCTGGACGCACGCTTTATTCCCTTCGTGCCGCAGCCGGCGTACGACGCGTTACTGTGGGGGAGCGACATTAACTTTGTGCGCGGCGAGGATTCCTTCGTGCGCGCGCAATGGGCGGGGCGGCCCTTCGTGTGGCACATCTATCCGCAATCGCACAACGCGCATGCCGCGAAGCTAGACGCGTTTTTGGCGGCCTACGGTGAAGTGCTGGCGCCGGCCACGGCGCGAGCCGTGAATGATGCGTGGCGCGCGTGGAATGGCGTGGCCGATGCGCCGCCGTTTGCCGCGGTTTGGCCCGTGTTTTGCGCGCATTTGGCCCAACAAAGGCAAGCGTTAGCCGCCTGGCGCACGCGGCTGCTCGGCATCGGCGATTTGGCAGGTAACCTTCTGAATTTTTGCCGCAAAATGGTATAATCTTCTGCTTTACATTTTTAGCGCGCGTTTATTTAGAGGTGCCAATGAAGATTGCTCAGGAAATCAGGGCGGGTAACGTCATCATGGTGGGCAAGGATCCCATGGTCGTGCAAAAAGCCGAGTTCAGCAAATCGGGGCGCAACGCCTCGGTAGTGAAAATGAAGCTTAAGAACCTGCTCTCCGGCACAGGCACCGAGACGGTGTATCGCGCCGACGAAAAATTCGACGTGATCGTTTTGGAGCGCAAGGAGGTGTCGTATTCGTATTTCGCCGAGCCCTCGTACGTGTTCATGGATGCGGAGTTCAACCAATACGAAGTCGATCAGGAGAACATGGGTGACGCGTTGAACTACCTCGAGGAAGGCATGGAGTGCGAGGTGGTGATTTACAACGGTGCGCCGATCTCGGTCGAAATTCCGCAAACCGTGGTGCGTGAAATCATTTACACCGAGCCCGCGGTGCGTGGCGACACCTCGGGCAAGGTGTTGAAACCGGCGAAATTAAAAACCGGCTACGAGGTGCAGGTGCCGCTGTTTTGCGCCACCGGCGACAAAATCGAAATCGATACGCGCACCGGCGAATATCGCAGCCGTAGCAAAGGCTAAATACGCTGTACGTGCCACGCATGCGATACTTGCGATACTTGCGATGCTTGCCAACCGCACGGGCCAGCAAAGCGCTACTCGACGACGGCGACCCACCTTTGGGTCGCCGTTTTGCATTTTGGACACCCAAAAAAATTTTCTCAAAACATCAAGACCTTACGTTGATGATGGTTGCATGCATCGGGGTGATGAATGGCCCATTGAGGGAAATTTTGTGCCCGCTTTTGATCCGTAAACACACCTATTGTCAGGCTTGACAAATAGTTGCAGAAGCGTATAACGGCGCCACGGGTTTGGTTTCAAGCTGCTGATTTAAAGAACGTTTTGTTCTTTTGCGGGCTTTGAGATTGAAACGTCGGGCGGGGGTTACGACGTAGGCCCCGATATTTCTCAATATCAAAAGGAACAAACAATGGCGACAGGTACGGTCAAGTGGTTTAACGATGCGAAGGGCTATGGTTTTATCACGCCCGATGGTGGTGGTGAAGATTTATTCGCGCATTTTTCGGCGATCCAGTCTTCCGGATTCAAGACGTTGAAGGAAGGCCAAAAAGTGACGTTCGATATCACGGACGGCAACAAAGGAAAAAAACAAGCCAGCAACATCCAGGCAGCAAACTAACTGAACGTAGCTGTTAACTCAAACGCCAGGCACTGCCTGGCTTTTTTGTTGGTGCGCGGCCGCTCCATGGATGTCGGGATTGCGCCGCGCTATTACACTTTCATCTGCATCTGCAGCGGATGCAGCTATTCAAATCGCGGCTCGACGATCATATGATTATTCAACGATGCAGCGCGCCGTTACGCGGCTGGGGCCCTCGCCGTGTCGTTTGAGGTGATGCTGCTGGTGTTGTTCGCCGCACTATTGCACGCGACGTGGAACGCGCTGGTGAAATCGTCGAGCGATAAATTTTTGACGGCGATTGTGTTGTGCCTCGCCGCCGGTTTGATTGCATTGCCCACGCTGTGGTTCTTGCCGCCGCCGGCGCTTGCGTGTTGGCCCTATCTCGCGGCGTCCACGGTAGTGCATGTGGTGTATTTCATGCTGGTTGCATCGGGCTATCGCAACGCCGATATGAGTTTTATTTACCCGCTGATGCGCGGCTCGGCGCCGCTCGTGACCGCATTGCTCGCCGTCGCGCTGCTGGGCGAGACGCTCGGCGTGGGCGGCTGGATGGGCGTGTCGCTGTTGTGCGCTGGCGTGATCGCGCTGGCGCTCGATGGTCGGCGTGCGTTCGGCGTGTCGCGGCGCACGTGGTGGATCGGGATAGGCAACGCGGTGATTATCGTGCTCTACACGCTTATCGATGGCGCGGGTGTGCGCGCCGCCGGCAACGCCTTCAGTTATGCGATGTGGCTGTTCGCGCTGATTGCATTGCCGATGTTGGCCATCGGCTGCGTGCTGCGGGGCCGCGCGATGATCGCGCTGCCGCCGGCTGCATGGGGCCGGGGTTTTGTTGCGGGCTTGTGTGGTGTCGCGACCTACGGCATCGCGCTGTGGGCGATGACGCAAGCACCGATCGCGCTGGTGGCGGCGCTGCGCGAAACCGCGGTGCTGTTTGGCACCGCGATCGCTGCGGTGATGCTGCACGAAAAATTCGGAGGCATGCGTTGGGTGGCGGCGGGGTTGATGGTGGCGGGGGCGGTGGCGCTTAAGCTTCCCTAAATCATTGATACGTAAACAATTGATTTAAGGAAGCGCTGAATAAGTCCCCGATTGCTCTGTAAACGCGAATTCCAGTGGTACGTTCTGATTGGGAGGACGTATTCGCGAGCCACGAGGCAAGACATGAAACAAATGACGCTGGCAGCAATGAGCGGATTTGAAAAGCACAGCCGCGCCACGCGCAAGGCGTCGTTCCTGGCACGCATGGAAACGCTGGTGCCGTGGAGCGAGTTCTGCGCGTTGATCGAACCGCATTACCCGAAGACAGGCGCGGGCCGCCCGCCGATCGGCATCGAACGCATGCTGCGCATGTATCT
>VGIF01000264.1 GCA_016868015.1 Betaproteobacteria bacterium
GCCAGCGTCATTTGTTTCATGTCTTGCCTCGTGGCTCGCGAATACGTCCTCCCAATCAGAACGTACCACTGGGATTCGCGTTTACAGAGCAATCGGGGACTTATTCAGCGCTTCCTTTATTGTGTATTTTAAAATGGCCTCCCGCAGCGCGCCACGCCCCAAATTCGACCGCTTAATCCGACACATCGCCCGCTATGTGCACGATGGTCGCAGCGGCAGTGCACGCGCGATGCGTGCCGCGCATCTCGCGATCGTCGACAGTTTAAGTTGCGCGTTTGAAGCGAGCGCGTTGGCCGATTGTCGCCGCGCGATCGCGCCGATCGTGCCAAACACCATCGTGCCCCACGGCGCGCGCGTGCCGGCGACGCCGTGGCGGCTCGATCCGGTTGAAGCTGCGTTCGCCACCAGCAGTTTGATTCGCTGGCTCGACTACAACGACGCCTACTACGGCGAGACGGTGATACACCCATCGGATTGCATTGGCGCGCTGCTCGCGGTGGCCGACTGGCAAAGCCGCACGCGTATCGCCACGGGCAAGGCACCTTTAGTCGTGCACGACGTCCTAGACGCGATGATCCGCTGCTACGAAGTGATGGGCCAGCTCGCGCTCGCCAATGCGTTTACGCTCGACATGCGCATCGATCATGTAGTGCTGATAAAAATCGGAGTCGCGGCGGTCGTCACGCGCATGCTCGGCGGCACGCGCGAGGACATCGCCAACGCGTTATCGCAAGCCTTCCTCGACGGCCAACAACTTACGGTATTCCGCCGCGGCCCCGACGCCGGCGCGCGCAAATCCTGGGCCGCGGGCGACGCCGCCGCGCGCGGCGTGTGGTTGGCGCTGATGACCCTGCGCGGCGAAATGGGCTACCCCGCCGCGCTCTCGGCCAAGACCTGGGGCTTTAACGACGTGCTGAACCGCGGCCAGCCGCTAAAACTCGCGCAGCCCGCCGCGCGCTGGAGCAGCAGCGTCATCGAAAACCTGCAATTCAAAATTTCCTACCCGGCGGGCGTGCACGCGCAAAGCGCGGCGGAAGCGGCGATCAAACTGCATGCCGCCGTGCGCGCTCGCCTCGACAAAATCAAACAAGTGGAAATCCGCACCCACCGCTATGCCCACGGCATTTTGAACCGCAACGGCACGCTCGACACCATCGCCGCGCGCGATCACTCGATGCAATACATCGTCGCCATCGGCCTGCTGTTCGGTCGGTTGGAAGCCGCCGATTACGAAGATGTTATCGCCGCTGATCCGCGCATCGCCGCCTTGCGTGCCAAAACCACGTTGATCGAACACGCGCCGTACACGCAGGCGTTTTACGATCCGCAGAAACGCGCCAACCCCAATGCGATTCGTGTCGAGTTTGAAGACGGCACCGCTACCGATTGGTGCGAAGTGCAATACCCGATCGGCCATCCGCGCCGACGCAAGGAAGGCTTGCCGCTGCTCAAGCAAAAGTTTGAATTTGCGGCAGCGCGCGTATTCGCGGAAAAACGGCGGCGTGAAATCGTACAGTTATGCGGCGACACGCATCGTTTAGCGCAAACGCCGGTGGACGACCTACTTGATTTGATCGGCAGTACGTAGGGCGCCCTACAAATTATCCGTCACCCAATCCGCCACATAGTTCGCCCCAACAATCCGATTGTCCCCATGGCAATGCTCGGAGCCGCCATCCGCCGTGGTAAACACCTTAAACGTTTTTTTGCGCGAGCGCGTCACCGCGTTGTTCAATTGATGCGCGATCTCCACCGGCACGATGGTGTCGTTTTCGCCGTGCACGATCAAAATCGGGCATTCGATTTTGTCGGCAATGCCTTCGAGTTTGAAGTTCTCGATTTTTTTAATCGCGCTGTCCATGTCGGGCGTGCCCATTACCCACGGCAGTTGAAACATCGCCGATGAGGTGTTGGTGCCGCCGGCTTCCATGTGCTTGCGGCGTTTCAACCAAATCGCGTGGTAATCCCAGTGCGCGCCCCACGCCACGCACGCGGCGTAGCGTTTTTCGAACGCCGCCATGCGCGGCGCGTAGTAGCCGCCGAGCGAAAACGCCATCACGCCGATGCGCTGGGCGTCAACGTCGGGCCGCGCCGCGACGCAATCAAAGGCCGCGGTGCCCGGCACTTCGTAATCGTAGCGGCTGGGGATGTTGCGCAATCTGAGCGCCTCGCCCTGCCCCGGCCCGTCGATGGCGAGCGTGTGATAACCACGGTTGGCGAGCTCGACGCCGATATACAAAATGCTCATTTCCTTGGAGGAATCGAGCCCGTCGAAACACACCACGGTGGGTTTTTTACCTTCACCGGGCGCCTTCATAAAAAACGCCGGCAAGGTTTTGCCGCCTTCGTACGGCACTTCCACGCGCGTGATGTTGGGAAAGCGCCGCTTGTAACCCTCTTCGAAACAATGCATGGCCTTGCGATAACTCTCCCGCTTACGATCGCACGGCGGGATAAAGCGCTCGGCATACAAATGATAGACGCCCGCATGCAAATAATAGGTGCCCGCGGTCAACGCGTGGTTCGCCGCGGCAGCGGCCTCGGCCTTGCGCTGCTGATCGTGCGCCATCGCATCCCATTCGGTGAACCACGCTTCGCCGTCGCCCTCGCGGCCGCGCAGCTTGCGGCCGACTTGATCGATCTCGCCCATCGAGGACGCGCCCCAGTTCGCCATGTCGATCATCGAGTTCACTTGCTGCGACCACACGAAGTTGCCGGGGAAATATTCGAATAGATGGGTGCGATTGTCTGCCATGTTTGGTCTCGTGAATGTTCAAAAAAAAATCACTTGCCACAGAGGACACAGAGGTCACAGAGAACACCGAAGGGTTTTACTCTGTGTTCTCTGTGTCCTCTGTGGCAAAAAAGGGGGGTTGTTATTGTTGCTTAAGCCCCGCCGCCTTCACCACTTTAGCCCACTTCGCTAAATCCGCCCGCAAAAAATCGTGAAACGCTTCGGGCGAGGCGCTCCATGCCGTCTCACCGCCGTCGAGCGCGAAACGTTTCTTGACCTCGCCATCGTTTAACACGCGGCCGGTGTCGCGATGCAGCCGCGCCACCACCTCGCGCGGCGTGCCCACCGGCGCGAGCAGGCCGAACCATTGGCTGGAATCGTAGCCCGGCACGCCGGCTTCCGCGATCGAAGGAATGTCGGCGAGCGCCGACGCGCGCTTGGCGCTGGAAACGCCGTAGGCGCGCAGCCTGCTGCTGCGCACATGCGGCAGCAGCACCAGCACGTTGCCCATCATGATCGGCACTTCGCCCGATAAAGTTTCGGCGATTCCCGCGTTGCCGCTTTTGTAGGGAATGTGATTGATGGTCAGCCCCGTCATCATCAAAAACAGCGCCATCGACATGTGGCCATGCCCGCCGTACACCCCCGCGCCGTAGTCGAGCTGCCCAGGCTTGGCCTTGGCCAGTGCCATCAAGTCCTGCAACGTTTTGGCCGGTAGCGACGGATGCGACACCAGCATCTGCGGCACCGAAATCAGTTTGCTGATCGGCGCGAAATCCTTGATCGGATCGAAGCGCATTTTGCGGTAGAGCGCGGGCACGATCACCAGCGGACTCGGTGCGACCAACAGCGTATAACCATCCGCCGGCGCGCGCGCGACGAACTCCGAGCCCAGCATCGAAGCCGCACCCGGCCGGTTTTCCACCACCACTTGTTGGCCGAGCAACTCGGTAAGCTTGGGCGACACCACGCGCGCCGTGGTGTCGGTGCCGCCCCCGGGCGAGGAGGCGACTATCACGCGCACGGGTTTGGTGGGGTAGTCTTGGGCGTATGAAATCACGCTGCTCAACAGCGGCGGCAGCACCAGCGTACACACGGCAAATATTTTTTCGTGCATCATTTTGCGAAACAAATTACACACCCACCGTGTCGCTCCCGCGCAAGCGGGAGCCCATAACGCAACGTCACTGGAGACACCGTATGGGTTCCCGCCTGCGCGGGAACGACAGCGGTGGTTTTTGTAGGCTTCATACCAAGAAAAAATATTCAATAAAATCAGATACTTACAATTACACCACCGCGAGCCGTTTTTTCAGATAAGCCTTCTCCCCACCCGCCTCGATCATCTCGCGATACAACGGCGGCAGTTGTTGCGCGCTGAGCGTTTTGCCGTTGGTCAAATTACGAATCGCATAAGCATCGGTATCGATTTCAATCGTGTCGCCGGTTTCGACCAAATTCAAAACCCCCGCGCACGGCACCGGCCACAAGCCGCTGCCGATGCAATTGCTAAAAAACAATTTCGCGAACGACTCCGCCACCACCGCGCGCATGCCCAGCGCCATCATCGAATAATGCGCGGGCGTAGACGAACCACAGCCGAAGTTGTTGCCCGCGACGATGAAGTCGCCCGGCTGCACCTTGCCGGCGAACGTCGCGTCGAGCGTTTCCATGCAGTGCTTGCCTTGCTCTTGCGGCGGCAGGTGGTTGTATTGTTGCTTGCGGATGAGCCCCGTGTTGATGTCGTCTTGCGGAAATTTCCAGACTTTGCCGGTGAGTTTCATTTTTTACCTCAGTAGTGTCCGGACGTTGAGTGCCCGAAACGTGCTAATTGGTTGATTGTAAATAAATAACAGATGATTTTTTCTGGTCTCGATTTGAACAGCGTTTTCTCGATTTGCGATCCTGCGAGCAACTCACTCGCAGGAGATATCGATGAACCTGGGCAAACTCGTGTTCGCGCAACTCACGCAGCACATTCCGTTGACGACGTTTCGTCGTTGCGTGGCGCGCTA
>VGIF01000265.1 GCA_016868015.1 Betaproteobacteria bacterium
GCGAAAAACACCGAATTAAACATCGAAAGCGCCTTCGGCCTGATGAAATCAGCATTCATTTCGCATAATCGGCATCATCGCTTTCCTCGGGCGCACCTTTTACCTACTTGATCAGCGTATCCTTAACAGGCCCTAGATCATGACACTCATCAATTATCACGGCGCCACTTTGCTGTTAAGCGCAATCGCCCTCACGGCAACGCCGGCGTGGGCCCAGACCGCATGGCCCGCCAAGCCGCTGCGCATCATCTCGCCATTCGCGCCCGGCGGCGGCAACGATACCATCTCGCGCATCCTCGCCGGCGCGTTGACGCCACGCCTGAATCAACAAGTCGTGGTGGAAAACCGCCCCGGCGCCAACACCCTGGTCGGTACCGAGCACGTGATCAAATCGCCGGCCGACGGCTATACCCTGATACTCCTGCCCAATACCATCACCATCAATCCGCATCTCTACAAGAAAATGCCGTTTGACCTGCAGGCTGATCTCGCGCCCATCACGCACGTTGGGCTGAGCGCCATCATTTTGACCGTGCATCCGTCGCTGCCCGTGCGTCACACCAAGGAATTTATCGCGCTGGCACGCGCCAAGCCCAACACCTTGACCAACGGGTCTTCCGGCAACGGCTCCATCGGCCACCTCGCGGGCGCCTTGCTCGACATGATGGCGGGCACCTCGCTCGTGCACGTGCCCTACAAAGGGACTGCCTTGGTGATGACCGATTTGATCGGCGGACAGATCGTGCTGTCATTCGCCTCCGCCCTGGGGTCCGTGCCGCATATACGGGCGGGCCGCCTGCGCGGCATCGCCATCACCAACCCGCGCCGCGTGCCGGCGCTCGCGGATCTGCCCACGATCGCCGAAACCATCCCCGGTTACGGCGCCGAACTATGGTATGCGCTGTTCGCGACCGCCGGCACGCCCGGCGACATCATCAACCGCTTGAATCGCGAAGTCGCCGCGTTGCTCGCACAGCCGGAAGTCAAGGCCAAGCTCGGCGATCAAGGCGTCGATGTGCACACCAACACGCCACAAGAGATGTCCAAACTCATCGCCGACGAACTCGACAAGTGGCGCAAGGTGGTCAAGGCCACCGGCGCACAAATTTAAAATCATCAATTAAATCAAATATTTATGTTATTTCCCAGCGTGTGCGGCGATGGTTTAGCCGACCGCAGAAACGGCGCGCCGCGGCAGCATGCTCGCCGCAGCCTGGGCTTGCACCGGTTTGCTGATGAGGTAGCCCTGGATCTCGTCGCACGCTAGAGAGCGCAACACGTTGTGCTGTTCCGGGGTCTCCACGCCCTCGGCGATGACTTTGATTTTCATGGCGTGGGCAAGCGAAATGATCGAGGACACAATCGACATGTTCTCATCGCTCTTGAGCATACCGTCGACGAACGAGCGGTCGATTTTCAATGCATTCACCGGCAACCGGGACAAGTAGGCGAGCGACGAGAAACCGGTACCGAAGTCGTCGATGGCGATGTTCACGCCCAAATCGCGGATAATTTTGAGCTTTTCGATGCAGGTTTCGACATCGTGCATCAACAGGCTCTCGGTGATCTCCAGGTCGAGCGCGGTTTCGCCCGGCAGCGCATCGGACACCAACGCACGGATTTGATCCGTGAAATCCCGGCGCTGCAACTGAATCGCCGACACATTAACCGCAATGCGCGGCGGCGTGAGCCCATCCTTGCACCACTGCGCATGATCCCGCAGCACACGGCGGATCGCCCATTGGCCGACCTCCACGATCATGCCGGTTTCTTCCAACAGCGGAATAAAGTGGTTGGGCGCGATCCGTCCGCGCTCCGGATCGTTCCAGCGGATCAACGCTTCGAAGCCGCAAACCGCCGCGCCGGCAATCGTTACCTTGGGCTGATAATGCATTTCAAACTGTTCTTTTTCGAGCGCGCGCCGCATGCGCGTTTCGATCAGCAAGCCGTCGGCCATGCGCGCGTTCATCTGCGGTTGGTAGAACATGTAGGGTTCGGCCTTGGCCTTGGCTTGGCCCAGCGCGGCCTCCGCGTTTTTGAACAGCACATCGACATCCGCGCCGTCTTCCGGGAACGCGGCGATGCCGGCGGCCGCAGTCACGCTCACTTCCTGCCCATCCATGAGAAACGGCTGTTTCATCACGTCAACGATCAAACGTTGCACCGCGTGCACCAGCAGCGCGTTGTTATCGTAGGCACTTAGCGCGAAGGCGAAACGGTCGCCGCTGATGCGTCCCACGTAATCGGGCTCCGGCCAGGCCAGCAGAAAACGCTCCGCCACCTTGGTGAGCAGATGGTCGGCCGACTGCCGGCCCAACGACTCATTGACAAACCGGAAGCGCCGGATATCGACGACCAGTAACGCGAGTTTATGATTGCGCTGCTGCGCCGATTGCACCAACTGCCCGATGCGCTCCTGAAAGAGCGTTCGGTTGGGCAGCCCGGTCAGCAAATCATAGTGGGCCAGGTAATTGATGCGTGTTTCCTTATCGATGCCCTCCACCGCGAACGCCACGTCGTTGGAGAGCGAGGTGAGCAGCCGCACCTCCTCGTCGTTAAAAAAGTTCGCTTCCTTGGACAGCATGCCGATAATGCCCGCGACCTCGCCTTTTACCACCATCGGCAGAAAAATCACCGACTGGTAACCCAGCGCCACCGCGCGCCGCCGCAGCGTGCCATCGGGCGGATCGCTCATCGACATGTCGTTTTCGATGATCGGTTTTTTGGTACGGATGCAGCGAGCGAGCAACTGGCAACCGGCGTTGGCCAAATCGCGCGACAGCGCCTCCATGACATGCATTTCAATGGCGTCCGCCCCCGACCATGCCGCCGAATCCACGCGCATGGTAAAGCGGTTAAACACACCGATCCACGCCACCCCGAAGCCGCCGTCGTGCACCGCGATGCGGCACGCTTCCTCGAACAATTCCTGCCGGTTTTTGGTGCGCACCAGCGCGGCATCGATGCTGCTCAACACCGAGCGCACGCGATTCAAGCGCTGGATTTTGTGCTCTGATTCCTTGCGCGCCGAAATATCCACCCACACCGAGGTGTAGCCGCGGAAATTACCCTGCGTGTCCCGGTCCGGCACCACGTAGCGCTCATAACTGCGAGTTTGGCCCCGCTGATCCACCCATTCGCATTCGTCGTGCTGGAGCACGCCTTCGCGCGCGTTTTCCATGACCTCGCCCGACCAACGGCCGGTGGAGGCCATGACCACATCGCGCGCGGGCTTGCCTATCATGCGCTCGGGTACGCTGCCCAGGCGCGCGGCGTTATGCGTGTTGGTCCACACGTAACAGCCCTCGGCGTCGATGTACGACAGACAAACCGGAATGGTCTCGGTCACGCGCGTCAGAATAGTGTTCAATTGCTCGCGTTCGCGTTCGGCCACCCGCGTGTCCGTGATATCCACTTCCATGCACACGAAGATCGGCGCGCCGCGCTCGCCCGGAATTACGCACGCGCGTCGCAACACGGTAACTTCGACGCCATGGCGGCCGCGCACCGTAACCTGCGTTTCGTTGGCGGTATTGTGCGCGCGCTTGAGCGCGTCGAGAAAGCGCACAAAATCGGCATACGCCGCGGCATCGAGCAACAGTTCATCCATGCGCTTGCCGACGGCCTCCTCGGCGTCGATGCCATACAACATTTCCGCGGCCGGATTCCAGTAGAGCACGCGCGCATCGGCATCAAACCACTGCACCGCGACACCGGGCGTGTGTTCCAGGGTTGCGCGCAGCCGCTCCTCGCTGTGGTGGCGTTCGGTGACATCGACATCCATGCAGCAGATGTATTGCTCGCCGGCCGGCGATGGGATCGGGAACAGCGTGGACATCATCACGCCTTGCGAGCCATCCTTGCAATAAAAAGTACTTTCCGAAGGCTCCAGCGCATTGCCGGTGGCATGGATTTCGCGCAGCACCTCGAGAAAGTCGCTGTTTTGCGCCGCGGTATAAAAACCGATTTCCGCCAGGGTGCGCCCCATCGCCTCCTGCGCGCTCCAGCCATAGATGGCCGTGGCGGCCTTGTTCCAGTAGCGCACGCGGCCTTCATGATCAAACCACTGGATCGCCACATTGGGTGTGTGATCGAGCGTTGCCGACAGTGCGCGATGCGCGCGCGCATCTGGCGGGTGATGTCGAATACCGTCGCGCGCGTCATCACATAGTTGCCATTGGCGTCCGCCGAGGCGGTGCTCGACACAATGACCGTCAAACGCCCGCCCGAACGCGGCGCCAGCTCGTATTCCGCCGATCGCGACACGCCCACGATCTTGCAATGCCGGAAATCGGCTTCGAATTTCTCGCGGCTTGCCGCGTCCAAAAATTCCGCGAACCGGAGCTTACCCACTGCATCGGCGCGGCTGCAACCGAGCCACGCCAACTCAGTTTCGTTCACCTCCAGAAATACCCCGTGTGCGTCCAGCGCGTGGTAACCGCAAGGCACGCTGTCGCACAAGTCGCGCAGGCGGTCGCTATTGGCTTTTAACGTTTGCACCACCTGATTGAGCTCGCCGGTGCGCGCCTGCACCTCTTGCCGCAACGCGCGATTGCGCTGCAGCAAATAAAGCACCAGCGTGCCCGCGGCCAATATCAGGCTTGCGAACAGGTACATAAGAACGCTCGATGCCAACAAGAGATCACCTTACAGCGCGCAATTCGCGCGCCATTCCAAAGTCATGCGAAAACGGGCACGGCACACGCACCCGCAACACCGGCGAGCAGTG
>VGIF01000266.1 GCA_016868015.1 Betaproteobacteria bacterium
GCACGTTGTCCAAGCTCACGCCGCTGACGTATTCCGCAAGCGTTTGTCCAAAATTCATGGTTATCGTAAGTATTTGATTTAATTAATTATTTTTTAAGGCACGTTAGCCGTGCAAGTCGATGCCGAGCATCACATACGACAGGCTCTTGCCGTGCATGTCCTGCGCCAGCGAAACGGTGACGCCGCCGCCCAACGCGTTCTCGATCACAAAGTTGAGCGCGCGCAACTTCGGTAACTCGTAGCGCGTGACCGGGCCTTTGGCGATTTCGCCGTACGCTTGCATCACGCGTTCAGGCGTCAATTGTTCGCGCAAGATGTTCCACGCGCGCTCGTCGTACGCGGTGACCGACACATTGGAGGTGTTGCCTTTGTCGCCGGCGCGCGCGTGGCCGAGTTCGTAAACCTTGATGCTCATAACGTGCCTTCCATTGAGATTTGTGTTTTCACCATCTCGCGCGGAATCAAAATCGATTTCACCGCCAGCACTTCGCGCAGCGCGTTGGTGCCACCGCCGCCGCCCGATGGGCCGTTCACATGCAGCGTGCGCACTTCAAAGCCGACAGCCGCGGCGGTTTTACGGTCGGGGCTGCGCGCGGCGATGCGTAAACGCACTTCGTACGGCTCGGGGCGGCCACCGCCGCCTTCGTTCATGCGATGCAGGCTCGACATGCCGATGTAGTCGACACGGATTTCGGGGTAACTCAAACCGCGTTTCTTTAAACGTTCGCGTACGATTTGCTCAGCGAGTTTGGCGCGCGCCAACGCGTTGGGGCCGGCGTAACCGACTTCGCCTTCGCCGATGTAGCCGTCGTGATAACCCACCACCACTTTGTAGGTCGGTGTGCGCGGCCGCGCCTTGGCGCCGATGACGCGCACGCGGTGTTTGCTTTCGGGCTTGAATTCGACATCGGAGATGTCGAGGATGCAATCGGGTGTGATGTAGCTCGTGGGGTCGTGCATTTCGTAGAGCACCTGCTCGGTGCAAGTCTGCACGTCGAGCCGGCCGCCGGAGTCTTCGAGCTTACCCAGCGTGAGCGTGCCGTCCGCGCCGACATCGGCATAGGGAAATCCCGGGGTGACCGGATCATCACAATCTTTTTTGCCGGGGTCGACGAAGCAGCCGCCGGTCAACTGCGCGGCACACTCCATCATGTGCCCGGCGAGCGTGCCGACGGCGAGTTTGGAATAATCGTCGTAACGCCAACCCAGCCCATGCATCATGCAGCCGACGAACAACGATGGATCGGCCACGCGCCCGGTCATCACCACCGGCGCGCCCGTGGCGAGCCCATCGTGAATCACGTCGGCACCGAGATACACATTGGCCGAGGCCATGCGCGGGATCAACGCTTCCACCGGCGAGCCGTCTTCCATCAGCGGCAGTTGCGGGTTGTTGCGCACGATTTGCGCCACGTCGTCACCGGTGACATAGGCGACCGGCAGATTGTCGATGCCCAGCGCCCTGGCCTCGCGCCGCACCGCGCGCGCGGCGGCGGCGGGGTTGGCCGCGCCCATGTTGGTGACGATGCGAAATTTGTTTTTTTTCCACGCCGGCAATATCGCCTGAAAGCGCTCGGCGAGATAGGGCGTATAGCCTTTTTCCGGGTCTTTAAGCCGCGTTAAATTTTCGCGCGCAATGGTGCGCTCGGCGAGACATTCGAACACCAGGTAATCGACCGCGCCGCGCTCGGCAAGGTCGACCGCGGGGTCGATGCGGTCATCGGAGAAGCCCGCGCCGGTGCCGACGCGGATGCGGGTTGCGGAGGATGCCATGGGTACTTTCGTCAGTTTTTGCTTGAGCTGCTTTTGAAGTCTGCACCAGCATAACGCCAGATACAAGTGAAACAAAATCCAAAGCATGCACTGCCGGCCGATGCGTTAAGGGTGGGCGATGCTAGCGCCGCGTGTTCAAGACGGCGCGCGGGCAATCGTAACCCCCAAAAAAAAGTGGCGATGCCGTTTGGGCATCGCCACTGGGTTGCGGGGAACCGCTGTCGCGGCTAGGCGGCGTCGCCTCCACCGCCCACGTAAGCGCCTTCCTTCTTCTTGCGGATGGATGGCAGAGCCATGACGATCAACAGCAAAATGCTCAGCACCATGAAGGTGCCCGCAATCGGTCTGGTGAAGAACACCGTTGGATCGCCGCGCGAGATCAGCATCGCGCGCCTCAGGTTTTCTTCCATCAAGGGCCCTAACACGAAGCCCAGGATCAGCGGCGCGGGCGGGCACTCCAGCTTCATCAGCACGTAGCCGAGCACGCCCAAGATGGCGCACAGATATAGATCCATCGAGCTGTTGTTAAGGCTGTAGTTACCGATCGCGCAGAACATCAGGATCGACGGGAACAACCAGCGATAGGGCACTTTCAACAATTGCACCCACATGCCCACCAGCGGCAGGTTCAACACCACCAGCAGGGCGTTACCGATCCACATGCTGGCGATCAGGCCCCAGAACAAATCGGGCTTGCTGGTCATCACTTGCGGCCCAGGTGCGATACCCTGAATGGTCAACGCACCCAGCATCAGCGCCATCACGCCCGAACCGGGAATACCCAGTGTGAGCGTCGGAATAAACGCGCACTGTGCCGCGGCATTGTTGGCCGCCTCGGGGCCCGCCACGCCTTCAATCGCGCCGGTACCGAATTTTTCCGGATTCTTGGACACTTTCTTCTCGACCATGTACGTCGCAAACGACGAGATCGCGGGCCCGGTGCCGGGCAACACGCCAAAGAACGAGCCGACCGCGGTGCCACGCACCGTTGGCCACCACGAATCCTTGAGATCTTTCCACGTCGGCATGAGGTTTTTGATCTTGCTGGTAAACACCTCGCCCTGCTCGGACGACTCGAGATTTTTGACGATCTCGGAAATCGCGAACAAACCGACCGCCACCACGGTGAAGCCGATGCCGTCGGACAGCTCGGCGATGCCGAACGAGTAGCGCGCCATGCCCGAGTTGACGTCGGTGCCGACGATCCCCAGCAATAGCCCCACCACCACCATCGCCAGCGATTTGCCCATGTCACCGCTGGACAGCGACGACGCGGCAACCAGCGCCATGACCATTAGCGCGAAATATTCGGGCGCGCCGAATTTGAGCGCCACTTCAGCCAGGGGCGGGCCGAACAAAGCGATCAACAACGTGCCCACGCAACCGGCCAAAAATGAACTGATGGCGCAAATCGCCAAGGCCGGTCCGGCGCGTCCTTTCTTGGCCATCTGGTAACCATCCAGACACGTAACCACCGAGGCGGTTTCACCCGGCAGGTTCATCAAGATCGAGGTGGTCGAGCCGCCGTACTGCGAGCCGTAGTAAATGCCCGCCAGCATGATCAGCGCCGGAATCGGCGGCAGGTTAAAAGTGATCGGCAGCAGCATGGCAATGGTGACCAGCGGCCCCACGCCCGGCAGTACGCCGATGGCGGTGCCCACGAACACGCCGATGAAGCAATAAATCAGGTTTTGCAGCGACAGCGCGACGGAAAAGCCGAAAATCAGATTATTAAATAGTTCCATGATGGGCTACCACCAGAAAAGACGATAAGGCAGACCGAGGCCGTAAACGAACACGCCCCACGCGAATAGGATCATCACAATCGTGAGGATGGTGACTTCCTTCCAACGTATGTTGTAGCCGGCCAACGAGGCAATGAAGAACAAGGCCACTAGCGAGGGCACGAAGCCGGCGCGTTCCATCATCCAGCCGAACACCACCATGGCGAGGGTGACCCAGAATAGCGGGCGCCACCCCCAGATGCCTTTGACCGGCTCTTGCGTGCGCAGGCCGCGCAGCCCGATCCAAACGCCAAACGCGATCATGATTCCAGCCAGCACACGCGGGAAGTAGCCCGGCCCCATGCGCAGCGCACTGCCGTAGGGATAGTCCAAGGCCATATAAAAGCCAACGGCGCCTGTGCAGATCATCAGCAGCCCGGCCAGAAAATCCAAGTTATAGGATAATTTGGTTTTCAAACAATGCCCTCCTCAATTTGCAAAAGAATTACTGCTCGACTTTTGGTTGGAAAAACTAACTACCACGAACTTGAATATTGTTGTTTTGGCAAGGCCGCTTGGCGCACGCGAAAAGGCCTTCTTTCATGTGCCGCCGCGCATTGTAGTTGTGGGTATTGATGTACGCAATGCTCACGATCGTTTTTTTACGTAACGGGCCAGAGTGAAGTTTTGTCTAAGTAAATATACTAGTTTCGCAGTCTGGCCGACGCGCTGCAGCAGTGACCAAATTGCCTGGACGCGCAGGAATGGGTGGGGTGGTGCGGGGAACTTGATTGCCCGATCATCGGATTCGTGGTTCGAAATGGATGCAATGATGGCATTTTTTCGATGTTTTCTTACGTGGCGCTTACCCGATTGGCGTGGCGTGCTGCGCGGGCATTATGCCAAATCCGCATTGATCCCATAAAAATATCAGTAGTGTCCGGACGTTGAGTGCCCGAAACGTGCTAATTGGTTGATTGTAAATAAATAACAGATGATTTTTTCTGGTCTCGATTTGAACAGCGCTTTCTCGATTTGCGATCCTGCGAGCAACTCACTCGCAGGAGATATCGATGAACCTGGGCAAACTCGTGTTCGCGCAACTCACGCAGCACATTCCGTTGACGACGTTTCGTCGTTGCGTGGCGCGCTA
>VGIF01000267.1 GCA_016868015.1 Betaproteobacteria bacterium
CATGCTTTCAATCGGCAGCGCGAGCAGCATTTCGATGCGCCGGGCCAATACATCGTGTATCGCGCGAAACGCCGCGCGCTTATCCGCATCGCTGCCCGTCACCGCCGCCGGATCGGGCAAGCCCCAATGCGCGGTGGCGGGATGGCCCGGCCACAGCGGACACGCTTGGTGCGCCGCGTTATCGCATACGGTAATGATCAAATCCATCGTCGGCGCGCCAGGCGCGGCATATTCGTCCCACGATTTCGAACGCAACAGATGCGCGGGGTAGTTCTTTTCGGCGCACAACTCGGCGGCAAACGGATTGACCCGGCCGCCCGGCTGGGCGCCGGCCGAGTAGCCACGCAGGCGGGCGTGCGACAAGCTTGTCGCCAGAGCCTCGCCCAGGATGGAACGGGCGCTGTTGCCGGTGCACAAGAACAGGATGTTAAGGGGTGTGGCCAATTTATAAAAATAAAAATAAAAATAAAATCATATGCTCACATTTCATGCTGCATCGACATCCGCCGCCCCGGACGCGCCATTTGACGTCGGGGTGGCACCCGCCACATTGCCGCGCCAATACGGAAACAGCACGCGAAATTCGCTGCCGGTGCCAAGCGCGGATTCGATTTCCAGCGTCGCCTGATGGCGCAGCAACACGTGTTTGACGATGGCAAGCCCGAGCCCGGTGCCGCCGGTTTCGCGCGAGCGGCCGCGATCGACGCGGTAAAAACGCTCGGTCAAGCGCGGAATGTGTTCGGCGGCAATGCCGATGCCGTTGTCTTTTACACTGAACAGCGGACGGTTTTTTTCATCGATGCGCCAGGCAAGCGCGATGCGCCCGCCGGCCGGTGTGTAACGCACGGCGTTACTCACCAGGTTGCCGAACGCGCTGCGCAGCTCATCCGCGCTGCCGCTCATCGCTGCGCCGCGCGCGATGTTGACTTCGATGTGATGCCGGCCCGCGGACAACGCACGCGCCTCCTCGGCCAGCGCTTGCAGCATCGCGTGCACGTCGACGGGCTCCTCGCGATGCGGCGCATCCCCGCCCTCCAGGCGCGAGAGCATCAGCAGATCGTCGACTATCTTTAACATGCGGTCCGACTGTTGCGACATCAGGGCAATATGGCGCCGCGCCTGCTCCGCCGGCAGCACCGGCGCATCGCGCATGTGCTCCAAAAACCCGTGAATCACCGTGAGCGGCGTGCGCAGTTCGTGCGATACGTTGGCGATGAAATCGCGGCGCGTGGTGTCGGCGCGCTCGATTTGCGTGACATCCAGGCTCACCAGCAGCTTGCGCCCTTTGCCAAAGGGTATCGATTTGAGCGAGAGTACCTGGCCGGGGTTGGCGGCGGGGCGGTACTCCAGCGTTTCATCGGGGTTGGCGCTTTGCAAAAACGCCGCCAGACGCGGCACGCGCACGATGTTGGTCAGCCGCAACCCGTAATCGCCGCCGGGCCTCACCCCCAGGTGCCGCGCGGCCGTGTCGTTACACCAAGAGAGCTCATCGCCGCGGTCAAGAATGACGATGCCGTCGGGCAGAGCCTGCGCCGCCTGCATGAACAGTTCGAGTTCGTGCTTGACCGCGTCGCGTTCGCGGATTTCACGCCGTAGCGCGCGGTAAATGCCCGCGAACACCACGCCCCAGGCGCCGGCGGCATCGGGCACATTATCAATGCCCGGCGCCTTGAGCCAATGCTCCAGCCGCGTTAATTGATGAATATGCCGCGTGTACAACAACGCCAGCGCCACGAAAGCGGTGATCCAACCCGCCAACGGCGTAAGCCATGCGCCAACGCCAACGGCGAGCAGCGCCACCATCGCGAACTTCAGTGCCAGTAAACGCCAAACGGTCATACGCTGATTATAGTGGGCGAGCTAGCGCGCCTTGGCCGCCGAGAGCTTGTAGCCGGCGCCGCGCACGGTTTTGATCAAATCCTCACCCGCATCGCCGAGCGCGATGCGCAAACGCCGGATGTGCACGTCCACCGTGCGCTCCTCGATGAAGACGTGGTCGCCCCACACCTGATCGAGCAGTTGCGCGCGGCTGTAGACGCGCTCGGGGTGCGCGAGAAAAAACCCCAGCAGCTTGAACTCCGTCGGCCCCAGGTTAAGCGGTTTATCCTCAAGCGTCACTTCGTGATTGAGCGGATTAAGACTGAGGCCGCCCACCGATAACACCGTGTCCGCGGCCTGCGGCGCGCGCCGGCGCAATACCGCCTGAATGCGCGCCACCAACTCGCGCGGGCTGAAGGGCTTGACCACATAATCGTCCGCGCCCTGATCGAGCCCCTTCACGCGGTCGGCCTCTTCGCCGCGCGCGGTGACAATAATCAGCGGCAACTCCCGCGTGCGCGCCGTCTCGCGCAGCTCGCGTGCTAGTGCAAGCCCCGATTTGTTGGGCAACATCCAGTCGATCAGCACCGCGTCGGGCAACGCGTCATGCAGCAAATTGAGCGCGTCTTCCGCGCTCGCCGCCGTCAGCGTCTGCATGCCGGCTTGCTCCAGCGTAAAGCGTATGAGTTCCTGCACCGCGAGCTCGTCCTCCACCACCAGGATGCGTGCCGGCATCAGGCATTATCTCCCGCCGTGGTGCTCGCCGAAGCCCGGGTGTGGCGAACATCGGTGCCGTTTACCACGTAAATCACTTGCTCGGCGATATTCTTGGCGTGATCGCCCACACGCTCGATTGCCTTGGCCGCCCACACGATATCGAGCGCGGTGGAAATGGTGCGTGGGTCTTCCATCATGTAGGTGATCAACTGGCGCAAAATCGCTCGAAACTCGGTGTCGATCAGTTTATCCTCGGCGATGATTTTTTCCGCTTCGCCGGTATCGAGCCGTGCCATCGCATCGAGGACGCGGCGCAGTGCCTGCGAGGCGTGATGGCCGCTTTGCCGCACGTCGACCGAACGCGGGATGGAGAGCGCGCCGCGGCCGTAGATCTGCCGCGCCATGCGCGCGATTTTTTCCGCCTCGTCGCCGATGCGTTCCAGATCGGTGACGATTTTCGATACCCCCATGATCAGCCGCAAATCACTCGCAGCGGGCTGGCGTCTGGCCACCACATGCGTGATGGCATCGTCGATTTCCTTTTCGATGGTGTTAACGCGCCGCTCAGTGTCGATCACGCGGCTGATGAGATCTTCGCTGCCGGTCATCAATGTGTCGATTGCGGCCATTAATTGGCCCTCGACCAGCCCGCCCATTTGCAGGACTTGGGAACGCACGTTCTCGAGATCCGCGTCGAATTGCTTGGAAATATGTTCGCTGGTAGCCATGGCAACCTCCTTGGTCCGTTTCGCTATCCGAAACGGCCGATAACGTAGTTTTCCGTATCCTCGTCCGCTGCCCCCAGCGAACGGAAACACCGTGCTTGAGCCGTCGATTCTTACCGTGGTTCGCGCCTACACCGCGCCCGTGATGTATCCCAATTGCTTACGCGCAAACCACTGCCGCCCGATATCTTTGATCACGTCATGCTTCATTTTTCGCAGATGTGCGGCGCCGCACAGTCTAATCGTTGCCTATTACGGATTTGTGACAGGGCCGGCCGAGGTTGGTTTTTAAATATTTGATTTTATTATTCTTTTATTCCAGTAAGTAGGCCGGATAGAATACTTGAGTAGCACTTTCCTGCCTGAGTCAGTTTGTTGACCGCCCATGAATATTACCCCGCCTTTCGCTTATCAAGAAATCGTGCCGCTCGCCAAGGATCATCGCGTGGCGATGCCTGCGACCGGCAAGGTGCCCGCGGCGTTTCGCGACAGCGTGTTGATCCCGTTGTCGTACAGCGAAATCAGCCTCGCGTGCCACGACTACCCGATCATTTTTGTGAGCGCTGACCAGGGCAAAACCGCCACGGCGATGGCGGTGCTGGGCTTAAAGCAGGGGCAAAACCTGTATCTCGCCGCTGACGATGCGTGGGATCGCAATGCCTACCAGCCGGCCTACGTGCGGCGCTATCCGTATTGCATGACGCGGGTGAACGATAACGGCAAAGAGCGCGATGAACGCATTGTGTGCGTGGAAAAACGCGCGTTGAGCGACACCGGCATGGCCTTACATAACGACAAGGGCGAACCGCTGCCCGCTTGGGAAAACCTGCGCAAGTTTTTGTTCGAGTTTGAAACCGATCTTGGGCGCACCGAGGCGATGTGCAAAATGGTGGTGGAGCTGGAGCTGCTCGAACCGTTCACCATGCAGGCCAAGTCCAACCAGGGCGAGCCGATTACGCTTTCCGGCATGTATCGCGTGATCGAAAACAAGCTGCCCGAACTGCCGGCGGAAAAACTCAAGGAGCTGGTGAAAAACGGCGTGTTGCCGCGGCTCTATGCCCATTTGATGTTGATGTCGAATTTCGCCAAGCTGCTGGCGCGCGCGCAAGCTAAAACCGGCGCCTGAGACACGCCCGGGCGCCCGCGGCTAAGCGCGGCGCAGCCGCCCGCAGCGCAAAAATTAATGCAATAAATCCCCACGCATCGCGTGAAAATAAATCCGCGTCTCTGTGCCCCATCATTGGGTTAGGCGTGTAAGTTAAGGATACGCTGATCAAGTAGGTAAAAGGTGCGCCCGAGGAAAGCGATGATGCCGATTATGCGAAATGAATGCTGATTTCATCAGGCCGAAGGCGCTTTCGATGTTTAATTCGGTGTTTTTCGC
>VGIF01000268.1 GCA_016868015.1 Betaproteobacteria bacterium
CGCTCGAAGCGCGCGTCGCAGGCATGGCGCAAGTGGCAACGCTTTATCCCGAACAAGAAGCGTGGACACATGCCGCGGTGCCGCGCCTGGTGCATGCCTTTGGCTCACCCCACATCGGCCAGCGCATCGCCGTACTCGAAAAATAAAAAAGTCAATTAAATCAAATACTTATGAAAATACATGGGTGACGCTGCTCAACGCGTGGTGGCGACGAAATCTTCGTCGTCCTGATGCTCGCGCTCGAATTTTAGAAATTCGTAATAGCCGCACTTGGCGCCATACGGATAGGTGCGGCAGGTGCGCGGGCGCGCTTCGTACACCGTGCAGCGGCGTTTCTCACTATCGAAAAAAATACAAATCGAGGTGAACGATTCGTCGGCGTGGTGACGTAACACCACCTTACCGTCGTCGATTTTGGTGTAGCGCTTTTCGGTGGCGGCCGGCGAGAGGCTGAGATGTTTGGCGAGGCGCTTGACATCGAATTCGGAGATTTCGATTTGGTCGTAGCTGCAGCAATAGCCTGGGCATTTGCTGCAATCGTAGCGAGGTTTGGTTTTGTTCATGGCGGTGTAGGTTACGTGGACAACCAACTTAACCCCGCTGTCATTCCCGCGCAGGCGGGAATCCATGCCGGCTGCCATGGGGCGCGGCGTTTGGGGTTCCCGCCCACGCGGGAGCGATGCGCGGGGCGAGCTTACTTTTGCAGCGCGGATTGTCCGCCAATTCGTCCTGCCACGCTATCCATGATGAAGGTGCCAAGCGCCGCCCAATCGCGTTCGCCGTAGCCTTGCGCGATCGCGGCCAAATGTTGTTGGCGCATGATCTCGGCGCTGGGCAGCGGCACGTTTAAATCCGCCGCGGTTTGCAGCGCGAGTTCGACGTCTTTCAAGCCCAGCCGCAGGGGGAATGTCGGATGATCCGGGTTTTCCAGCATCAGCCGCCCGTAGTTGATGTGCGACGCGGAATTCATCGCGGTGCCGGTGACGATGTTGTAGAACACGCGCGGCTCGACGCCGGCTTTTTCCACTAGCGCCATCGCTTCGCCCAGGCCCTCGATGATGGTAGCGAGCAAAAAATTGCGCGCGACTTTGAGTGCGTTGGCCTTGGGCGCTTCGGTGGCGACGTTAAACCAGCGCCGGCCCAATTGTTTGAACAGCGCTTCGCAGTGCGCCACTGCCGCCGGCGTGCCGGCGGCGACGATATCGAGCTCGCCGCGCGACGCAAACTCCGGGCGCCCGAACACCGGCGCGCAAACATACCGAGAGCCGTGTTGTTGGTGCAGTTGATCGAGCGTCTTTCCCATGGCAAGGCTCACCGAAGCCATGTTCAAATGCAGGCTTTTCATGGGCATTTTGGAGACGAGGCCGTTGTCGATCCAAACGTTTTGCACAGCCGCATCGTCAGCCAGCATGGTGATCACGACTTCGCCCGTCAAAGTGTCGTGCGCGTTGTCCGCCACCTGCGCGCCGCGCGCCGCAAATGTTTGCGCTACGCTGCGCGTGCGGTTCCAGACCACGAGTTCATGCCCATGATCGAGCAAGCGCGACACCATGCCGCGGCCCATTTGGCCCAAACCGATAAATCCTATTTTCATGTTGGCGCTCCGTTGCAGGCCGCGATTGTGTCGCAAACCGGTTCCCGCCGAAAGGCGCGGTAAAATTGCGCCCTCGATTAAGGAGACAACCATGGATTTGGGCATCAAGGGCAGGGCGGCCATCGTCACCGGCGCCTCGCGCGGCATCGGGCGCGAAACCGCGCGGCAGTTTTTGGAAGAAGGCGTGCGCGTGATGATTTGCGGGCGTAACGCCGAGACCATCGAAAAATCACGCGCGGAACTCGCCGCGCAAACCGGTGGCGAAGTGCATGGGGTGGTGGCGGACATGACCCAGGAGGCCGACATCGCGCGCCTGGTGCAAAGCGCACAGCAAACATTGGGCACGGTGGATATTTTGATCAACAACGCCGGGCAAATGTATTCCGGCCGCTTTGCAGCGTTGACCGATGCGGGTTTGAAGGAACAATTCGAAACCAAAATCCTCGGCTTTTTGCGCGCGATACGTCTGGTGTATCCGATCATGAAAGCTAAAAAATGGGGCCGCATCGTTAATATCATCGGCGGCGCGGGCAAGGAACCGGACCCCTACATGTTCGGCAGCGGCATCACCAACAGCGGCTTGCTGAACATCACCAAATCGCTGTCGACCGAATTCGGCGAAGACAACGTGCTGGTCAACGCCGTGTGCCCCGGCTGGGTGGCGACGAATTTGTGGCAACGCAACGCGCAAGGTTTGCAGCAAGAGCTCGGCGTGAAAAGCGAGGAAGAAGCGCGCCGCCTGGCCGCGCGCAAGAATTCGTTGAATCGCTTCGGTAAGCCCGAAGAATTGGCGAATGCCATCGTGTTTTTGTGTTCCGAGCGCTCAAGCTACATCACCGGTGTGTCGTTGAACCTTGATGGCGGGCGTTTGAAGGGCTTGTGGTAAGAGTTCGTAAATAGCTGATTTTATTGAATAATGCTTAGTGTCTGCGTGTTCTGCGGGAGCAGCGTCGGTAACCATCCCGGTTACGCCCATGCCGCGCGCGAGGCCGCCCGCCTCTTGGTGCGAAAGGGCTGCCGCATTATTTTTGGCGGCGGTCATGTGGGCTTAATGGGGGTGACGGCGGATGCCGCGCTCGCCGCGGGCGGTTACGTGATCGGTATTTCGCCGCGCATTTTGCAGGAAAAAGAAGTGGTGCATCGCGGGTTGTCCGAGCTGCATGTGGTCGACAGCGTCCACGAGCGCAAGGTGATGATGGCCGGGCTTGCCGATGCGTTCCTGGTTTTACCCGGCGGCTTCGGCACGCTCGATGAATTGTTCGAAGTGCTGACGCTGCAACAGCTCACCGTGCACGATAAGCCGGTGGGCGTGTTTAACGTGAACGGTTTTTTCGACCCACTGATGGCGTATCTCGATCACGCCGTGGCCAGCGGATTTTTACGGCGCGATTGCCGCGAGATGCTGATGGTCGATACCGATGCGGCGCGGTTGCTGGCGCGCGTCGGCGTGGTCTGAGCGATTTATACCAGCGTGGGTTTTTTCTTTTTGCCCGCCTTGATTTCCTGGTCTTCTTCCAGCACGGCGGTGTATTGGCGCACCGCGTTCGATACCGTGGGCCAGCCGGCGTAGTGCCCGACCTGAATCATCACTTCGCAAATTTCCTTGTGGGTAATGCCAATGTGGCGCGCGCTGCGGTAGTGCGAATAGTTGCCGCTGGGGCGGGCGAGCGCGATGTTCGCGGCGAGTGTCACCAGTTGCCGCTCGCGCAAGCTCAAGCCCGGCCGCGCCCACACGTCGCCGAACAAGTGGCCGACCGACATTTCATAGAGGTCGGGGTAGAGCGCTTTTTGCTCGAGCATCAAGGCTTCGCGGCCCATTTTTTTCAGTACCGCCATGCCGCGCTTGCGGCGTTTTGCGTAATCACTCATGCGGGTTTTCCTCGGCTGTGAATGGTGATGGTGTTGAACTATTGCCGATTGATCATGTCATTGCGCCGGCGGCAGCGTCAAGCAACCCGGCGGCGCGGTGGCGGTGTTTTGAGCAATGTCAAAAATCAAGCTTTAACGTTAAAAATCAGTTGCTTTTCACCGGTAAACTGGCTACCGTTATTCAGTCTGTAACAGCCTTTAAAAGCAACATCCGCCTTCATTCGCCGTTCGCACGAACCTTTCGCACAACCCTTCGCACAACCCCGCATGGAGTGATTATGAATACTGAATCGAGTTTCACCGACGCCTCCGCCTCGCGTGAAAAAATCAAAAGCGATCTGAAGACCGTGTTCGCCGACATGGACGAATATTTGCGTGCCACCGCCAGTCACACCGGCGAAAAAATCGGCGTCATGCGCGAGCGCTTGCAGGAGCAGTTGCATCACGCCAAGGACCGGCTCGCCGACACCCGCGACGTAGTGGTCGACAAAACCAAGCACGCCGCGCGCGCCACCGACGAATATGTGCACGACAATCCGTGGCGCGCGGTCGGTATCGCCGCCGGCGTGGGCTTGATCGTCGGCCTGCTGATCGGCCGACGTTAAAGTCGCGCAAGGCAACGCCGCATGCAAGCTCCCCCGCACAACGGCGCGCCGCGGCCATCGCCGCAAGGCGGCCTGCTGCATTCGTTGCGCACGCTGCTGGCGACGCTGGTCGCCACCGTGCGCACGCGCGGCGAGCTGTTGCAGCTTGAGCTCGAAGAGGAGCGGCTGCGGGTTGCGGGCATATTGGTGGTGGCCGCCGCCGCGGCATTTTTTTTGTCGCTGGCGGTGTTGCTGTTTTCGTTTTTTTTGATTCTGCTGTTTTGGGATACGCATCGTGTGTGGGTGTCCGGATTACTGGCTGTGGCGTATCTCGTCATCGGCATCGGCTGCGCAATGGCGGCGCGCTCGCGTTCGCGCGGGAAATCCAAACTATTCAGCGCGAGCCTCGCCGAGTTGCGCAAGGACGGTGAACGTCTGACGCCTTCGCCGCCGCCACCGCCGACTTCGTCATAAGATGAGCCTCGATCAGCACGTCGCGCTGGCCGAGCGTAAAGCGCGCTTGATCGAGCGCATCGATGCGCAGCGCGGCGTGCTTGCCGGGTACGGCGCACACTTGGAAAAACCGCTGGCATT